>JALHOQ010000241.1 GCA_022842925.1 Bdellovibrionales bacterium
CGTGACCCTCGCCATGCGTAACGAAAACCTTCCTAAGGTTCAGCCGCGCGGGCTTAAGCCAATCGCAAAGCTCCTGGCCGTCGGCGTGAGCCGATAAGTTCTCAATCACGCGCACCTCAGCCTTAACTGGCCAAAACTGACCGTGGATTTTGATTTCCTCAGCCCCATCTTGTAGGGACCGGCCGCGCGTGCCGGCGGCCTGATAACCACAGAGGAGAATCATATTGCGGGGATCGGGAATAAATTGCTTAAGATGGTGCAGAACCCGCCCACCGGTGGCCATGCCGCTGGCGGAGATGATGAGTTGCGGTTCCTTAGATTCATTTAACGCTTTTGACTCCTCGGGTGTCCGGATAAAGCGAACATTTTTAGTGAACTCTCGACACTCGTGTTCACTGAGGCGATGTAACGAGCGGAAGTTGCAAAACGTCTCGGTCACGCTTGTGGCCATCGGGCTATTCAAATACATGGGAATATCCGGGATCCGCCCCGCCTGACGAAGCTTGCTCAAAAAATAAAGAATGGTTTGCGTGCGGCCCACGGCGAAGGCGGGAATAATCACGACACCGCCGCGCCCAAAGGCCGTATTTATGGCGTCTGCGAGATCATCCATTGGATCCGATTGTGGATGAGTCCGATCGCCGTAGGTGCTTTCGACGACTAGATAATCCATGGGGGGCAATTGATCTGGAGGGCGGAAAAGCGGATCCATGGGGCGCCCGACATCACCTGAGAAGGCGATCCTGGTTTCATCCATGGCGACCGTGACCATAGCCGCACCCAGGATATGGCCAGCGTAGAGAAAGCGGATGCGAAACGCATCGCCGATCCGAATCTCTTCATGGAAGGGTTTGGCCACGAAATAACTGAGGGCCTCCTCGGCATCTTCTTGTGAGAACAGGGGCAGGGCCGGATGATGTTTCGAGACCTTTCTCCGGTTCATGTACTCGGCCTCTTCCTCCTGAAGATAACCGGCATCCGGTAAGAGCTCCCGGCAGAGCGCCAAAGTGGCCGGAGTGCAAAGCACTTTGCCGCGAAAGCCTTCCTTTATTAGGCGGGGGATGTACCCGGAATGATCGATATGAGCGTGGGTCAGAACGATCGTGTCGATCGACTTCGGATCGACCGGAAACGGTTCCCAATTTTTGAGTCGGTTGTCTTTTATTCCTTGAAAGAGGCCGCAATCGATCAAAATTTGGCGGCCCTTATGACGGAGCAAATACTTGGATCCCGTTACCGTTTGCGCCGCACCTAAAAAGCGAATGGTCGCCCCCCCCATTGGCTTATCCTTTCACAAACAGCGCGAGTTCATGAGAGGTAAATTTCCCCAGATCTTTGCCGATCCACTTCACTTCCTTCGACAAATGCTTATCCATCTGTTTTTTTATCCGACCCATCATCTTAGGTTCGGCGACCACGGTCAGATCTTCGAATTTATGTAGGTTCTTCTGCTTGTACAAATAAACACCAATTTTTTTGGCAAATTCTATGGCGGCTTCTTCATGTGGATTTTTTTCGCCCGTCATCCCATGAACGCCTTTCGAGCCCGAGAACTTGCCGCGCGAAACTCCTGGCTTCCCGGTATTTAACTCCTTGTTCTTTGCTCTTCCGATTTTGTTTTTAAGTTCGATCACCGAGTCCCACGTTTCCGCATTAAAGACGCGAGCATTGACCCGAGTTACGAATACGATCCACTTTTTCGCCACTTTTTACTCCTATGAAATTAGAGTGAAACTACGCTGGTTTTCGGGCGTCGTCTCGAAAGCTCTCAGCTAACGCTTTCAGGGCGTCGATACAAGTAAATATCCCAACCAGCCGACCGTGTTCCATCACCAGCACGCAACCAAATCGTCCCGTCACCATTTGGCCGGCCACTTCCTGCACCGACATATCGCTCGGGGCAAAATACGGCTTTTCGGTCAGGGCCTCAGTCACGGTCATCTTCAAGCCGTCATTGCGAAAATAAAGGGCCAGGTTGATATCCCGTTCCGAAATCACACCAATCAGCTTGCCGGCCTTGCTTACGGGCAAGTGGTGAACATGTAATTTTCGCATATAGTCGCTGGCCTGCCCTAGATTCTGATCATATCCGATCACTTTAGGCGCAAGGCTCATGTATTTTCGAATTGGCATCGGTCCGGACACGAATCCACCTCTCGTTAATCCACTTATTTCAAGAACCCCGCCAACTTCAGAGGCGCTGCAGTTCGAGCCAGGAGCCGAATTCGAGACTTCTTGTCTCACCGGCGAGGCTCGAAAAGCAAAGATGTCTCAAACGCCATTGACCCCAGTCCTTTCCGCGTGAAATATTGAGCCGTTTCGGACACATAAGTGGCATGTAAGGAGTCTATATGCGAACCAGCCATAAGGTCGCGGTCGTCGACGACGACATCGAAATGGGCCGCTTAGTCAGTGATCTTCTGACTGAAGAAGGATTTCAAGTCGCGCGATACTCATCGGCCCAGGAAGCTCTGGTGAAATTTAAGAAAGAGCTCCCGCAGATTCTCATCACCGATCTCAAAATGAAAGAGATCGATGGCATGATGTTCTTGCGCAAGGTTCAAGCCGATTATCCCCAAGTCGTCTGCATCATGATGACCGCCTTCGGAACGATCGAAACGGCGATCGAAGCCATGAAAGCGGGCGCTTACCACTACATCATCAAGCCTTTCAAAAATGACGAAATGGTCCTTCTGGCCCATCGGGCTATGGAGAAGGCCAAACTCACCAGCGAAAATAAAATCCTGAAACGTGAACTGAACAAATCCTTCAGTCTGGAATCGATCATTGGCAAAAGCGTAGCCATGCAAGAGGTGTTTCAGACCGTGAGACGCGTGGCCAGTGCGAATGCCAACGTTTTGATCAATGGGGAGAGCGGCTCGGGTAAAGAACTTGTGGCCCGGGCCATTCACAACTCGGGGCCGCGCAAAAACGGGCGCTTTATTCCCATCAACTGTGCCGCCATTCCGGAACAGCTGCTTGAGAGCGAATTGTTCGGCCATATGAAAGGCTCCTTCACCGGAGCGATCGCCGACAAGAAAGGTTTGTTCGAAGAAGCCGACGGTGGAACACTTTTTTTAGACGAGATTGGCGATATCAGCCTGACCTTGCAAGCCAAACTCTTACGGGTACTTCAAGATAAACAGATCCGCCCGGTCGGCTCAAGTGAGCTGCGCGAAATTGATGTGCGCTTAGTGGCGGCCACACATCGCGACCTCAAAACCATGGTGGCCGAGGGTAAGTTCCGTGAAGACCTTTTTTACCGGCTCAATGTTCTACCTGTGCGCGTGCCGCCGCTCAGGGAGCGGCCGGAGGACATTCCTCTTTTGCTCGAAAATTTCGTCAATAAGTTCGCGGCTCAAAACAGCTCGCCCGCCAAGGGCGTCACGCCCGAGGCGCTCGCCGCGCTTATGGCTCATCCCTGGCCGGGCAACGTACGAGAACTCGAGAACGTGATCGAGCGCGCCGTTGTTCTTTCAGGTAAAGAGTATTTGGACGAAAAAGACGTGATGGGCAGCGCGATCGTACAGGCCAAGCAGAGCATGGATCAGCTCTTTGCCGGCAATCCGACTTTGGAACAGATCGAAGAAAAATACATTAAACTGATTCTAGGACAAACCAATAACCAGAAAGACAGAGCCGCTAAAGTCCTCGGCATCAATCGCCGCACTCTCTATCGCAAGGAGCGGCTGTACGGCCTAGTGGCCGCTGACTCGCCCGAGCCCGAGGAGGCCGAAGATGCCCATTAAGGGCTTGTCGGATGTCGATCTCAATCATCTCAAATCCGCGATCGATGAAGCCGCGATTGTGGCGATTACGGACAGCAAAGGCGTGATCACGTACGTGAATGAAAAATTTTGCGCGATTTCTCAATATTCGTGCGAGGAGCTGTTGGGAAAAACCCATCAGATCATCAACTCCAAACATCACCCGCGCGAGTTCTTTGTGGATATGTGGACGACTATTTCGTCGGGCAAGGTGTGGGAAGGCGAAATTCGCAACCGCGCCAAAGACAGTAGTTATTATTGGGTTCACACTACGATTGTGCCCTTTATGGGGGCCGACGGGAGACCCGAAAAGTACGTTTCAGTTCGCTATGAAATCACGGAACGGGTCATGGCTCAGGAGCAGCTCGCGATCCATACTCGGAAATTGGAGATGAGTAACCGCGAACTCCAAGATTTTGCGTCTGTAGCCGCCCATGATCTGCAGGAGCCGCTGCGCAAGATTCAGAGCTTCTCAGACCGCTTAAAAAGCAAGGCCTCGGGAGCGTTGGGGGAAGAGGCTCTCGATTATTTGAACCGGATTCTGGCTTCGACCCAGCGTATGTCTATTTTGATTAATGACCTGCTCACCTA
This sequence comes from Bdellovibrionales bacterium, assembly GCA_022842925.1. Taxonomy (GTDB): domain Bacteria; phylum Bdellovibrionota; class Bdellovibrionia; order Bdellovibrionales; family UBA1609; genus JALHOQ01. Next base: position 4,359 of record JALHOQ010000241.1, read on the forward strand.
CTCTCGGGTGACGACCAAAGCTCAGCCTTTTGTACCTGTGGACTTGAATCAGATCGTCGCCCAAGTCACATCTGACCTGGAGGTGCGTCTCGAGCAGTCGCACGGAACGATCACCGTCGAAAAACTGCCGACAATCGAAGCCGACCCCACGCAAATGCGGCAGCTCTTACAAAATTTAATTGGCAACGCGTTGAAATTTCACAAAAAAAACGAGACTCCGCAAGTGACTGTGCGCTCGGAGCCGGCGTCGCTACCGGATGCCATCGCGGCGGTCAGCCTGGTGGTTCGCGACAATGGCATCGGATTCGAAGAAAAGTACTTAGATAGGATTTTTACGATCTTCCAACGCCTGCACGGTCGC
>JALHOQ010000242.1 GCA_022842925.1 Bdellovibrionales bacterium
GATTTGTTCGCTATTGTTGGGGTCAGTTTATTGGTTTGTTTCATCGCCACATTGGTGCCTTCCAGACGTGGAGCCAAAATTTCTCCGGTGGAAGGTTTGAGGTACGAATGATTCGCGCGTCGCGTATCGAAAAAAGTTACGGCCATTTAAATATTTTGAAAGGCCTGGATTTTGAGGTCGTCAAAGGCGAGGCGGTCTGCATTTTAGGTGCATCGGGCGCGGGCAAGAGCACATTTCTGCACATCTTGGGCACCCTTGACCGACCGACCCATGGCACCGTTTACTACCAAGGCGCGGATCTCTTTGCCAAAAGCGATGCCGAGCTCTCGACCTTTCGGGCGGAGAAGCTGGGTTTTGTCTTTCAGTTCCATCATCTGCTAAGCGAGTTCAGCGCTCTTGAAAACGTAATGCTCCCCGGCCGCATTACGGGTAAAAGCCCCCACGAGTGCCGCAACAGGGCAAAAGAGCTTTTGGATTACTTCGGCCTCAGTCACCGTTTAACTCACTATCCCTCGGAACTTTCGGGCGGTGAGCAGCAGCGGGTCGCCATCGCTCGCGCGCTGTTTCATCGGCCGCAGTTTCTTTTAGCCGATGAGCCGACGGGAAATCTGGACAGTGAGAACTCCTTAAAAATTCAGGATCTTTTCTTCAAGCTGAAAGAAGAAATGGGTTTAACTTTGGTGGTCGTCACCCACGACACCCGCTTCGCTTCGCGCTTTCCGCGCTCGGTGAAGATGGCCGATGGGCAGTGGGTGTTCTAAAATCGGCCGTGTTCGGTTGAGGTAAAAAAGCTTTAATGCGCGTGTCGTGCTTTGACATCCCAGTCGGATTTGGGCTAGGGTCTTGCCTTTAAGGTTAAGTGTCTAAAACGACTTGGGAAATTCTTAATTGAAGCGACTGAACCTCTTCAGCCACATGAATGTTGTTTTTCTTTGCGTGCTCTTGGCTGGATCGCTGCATGTAAATGCGCAGTCGAACGATTTACCGCCTAGACCGAATTTCGATAATCAGAACCGCAATCTCGAGCAGCAACAGCGTAAGGGTCGCGCCGATCGGGAGATCCCGGCGCCGGAAAATCGTTCGGCACCGCAGCCCGCGAAGTCGCGCGAGGAACCTCTGGTTCGACCGCGTCCGACCAAGGAAACCGCCACCCGCTCGGCCAAGCCGGCTCGTCCGCCGCTGGTGAAAACCAATGCTCGCGCAGCTATCGGCGCGATCAGCAAAATCGTAATTAAAGGTAATAAAAAGATCGAAGCCGAAGCCATTCGCGCCAAGCTGGTGAGCAAAGAAGGCTCGACATATAACGAAGCCATCGTACGCCAGGATATTCAGGAGCTTTTCGCGACCGGATTTTTCTACAACATCGAAGTCGATCGCTCGGAGACGGCGGAAATCGTTTTAACCTACACCGTGACCGAAAAGCCTTCGGTGGTGGAGATTGTTTACGAGGGCAACGACGAGATCGACGATGATGAATTGAAAGAGACCGCGGGCCTGAAGCCCTACGAGATTCTCGACATGGGCCGGATTCGCGAAGCTTCTGAAAAGCTGGAGAAGCTTTATGAAGACAAGGGATTTTTTCTCGCTCGCGTGAATCACAAGATCGTGCCGGTCGCCGAAGGCGACAACGTCAAACTGCAGTTCGATATTAAAGAGAACGACAAGGTCCGCGTAAAGCGAGTCAGCTTTATGGGCAATAAGAAAATGGGTTCCGCCAAATTAAAAAGCGCCATGCTGACTCAAGAGGGCGGCTTCTTCAGTTTCGTGTCCGGCTCGGGTGCCTATAAGCAAGAGGCTTTCGACCGCGACGTGCAGATGCTGAATGTCCTTTATTTTAATGAAGGTTACGTTCAGGTGAAGATCGACCGGCCGCAGGTTTACGTAACTCCTGATAAGAAGGCGATCTATATTTCGGTTCGCATTGAAGAGGGCGAGCAGTTCAAGGTCGGCAGTGTGGATTTCACCGGCGACCTTCTGTTCTCACGGGCCGAGTTGTTCGAGTCCACCCAGATCGAAGAGCAAGATTTGTTTCGCTACCAGATTCTGCAAGATGACCTGCGCTCGCTTCAGGCCAAGTACGGGGATCTTGGATACGCTTACGCGAACCCGATCCCACGCACCCGCATTCGCGAAGCGGACCGCGAAGTCGATATCACCTTCGAAATTGACAAGGGCCATAAAGTTTATCTTGGCAAGATCAACACCATGGGCAACACGAAAACCCGCGACAAGGTCTTGCGCCGCGAACTGCGAATTGTCGAGGGTGAGCTTTATAATGAGACCCGTCGCCGCGAATCGCTCGAGAACGTGAAGCGACTCGGATACTTTGAAGAAGTCAATTTCAACACCAAGGCGCCGAAAGGGCGGCCCGATATCATGGACATCGATATCGTGGTGAAAGAGCGCAATACCGGTACGATCCAAGTCGGAGCCGGTTACTCGAGTTATTCAAAGTTCGTGTTTAATGGACAGGTGAATCAGATCAACTTCTTGGGTCGCGGGCAAAAGCTGGGCGTGTCGATCGATCTTTCTCAGCGCCAGCAGCTTTATAAAGCCAGCTTCACCGAGCCCTATTTTATGGATACCGAGTGGTCCGTCGGCGGTGATCTCTACCGCTCGAGCCGTGAAGTACCCGAAGCCTATTATTCGGAAACCAAAGCGGGTGCCGCCGCCCGTATCGGGCATCCATTGGCTCCCTATCTGCATGGGTTTATTCGCTACAAGCTGGATGAAACGGAACTGCGTTTGGATGACACGCGTGGCGACCCGGATCTCTTCCCTGTGAACACCGCAAACGGTACGACCAGCTCGGTCACTTTGACCTTGGAGTACGACAAGCGCGATGATCGTTTTACGCCCAGTAAGGGCATGTATGGCAGCGTTTCGCTTGAGTACGCCGGTGTGGGCGGAACTCAGAAGTACACAAAGGGATACGCAAACTTCCGCTACTACCAGAAGGTTTTCTGGGATCTGGTTTGGCGCAACAATCTCAATTATGGATTTATTTCCTCGAACGACAACAGTCCGCCGCCGTTCAATGAACTCTTTCTCCTCGGCGGCGCGAACAGCTTGCGGGGCTATGAGTGGTTCACAGTCGGTCGCCGGAAGCGTTCGAAGAAGGCTTTTGATGAAGCCTTTGGCAGCAATGGTGGCAATTCGATCGAAGCGGAAAAGGCCGCGTTGCGCCCGTTCGGCGGTACCCAACAACTGTTCTATAACTTAGAGATGCAGTTCCCGATGATTACCGAGGCCGGAATCAAGGGCGTGATCTTCTATGACATTGGTGCGGCGGATGACTCACTTGATTTGCAAGATTTCCGCCAGGACGTCGGTTTCGGCTTCCGTTGGTTCTCACCGATTGGACCCTTGCGCTTTGAGTGGGGCTTCCCCTTACAGCGGCGCGAAGATTTCGACGAGGCGCCGGTGAACTTCGAGTTTGCCATCGGCGCACCTTTCTAGATATATCTGAGATTTTGAGAGCCCTTATATAGGAGTGAATTGAACTATGACGCGCAATATCGCAACCCTGCTTCTCGGTTCTGTAATCGGTTTTAGTGCCTCCGCTAACGATTTGAAAATCGGTTTTGTTGATATGCAAAAGGCGATTCAAGAAGTCAGCGCCGGCAAAAAAGCCAAGAAAGAGCTCGAGGACGAATTCAACAAAAAGAAAAAGGACCTTGAGAAAAGAGAAGCCGACATCAAGAAGATGGGCGAGGACTTTGAAAAGCGCTCAATGGCCATGAATGAAGAAGCCCGCATGAAGAAGCAGGCAGAGTTGCAAGGTGAAATGCGCAAGTACCAGGAGCTCGCCGGCAAAAGCCAGATGGAGATCCAGAAGCGCGAGCGCGACCTCACCCAGCCGATCGTGACCAAACTGCGTTCGATCATTGAAGAGATCGCGAAGAAGGAAAACTACACCGTGATCCTCGAGAAGTCGGAAAACGCGGTGATGTTTGCCAAAAAAGAAATCGATCTCACGGAACGCATTATCAAAGAACACGACAAAAAATAGGAAACGGTTTGGAAGCGTTGTACGGAAGCCGCGAAATTCTAAATCTGTTGCCGCATCGGTTTCCTTTTCTCTTGGTCGACAAAGTCGTCAGCTGGGAAAAAGGGCCGGATCCGAATTCGCGTGCGGGCCAAAAGATCATCGCGATTAAGAACGTCACGTTCAACGAACCGTATTTTACCGGTCACTTCCCGGGAATGCCGATTATGCCGGGCGTTCTTCAGATTGAGGCAATCGCCCAGGCGGCCTGTCTGGCTTATTTACGACCCGGCGATCCCAAGTTTGATTTCTTTATCGCTTCCATTTCCGAAGCCCGATTTCGCAAGCCGGTACTGCCGGGCGATACGCTGATGTTGCATGTCGAGCTGGTCAAGGACCGCGGTTCAATCATCATGTTAAGGGGACGGGCCGAGGTAGACGGTCAGCTTGTGGTAGAGGCGGAGATCATGGCTAAGGTCAGTCCCCAGGGCGTGGGACCAAGCAAATCTTGAGGGGAAACGAATGAAGTCGGTGGACATACATCCCACGGCGATAATCGAAAAGACGGTGGAGCTGGCTGAGGGTGTGAAAGTCGGCCCTTATAGCGTGCTCAAGGGCAAAGTCATGATCGGTAAGGGCACGAAGATCGACAGCCATGTCGTGATCGGCTCCGAACATGGCACCGTGATTCTGGGACAGGGCAAGACCGAGCGCGAGTGTGTGGCTG
>JALHOQ010000243.1 GCA_022842925.1 Bdellovibrionales bacterium
TACGGAGGACCTGGGGAGATGTCTTGCATCACCCATTCAGCAACGTTGCCCGCCAGGTCCCAGATAGTATCTCCACCCAAAAGGACGTGGGTGCGCTTTTGGGTGAAGTCGGGGTGCGGGTTATTGGCGCAGTTAGCGTTGGTAGTCCCGAAGCACGGATCGCTATCCGAGCTTGCGGCAAGAGCGGCAAAGGGCGCGAGATCTGAATGCCCGCGGTTCAGCGCATTCGCTCCCGAGGTGGAACCGTTGCTCCAGTTGAGATAGTTGCCCGCATTTTGCGCAAGCTCAACCTCTCTGGCTACCGCCTGCCACTGGGCATTGGAAATCAGATCATAGCCTGCTCCCAATGCCTGGCACTCGGTGATCGATTGGTTGCGATCGATATTCACCCACGGCGTTCCCGAAGTGCGCGAGTCGGCGGTAAATGCAGCACTGTAAGCTTGGTTCCCGTTATTATCGCCCAGGATCTTCATCTCGTACTTTGCTACACAAAAAGCGTCGGTGACCCCCACGTCGGTATTTGGACCCACCGCGAGGTAGTTTGTGGGGCAGGTGATACCGGGAACTCCTGAAGCCGTTGCTCCCGCCGTGTACTGATATGCCGCGTTAAAGGAAAAAATCTGGTAGTAGTACGTCGCGCCATTGGTCAGGGAAGTATCGGAAGCCGTGGTCCAGCTTCCCGAAAGCACGACAAAATGCCCACTGACTGTTTGCCCCGCGGTGTAGATCTCTCCATCCGTCGGCGCCCAGCTCACCGCATTTGCTGCGTTACGCACCAAAAGGTAACCTTCCGCAACCGCTGCACTCCCCCAGCTCGCATCCAAGCCTTGCCACTTTGGCGTGAGATTTAACGTCGGTATCACCGAAGCCGAGCCAGCTAAACACGACCCAACGCACAAACCTATCCCGCAACCACTCGTGGTGAGCAGCAAGACAACGATCGCAAAATGAGCAAGGCGATGCTTCATCAAAGAAGGCCTCTAGGCCTTATCGGTTAAAAGGCGCGGAAGCTTTTTAAATTACAGGTAGACACTTCTGCTTGTTTTTTCGACAACACCTAGCGCAGCCTAGCCGATTCAGCTTTTCCTAGATTTCCCATTACTGACCATGAACCTTGCACTCTCCGAAGGCGTTTTGTGGCTGCCAAGGCTTGGTATGGACTCTGCACAACTAAGGGGTATTCGCTTCATTGCACGCACAGAATCCTCGATTCCTTAGGAGGATTGAGCCATGAAATTCAAACCCTTGGTTTTGGACCCGTCACTTCGCCCCTTGGTCGAGCAGACGAGCGCCAAGCCGGCCACTCCCCAAACCTCCTTTTCGCTCGCGTTTACCCAGGCATTAAAGGCCGCCGAGCAAAAGTCCGATCTGGCTCCCACGGGTGAAGTTCAGATTCCGGAGTTGAAGCCGGCGAAGGTCATTCCGATTTCGAAAAAGGCCGCTCCGCAAAAGACCATCCGTTTTGGGGAGTTGCTTGAGCCGGCCTCGCAGTATTTTCGCCGGCACTGGCCAGCGATTGCACTCAGTTTTATGATGGGGTTGATCGCCGCCCGCCTGACGGAATTGCCCCAATCCGATGCTGCCGAAGAGCCGACGATCGCGGAAGCGGTGGCCGTGGCTCCAAAGGTGGCGGAGCCAAGCTCCATCCCCGTAGTCAGCGAACCTCCTACCCTCCGACCGGTTGCGCCGTCGAAGCCCGCTGTAAAGGCCGCGGCCAAAGCACCCTCAAAACTGCGCGCGGCGATGAAGCCGGCCAAAAACGCGAAAAGTGGGGCCAAGCGGCGTCCGGCCGCCAAAGCCAGTGGTGGAAAATCGCGGTAGGCTACCGCCGCGTCGGTTGAGGTTTTAGCCGGGATTCAAGCGTGAAAAAACTTCGCTTCATAGGCAAACCGCCGGTCGGCGGGTGTTGAAAGTTTGCAGAGGAATCAGTGTTTTAAGATTTTCTGGTTTCGAACTTGATCCGGGAAGAGGGGTGAGCTCGATTTCCAAAGAAACATTATTGATGCAAAGTCTCTGGTTGAAGTCGGTGTAAGGAAAAAGCTGAAAGTTTGCGTGTTCGAGACGATCGGAGTCTTTGGTTCCGTGGAAACGAATTTCAAACTTCGATAAGGAGAGGAAAAAAGGCGCCGGATCGATAAGCTGCGTGGTTCTCCCCGTAGCCTCCTCCTTTAAGACGATTTTTCCTTCCGGACTCCTGCAGAGGTAGTACGTATGCACCGGGTAAATCGACGATCCGGTGATGTAGTTTTGACCGCTAGGCGTTTGGTTGGCGCCGTTGAGCGCCGTCGGCATCGCCAAGCTGAGTCGGCGATAGTCGAATACGAGCGAAACACCGCCGTCCGTTTTTGGCAAATCATCATATGGGTCTAGGGAGCTATTGAGCACCTCCGCAGTGGATGTCACTCTGAAGCGACGCATCGTGAGCCGATCCGCATCAATCAGGAGCACCTCGGGTGAGCCAAACTGGGCCGTCTGAAAGAGATGGGGAGGACGAAAATCGGGGGGATGATGAGAGACTCGGACTTCCTGTGAGGCAAAGTTGGCGTCGTTCCACGGACGCCGGGTGCTTTCCGGACTGACCTTGTAGTCGAAAGAGGTGAAACGTAGAATGGAAAACCGCTCATTAGCGCCATCGATTTCTTCCCGCGTGCAACCGACGATGGAGATCCCGCCGCGGGTCGTGGCAATGCCAGGATAGAAACCATCGGCTGGGACCTCGAGGCCTTCGGGCGGGCTAAGCACGACGGAGTTTCCAATGCGTCGGCGGAGTTCGTCGATCGCGGAGTTCATGATCAAGGTGATGCTCGCCGATTTTTGGGTGCGATCTTGGCGGCGCACAAATGACATCATCATGCTGTAAGCGGAGATCGAAATGAGCGCGAAAAGCGCCGAAGAGACCAAAACCTCGATTAGGGTCAGCCCGTTTTGATTGAGTTTCTTCATATGCGTTTGACGATCGTTAGAGAAAGAGGCGGAGAGGGTGAGCCTTTCGGAGGTTGGTAGCTGCCCAAGATCTCGATTTCCACCAGCGAATTGGAGTAGGAGGGCAGCTTTAAAAATTGAGCAGGGGTAAAGGACGTCGAACCGGAGAGACTGGGTCGTAATCGTAACAAGACTTTGATTTCTCCTGCGTCGGCGGAATAAGCGGAAGTGCAGGTCGCCGACGAAAGCGTGCCCTGCGCTTCCCGCAGGTAGGCGCCTTGAGCGGTGTAGTAACGGGCGAAGCAGTTTCCCGTAGTCACCGGCGTGGTTTTGTTGGGAAAAGAGCCGATGCCCTTGCCGTGCAGCTCAGCGACATTTTGGATGATGACTTCTTGCAAGGCCGACTGCTTTTCTTGCTTCAAGGAGGAGATCTGTTGCAATAGAGAATAGCTATTGAGCATCGTCACCATGATTCCCAGCACGATTAGGCCGGCGGAAACCTCAATCAGCGTCATGCCCGATTCCGATCGAATCACGGATTGATCTCCCACGGTGGCAACTCGTCCCGGAGAAACGTGGTCGGCAAGGCGGTATGAGTGATGGCGCCGAGATTATTGTAACTGTAGTCAGGGCTGACTTGGCGAAAGTCGACTCCCCGCTCCGAAAAGTTGGTGTAAAAAATGACCGGTGGATAGGTCTCGGTCCCATCGGCGTGGTGAATATTTGCCGGGCCGCCGCCCCCGGTCGGGATGTTTTCACAGACTCCGGGATCGCAAGCAATCACAGTGCCCGATCTTGTTCGGCAGAGCCCCGTTTCAACCGTGTCCAAAAAATTCTCGGTAGTACCCGTGTGCTGTTGCTCAGACCATCGGTACCGGCGGCCCGCCGTGGAGATGAGTGCGGCCGCGCTGGTTGGGTTCACATTTCCATCGGAGTGGGGATAGCGCGGTACGTTTAGATCATACTTGGAAGGAGGTGCCGCGCTATCAAAGTCGGCCACTACCCGCAGACCGCTAAAGACCAACTGGGGTTGAGCGACCCCGTTGGCGCGCTGAAGATGAAAGACATAAGGAGTATTGCGATCCATTTCATGGCCCTGAGGTCGGTTGTCGATTCCGTCGCTGTCGGGGTCGTTATAGAACTTGCTTCCCGTGGGAGGAATCCATCGATCCGGGAAGGCGACGTGGTTGGCCCACGGGGGGATGGCATTCTCGTACTTTGCATCGCGACCGATTGCGTCGCCGGGATAGTCCATCCAACAGGCACGATAAATAGCATCGTAGAGGGTATTTCTCACCCCCCATAAGCCTCGAAAAAAGAATCCCGCCGCATAACTGGAACTATTCGCGTTGGTAATCAGCGCGATATTGCTCATTCGAATATCGCGAAATCCAAACTTATACGCGTCTTCTTCCTGGTGAACAAAGTCGGTGATGACCGTTCGGCGGGGGCGGATTTTTCCCGAGCCGTCGATGGGCAACATGTCCTGCATTTCGGGGAAAGTGGTCGGGATATGCGTCGGAGAGAGCAGGGTGATCTGCTCCGGAGTGAGGAAAACGAAAGAAAGGGGAGGGAGCGTTGCCGCCGGATCCTCATTGAAATAGCCGATGCGCTTTACCGTTGGATTGACATTCAAAGGGCTGGTGGTGTCGGGCTGAAAGGGCTTCACCATCATTTCACGCTCCGCAATAAACCAGATTGGCATATTGCTTCGAGTGATCGGATGATTGAGAGCCGGCCAAATGCCGGATGCCTGATCTTGAGCGACC
>JALHOQ010000244.1 GCA_022842925.1 Bdellovibrionales bacterium
GTATCGCCGTCTCGACCGCCTCTTATGTTATTTTGGATTTTTGGAGTGCGCGAAACGGTCCGCTCTCGAAGCGCTTCGAACGGCAATGGCGCGAAGACGTCCATCAACTCGAAGACAGCGGCAAACTCCCGAAGCCTTGGTTTGACCTGAAAGAAGTTCTGATCATCGGCGGGACGCCCGAGACAAAAAAGATGCTGAGACAGGTTCAACATCCGCTCAAGACCAATCCCAAGGGCGAATACCGAATGGAAGTTCTAATAGTGGCCTGGGAAGAAGAGGGCGTGCGCGGCGTAATGGTGCAGTACAACCTTGAAGACATCAAATCGAAAGAGAATCTCTACGAGCTGGGTCGCACCCTGATCTTGAATCGTCCGACCCTGCTCGAGGAGTTCAAACTATGAAAGCTTTAACTGGTGGTTAGACGAAAGGTCGAACTCAAACAAGCGCTTTTCGATGGGCTATTTTGGTCCTATTCGCTTCTCATACTGCTCTACTTTTTTTTCAGTCAGGAGAGCGCGAAAGCGGAGATGCGCACGATCGTGATGATCGCCGCCGTTCTGCTTGTTAAAATGACGATTCTCAGCCTGATTTTGCAGAAGGTCGGGCAGAACACCATCAGCGCGTTTATTTTCGGCAAGCCCAAAGCCTCCCTTCTCGGCACTATTCCGGGATGGCATCTTCTGGTCACGTCGGCTACGACGATCGTGGTCGGCCTAACCTATCTCCTTAAGGCTTTGCAATGAACTGGCGGACGGCCGTTAAGCCGGCGTTGATTTTGTTTCTTTGTTCATGGTTCAGTATTTTAGCCGGGATTCAATTGAGCAAAACCGAGTGGATTCCCAAAGGTGAAGGGAATGACCTTCACTCGGGAATTCAGAGGAGCCTCTTTCGCTTTGATGCCGAGTACTATCATCGTATCGCCACTTCCGGTTACGCCTACGACGGGGATCCTCACAGCAGTCCCAATATTGTTTTTGCGCCGCTCTTTCCCCTTCTAGTGGATGGCCTGGCTTACACCGGGCTGGATGAGGTTGACGCCGGCTTTTTGCTGAACCGGGTTTTTCTATTTTGCGCGGCGATGATTCTTTATCTTTTTCTACAAGGTCTTGTAGACGTGAAGTCGCCATTTTGGATTCTTTTCGCCATGCTGACGGCGGCGGGGGCCTATAGCTTTCACGCCTTCTATAGCGAGAGCACAATGCTCTTTCTCTTGAGCGCGGCGCTTCTGGCCCACCAGAGACGACGTTGGCCTATTGTGGCCGCGGCCGCAGCGCTGCTCGGTGCCGCGCGGGTGACCGCTCTTCCCATCGTCCTCTTATTTTCAGCGCATTTTTTATACCTGGCTTGGGAGAGTCGCAAAGACAAAACCTTGGCCGCTCGTTTTGTAGTTTACGCCTTGGTCTGCCCAGCCGGTCTTGCCGCCTATCTGGGCTACATCGGCTTGCACTACGGCAACCCTCTCCGGTTATTTCCCGAGATTCAAAGCGCCTCGTGGGGTTTTTTCCACCCGCCCACGGACTGGGTCGGATTACTCACCGGCTGGAAATTGGCTGAACATGCTGGGGCCGCGGTCGGGCGCGGCTGGAGTACGTTCACCGATCCCAAAACTCTCAATCTGATTTGGACAGTTCTGGCTCTCGCGAGCACAGTTTACGTTCTTCGCCGATTCCGGAACGAAATTTTCGCCTGGGTCTTCACCGTTTATTTCCTGTTTATCTACTTTACCAATTCCACTTCTGAGTATCTCATTTCAGCCCACCGTTTTTTCGCACTCATGCTGCCGATCTTTCTCATGTTTTATGGACTTCACCAATGGCTCGACAAGAAGAACCGCTGGCTCGCACGCGTGGTGACTGGCCTTTTCCTTTTTTTAAATTTGGCATATGGTTTATTGCATACGGCCTATTTCAACAACGGGGTGTGGTATTACTTCTGAAAAGAAATCCAGTTTATGGAAAGTGATCGCGGCAGGCATCGCGGTTGTGATCGTAGGCCTGACTATTTTTGCATTTTTAATTCCGCGTGAATTCCATTATAAAAAAGAAGCCGATGTGGTGGCGCAAGATCGAATGGTCTTTGTCTTTTTGGGCGATTTGAAGCGCTGGAATGAATGGTCCGTTTGGGCTTCGAAAGATCCCAACAACGAGGTGGAATACAGCGATCCGGCATGGGGAGCAGGCTCCTGGTTTAAGTGGAAAAGCAAAAAGCTGGGTGAGGGTGAGGTCAAGGTCACTCAATTCACCGCCACCAATAGCGTGTCCTACGATCTTCTTATCCCTGGCTTTGACTCATCTAAGTGGGAGTACAGGATGCGCCCTCATCCCCGCCAGGGCGTGATCGTCAGCTGGACCGTGGACGGGCTCTATCCCGAGAACCGCTTCTGGCGGCTGGTCGCCTATTTCATGATGTGGGGTTTACCAAAAGATATGGAAGAGGGGCTCGCGCGATTAAAAAAACACGCCGAAGCCCATGAGGCCTATGATGTGATGGGCGATTGGGAAAAGCCAAAAGCTCCCGAAAAAACCAAATAGACTTTCGTCCGGTCCCGTTGCGAGACGAGACCCTCCCGCCGATAAAGAACTATGCGAGTCGCCGTTATCATTCCCTGTCTGAATGAGTCCGCTGCTATCGGCCGAGTGGTCCGAGACTGTCGCGCCCATTTGCCCTTGGCGGACATTTTCGTTCTCGACAACGGCTCCGACGACGACACCAGCGAAGTCGCCCTCAAGGCCGGCGCACAAGTGATCCATTCTCCCCAACGCGGCAAGGGCAATGTGCTTCGCCACGCCTTTCGTGTCATCGATGCCGATTATTTTATTATGATCGATGGTGATGGCACCTACCCCGTGACCGAGGCGCCCCGGCTTCTTGCTCTGGCGGCCGAGTGCAACTACGAAATGGTTATGGGCAGCCGCCTGCAGTTGGGCAAGCCGGAAGCCTTCCGGCCTCTTCATTACATGGGCAATCGACTGTTAACGGGTCTAGTGCGTCTGCTGTTCCGCTTTCCCGTTCAAGATCTGCTAACCGGCTTTCGAATCTTCTCCCGCCGTTTCGCACAAGAGGTGCAGCTGATTTCCAGCGGCTTCGAGATCGAAACAGAACTGACCATTCGGGCGATGGCGCAGAATCTGGCCTTCGTCGAAGTGCCGATTGCCTACGGTGAGCGGGTTGAAGGTAGCAAATCCAAACTTCGCACCTTCCGTGACGGATGGCGAATTCTGCTCACCATCCTCCGGTTTATGGCGTACTTCCGGCCTCTTCTCTTTTTCAATACTCTGGCCCTGGTTTCAATGAGTCTGGCCTTCCTCTCGCCCCAACCCGTTCGAATGGCGTTTCAAATCGCGACTCCATTGCTAACCGTGCTGGCATTTGCGTTGGATTTCGTTCTCCATCATCAAATGCTCCGCCGGCCGCTACTCCACGCGAACACCGACTCGAAGACGATTCAAACTCGCCACCGCGAATCGGCTTAAAAATAATTTCGACGATCAAAATGGCGGCTATTTCAGCGCCTCACGAATATAGGCCGATGCCGTATCCATCAACCACACGACGGCCGCGATCACAATGATTATGCAGCCGACTTCGCGCCACATGGCCTGCCCCTGGTACTTGATAAGCAATGTTCCGATCCCGCCCCCACCAACTAGGCCAATCACCGTCGCCATCCTGACATTGATATCCCAGCGATAGATGGTGAAGGCGATATAGGGCAACACGACCTGGGGAACCACGGCAAACCACACCACTTGAATAGGATTGGCCCCTGTGGAGCGGATGCCCTCGATTGGCCCTTCACTTACGCCCTCTACGATTTCTGAATACTGCTTTGTCAGCGAGGCGATGGAGTGGATCATCAAGGCGAGCATGCCCGCAAATGGGCCCACGCCGACCCACACAGTAAAGATGATGGCCCAAATCATCGGTTCGACAGATCTCATAACGTTCAAAATCGTACGTAAGGTGAAATAGATCACAAACGCGGCGGGATGAATCATGATGTTTTTAGCGCAAACAAAAGCCAGCAAAAATGCAATTGGGATGGCGATCGCGGTTCCTAAAAAAGCGATGAAAACAGTTTCAATCACCTCGGCAATCGCCGTGGGGAGTAAATCGAAATTAGCGTCGGCCAGACCCGCGAACAGGCGACCCGCACCAGCAAGACCGTCCGGATCCGTGATTTCGTAAATCGAAACTTCGGTCACATTCATGCTGACGATGAACGTCAGCAGCAGAGTAAGTAAAAGATGAAGGCCCCAGAACGACCTAAGGAAGGGGATATCGGCGATGACCTGTTTTCGGGCGGCATTGGCAAATAGGAAGTCCCCCAAAGTCGTTCGTCCCGCCCGCGCGAGGAGCCAAGTGACAACAAACATCAGAACCACACCAAGAGCCGTGGCCCAGGCCAATGTACCCATACGAGTTACGGCCCATTCTTGATCCAGAGTAAAATCGGACAGGCCTGCGCCGTGGGCGAGTAAGATGACCGCATAGGCCAAAAGCCAAGCCGAATACGAAAAGAACCCGGCATCAAAAATCAACCGTTTGAATTCTTCAGGCTTAATTGACATGGACCTCTTTCGCCCCTTCGCCGTAAATGCGCGCAAACCAGTCCTCATTAATCTCACTGGGAGAGCCTTGGTACACGAGTTCTCCGCCGCGCAGGCTCG
>JALHOQ010000245.1 GCA_022842925.1 Bdellovibrionales bacterium
GAATCCGCCCACTCGTCGGCGAGCGTAAGCCCGCGAGCAATAGAAGGAGCGATGATTTTCCGCAACCCGACGGCCCGATGACCGAAACAAACTCACCCCGCGCGACCTGAATATCCACGCCATCGAGAACGGATTTTTCACCCAAGCGCAGGCGCAATTCAGTGGCGGACAACAGAGCATCGCTCACACCGTCGCTCCGAACCAGGGATTCCAGCGCCGCTCCAAGCGACGCATAGCTAAATCAAAGAACAATCCGATCAGGCCGATCATTAACATTCCGCCAATCACGCGATCGGTTTTTAATAAGTCCTGACTGACATGAATCAGGTAGCCGAGCCCGCCCTGTACGGCCAACATCTCCGCTCCGACCAAAGACATCCAAGCAACTCCGAAACCAATCCGGTATCCCGCCATGATATAGGGAAGACTGGCCGGAACAATCACCCGCAGAAAGGTCTTTCGCCTTGAAGCTTCGAAACTGCGGGCCACCATCCGGTGTTGGTCCGAGATGCTCGTCACACCGAGATGGGTGTTTAAGACGATCGGAAAAAAGGCGCCAATCATGGTTAAGAAGTACGAAGCGCCGCCCCCCAGGCCGAACCATAAAATCGCCAGCGGAATCCATGCGATCGGGGGAATGGGACGCAGGATTTGTACGAGAGGACCGAGCATCCGCTCCGCTCGCGGCGAAAGCCCCATCCACAGGCCGAGTGGAGTGCCGATAATGGCCGCCGCTGTAAAACCCAAAAGAACCCGACCCAGACTTTGACCAACGTCGCTCCAAAGCTGACCTTCCAGGCCCATTTCCCAAAGCGCCTTCGCCACCACGCTTGGCCCCGGCAGCAAAAAGGAGTTAAACCAACCCAAACGGGCGCCGGCCTCCCATGTCAAAAGGAGAAGCAGGGCCGGCCAAAGACTTTGCGACTTTTGCAGAACGACACGCACGTGTCGGACAATTTCACATTTTTACTTTTACGTCACGGGCGACTAGTGAGTGGCGAGATACCAGCAGAT
This sequence comes from Bdellovibrionales bacterium, assembly GCA_022842925.1. GTDB lineage: Bacteria > Bdellovibrionota > Bdellovibrionia > Bdellovibrionales > UBA1609 > JALHOQ01. Next base: position 1,015 of record JALHOQ010000245.1, read on the forward strand.
CCAGATGTGCGTCAAATGGTGCACCATTTGGTCGAAGCCAAAACAGATCCAAAAGGCCTGGCTGCGCATATCGGAAAAGCGACCCATGTATCGCGGCCCCGCCTTGATCCGGTCCATTATAAAGTGCGTGACCAGATCCACCACAGCCAACCACCAGAGCGAGGGATTGACGTAAAGGACAATGGCCAGGGTGAATGCGCTGTGAATTGCGCAATGCGTGCTGAGTGGGAGAACGAATTCCCAACCCGCCCGCGACTTCTGCAGCATCCAAACATTCTGAAATAGAAAGTCGGCCGCAAAGTGTTTCACCTGATAAATAATCAGAAGAGCTAAGAATAATTCAACGTTGACCGTCATTAAGCCTCAGTTAGCTGTCACAATGCCTGTTGACTGGCTATTATCTTATTATAATCTCGAGCGAATCTGTTACCTCAACAAAAAACGGGATGGACCAAGACCTAAATCGATGCGGACCTCACCTCCCCCCCCCGAAAATCCACTTCTGAATATACTGATCAACATCCTGCTGCCGGTGGTGATCCTCAATAAGGGCAGCCAATACCTGGATCCGAAGCTGACCCTCTTGGTCGCGCTGGCCTTTCCCCTGGCTTATGGGATCCAAGATTATATTCGCCGCAAGCATAAGAATTATGTTTCCTTATTGGGAATTCTAAACATCTTCCTCACCGGTGGCCTGGCTCTAATGAAGCTGCAAGGGATTTGGTTTGCGGTAAAAGAGGCAAGCCTCCCGTTCGCGCTCGGCCTCATGGTTCTGATCTCCCATTGGACAAAAAATCCGGCGGCGCGGATGATTTTTTGCAATCCCCAGGTCATGAATCTGGAGCTCATCGAGGAGCGACTTAAGTTTTTTAGTCGTGACGGAGAATTTCACGCCCTGCTTAAACGCACAACGCTGTGGCTATCGCTTTCGTTTTTGATTTCCGCCGTGCTGAATTTTGTTATCGCCTATCGGATTTTTGTCGATATCGACCCCGGACTCGATGCCCTCGCCCGCGAACAGATTCTAAACGAGCAAATTGCCCGTATGACGTGGATGGGCTTTGCCGTGATTGCGGCGCCACTCATGATATTTTCGGGAATTCTGGTGATGGTCTTTTTAAAGCGCGTGTCGGCTCTTACCGACACGCCTATTAACAGCCTGTTACGCAGTTAAAACCAGTAAATGAAATTGCCACCGAAGGTCGAATGATTTTCGAGAGAGCGGGCAAACCCACCTAAACCACGCTGATAGTAGAAGTCGAAACCGATCATGTCTTGAAACATGAGATTCACGCCCAGGTCCAGGAGCGGGATCATTTTGTCGGCGTCGGGGTCGTTGGCTGTGCCGGCGCTCGGTTTCACATCATCGTTCACGTTGATCGCGAAGGTGAGTCCTCCAAAGATGCCGAACATCTCGTTAAAGTTAAACTGCACATTGGCCGGGATATCGAGATAGGCGAAATTCACATCGGTGGTCGTAGTACCCAACTTTGTCTCAATATGGCGCTGGTTGTACAGCAAACCGCTGCGAAACTTCATCTTGTCGACGAGTTCGAAGCCTATTAATATACCCGCTTTAAAGCCGAGCTTGCCGTCGACCGTGGTATTAGTGGCGTCCGTATCTGCGGTCGTTTGATGCACGCCTAATAGCCCGCCGAACTCTTGTGCGAACGCCGGTGTCGCGAGCCCAAACACGAATGTGAAAATACAAAGATGCTTCAACATGAAATCCTCCTAAGATGTCGCGCTCGCGCGGTAGGCGCAGCGCGCGGGAAATCATATCTTAGTAGCCTTCGAGATCAAACTCTTTTAACTCGGGGATTTTGCGGCCTTTTTTGAGAAGTTCCTCGGCGGCCCGGCGTTGCTGCACTTCGCAAAGACGGGCCAGTTCGACCCGTTTGGCCAGCTCCTTCTGCTTCGCTTCCCATTCGATGCGCAGCGCCTCTTCTTTAGCGTAGTCTTTTCGAGTGCGGTTATATTCGGCGGCGGCCCGTTTCATTTCCAATTCACGTTTTTCTTTGGCGGCTTTAACCTCATCCACTCCGGTTTGCAGGCGCGCCTCATGTTTCTCTTTGGCCTCTTGGTAGCGAAAAAAATCATCGTAACGTTCGTTGATATAGTCGATTTTGCTCCTCGCCCGAACATCTTGAGTGTCGCAGGGTACGCCCGCGTCCACGCCAAAAGCGGGAAGAGAATGGGCAAGGAGAATGGCGGAAATAATAGGCACGGCGACCCGCATGCCCTTGATCTTATCTGACTCTCTGCTAAAACGGCACACTTAGGCCCGACTTAGGTCAATTGTGAAAGGCATTTAATGGAATTTTTAGCGGAACTGGGCGTATTCACCGGCAAAGTGGCCGTCCTTGTTTTGGCCGTGGCCATGCTCCTGATTTTGTTCTTTGCTCTGCTGAGCCGGGCCCGCGGCAGCAAACCGTTGCTCGATGTGGAAAATTTGAACAAGAAGTACGATCGCTTGGCTCGAACGCTAAGAAATGGGGTTTTAACCGGCAAGGCTCTCAAGCTGGATCAAAAGGCGGAAAAGAAAAAGGCCAAAGCCGAAAGTCAGGCGTCGGATGAAGAAAAAAAGCGGATTTATGTTCTCGGTTTCGACGGCGACGTACGCGCCTCTCATGTCGAGAATCTGCGCGAAGAAATCACCGCCATACTGACCATGGCCCGACCGGCGGTCGATGAAGTCGTGGTCCTACTTGAAAGCCCCGGCGGAATGGCCCACGCATACGGGTTAGCCGCGACCCAACTGATGCGGATTCGTGGAGCTGGGGTTACGCTCACCGTGGTTGTAGACAAGATCGCGGCCAGCGGCGGCTACATGATGGCTTGCACAGCCAATCGGATCCTCGCGGCCCCATTTGCCGTCATCGGATCGATCGGCGTTGTGGCGCAGATCCCGAACTTTAACCGCCTGCTCAAGAAACACGACATCGACTTTCAGGAAATGACAGCGGGCGAGTTCAAGCGCACAGTTTCGATGTTCGGTGAGATCACCGAAAAGGGCCGACAAAAAGCGCAGGAAGATATTGAGGACCTTCACCATCTCTTCAAGCTGTTCGTAAAAGAGAATCGGCCCCAACTCGATCTCTCCCAAGTTTCCACAGGAGAAATCTGGTTCGGCCGCCGCGCCCTGGATCTGAACTTGGTCGACGAACTGATCAGCAGCGACGACTATCTGTTCAGACAGCGCGATACCGCGCAGATCTTCAAAGTCGAACTCCACGGCAGCAAAAAATGGACTGAAAAGCTCGCCCAAAACATGGCGAAAGTCGCCCGTCGCACGATCGAGAATCTCTCCGGCCCGCAGGCCTGATCCGGAGCCGGGCAAGCCCGGCGCCGGGGTTGCGTGTCCCATGAAGGGCCTGGTTCCATTGACGACAGCGCCCCGATCGGACGAGCGGGCAGGGTGTTCCCAACGCCAAATTCAGCAATCCGATCAGGTCACTGAGTACGTGCGGCAGGCCCTTATCTTTACGGCCAGCAGTCTATCCAAGTCTCGCCTCCCGCAATCGCAAGGACTAATCGGGAGCGACCCTGGTGCAACACATATATTACTTCCATCACCGCGAGTCAGCCTTGCCCATGGGCTGTTTCTTCACCGACTTGTCACTCCCTTTGT
>JALHOQ010000246.1 GCA_022842925.1 Bdellovibrionales bacterium
GTCTCTACAGCCACTCGGGCCAGCTGATGTTGGCGCTGGCCACGCTTGAGGCCTATCGCAAGACCATCGATCCCGAAAACGAAAAGGGTCTTGAGTTGGTCGACAAGCGCATGAAGGAACTTCGCGCCAAACTCGAGGCGCTCAAGTGAACAGATCACCTTGACGCAGGCCTTGAAGGCCACATACTTAACTAATCCGGAGCTTAAGCCTATATGAAACGCGATTTTTACGAGATTTTGGGCGTCGCCCGCGAAGCCGATGCCGACACCATTAAAAAAGCCTATCGCAAACTCGCCATGCAGTTTCACCCGGATAAAAATCCCGGGGACAAAGCCTCTGAAGACAAATTTAAAGAGTGCGCGCGCGCCTATGAGGTCTTAAGCAACGCTGAACTTCGTCAACGTTATGACCGCTTCGGGCATCAGGGTGTCGACGGACCCGCCGGCGGTGGTGGCCCTCACTTTCAGGACGTGGGCGATATTTTTGCCGCATTCGGCGATATTTTTGGCGACTTTTTTGGTGGCGCCGGCGGCCGCGGTGGTTCGCGTTCGCGCACGGGGCCCCGTCGCGGCAGCGACCTACGCTATGTAATGGAAATTGACTTGAACGATGTGATCACGGGCGTGGAGCGCCCAATCACTTTTGAAGCCGAAGAAGGTTGCGGCGACTGCGAAGGCAGTGGCGCCGGCCCCGGCAGTAAACCCGAGGCCTGCGATATGTGCGGCGGGCGCGGGCAGGTCGTGCGCTCGCAAGGCTTTTTTCAGATGGCCACCCCTTGCCCCAAGTGTCGCGGTCAAGGTGTCGAAATCAAGAATCCGTGCAAAAAGTGCCGGGGCGCGGGTCGCGTGGGCATGCAACGCAAAATTCTGGTGAAGGTCCCGGCCGGCGTCGACAATGGCACCCAGCTGCGCATGACCGGTGAAGGCGAGGGTGGCGTTCGCGGTGGTCCGCCCGGCGATCTCTATGTGGACCTACGGGTGGCCGATGATCCGCGCTTTGAGCGCGATGGCTCGAATCTGATCGGAGAGATTGAGGTTTCCTATCTCCAAGCTATTTTAGGTGGCGAGATTGAAGTGGAAACTCTTCGCGGTAAACGGACCGTGAGCATTCCGAAAAGCTGCCAGTACGGCCAACAAGTGAAGCTCACCGGCGAAGGTCTACCGAGTCTGCGCGGGGCGCGGGTCGGCGACCTCATATATTTGGTGCGCGTAGTGATCCCGAAAAAACTCAGCAAAGAAGAAGAACGCCTGCTTCGGCAAATCGCCGACTCAAAGGGCGAAAAAGCCGCTCCCGAACGGGGCGGATTCCTGGGCGCCTGGTAGGGCGTCGTCTCATAACGCAACGCTTCTGAAAAAAGAACCGGGTACCTCGGCTTGACGGTCCCGTTCCCGGCATCAAATTGAAGTCTGTAAGTTACAGCACGTTTAGACTTGAAGGAGATTGAGACATGGGAAAAATAATTGGAATCGACTTAGGAACAACCAACTCGGTTGTCGCCGTAATGGAAGGCGGATCGCCTAAAGTTCTCGTCAACGAGGAAGGCGCTCGCACCACACCTTCGGTGGTCGCATTCACCAAAGACGGTGAAAAGCTGGTCGGTCAAATCGCCAAACGGCAGGCCGTAACCAACCCCGAAAATACGATTTACTCCGCCAAGCGCTTTATCGGTCACCGCTTCGAAGAAGTGGCAAAGGAACTCGACTTGGTTCCCTATAAAATTCAGAAAAAAGGCAACGACGTCGCCTTTGATGTCCGCGGCAAACAGGTTTCGCCGGAAGAAATTTCGGCCGCCATTCTCGGCAAGCTCAAAAAGGTGGCGGAAGACTATCTCGGCCACGAAGTGACCGAAGCGGTTGTGACCGTTCCGGCCTACTTCAACGATGCTCAACGCCAGGCGACCAAAGACGCGGGTCGCATTGCGGGTTTAGATGTGAAGCGGATCATCAACGAGCCGACCGCCGCCGCTCTCGCCTACGGTCTGGATAAGAAGGGCGATCAGAAGATCGCGATCTTCGACTTCGGTGGCGGAACTTTCGATATCTCCATTCTTGAAGTCGGCGACAATGTCGTGGAAGTCAAAGCCACCAATGGCGACACACACCTGGGCGGTGACAACTTCGACGAGCGCATTTTACGTTGGATGATCGAAGAATTTAAAAAAGATCAGGGCATCGACTTGAAGAGCGACAAAATGGCTCTGCAGCGCCTGAAAGAGGCCGCTGAAAAAGCCAAGATCGAATTGTCGAGCGCGCAAGAGACGGAAATCAATCTTCCGTTCGTGACCGCCGATCAGTCGGGCCCGAAACATTTGGCCATGAAGCTGACTCGCGCGAAGTTTGAACAGCTGGTCGATGACCTCGTTCAACGCTCGATCGAGCCGTGCAAAAAGTGTTTGGCCGATTCCGGTTTGAAAGTGGAAGAAATCGACGAAGTGGTCCTGGTCGGTGGATCGACCCGCATCCCTATGATTCAGAAGGCTGTGAAGGACTTCTTTAAGAAGGAACCGAACCGCTCGGTGAACCCCGACGAAGTCGTGGCCATCGGCGCCGCCGTTCAAGGTGGCGTGCTTGGCGGCGAAGTGAAGGATGTGCTCCTTCTCGACGTGACTCCGCTCTCTCTCGGTATTGAAACCCTGGGCAGCGTGATGACGAAGTTAATCGAGCGCAACACCACGATTCCTTCGCGTAAGACGCAGGTCTTTTCGACCGCGGCCGACAACCAGAGTAGCGTGGACATCCACGTGCTGCAGGGTGAGCGCGAAATGGCGACCGACAACAAGTCGCTGGGCCGCTTCGAGCTGACGGGAATTCCGCCGTCTCCCCGGGGTGTTCCGCAAGTCGAAGTGACGTTCGATATCGACGCCAATGGTATCTTGCACGTGACCGCGAAAGATCTCGGCTCCGGTAAAGAGCAGGCGATCAAGATCACGGCCAAGTCCGGTTTGAGCGAAGACGATATCAAACGCATGGTTCGCGACGCCGAAGAGCATGCCGAAGAAGACAAGCATAAGCGTGAAGCAATCGCGCAGCGGAACAATCTCGATAACATGGTCTACCAGTGCGAGAAGCTGATCCGCGAGAACAAAGACAAACTCGGCGACATTGAGGTCAAGCCGGTCGAAGAGGCCATAGCGAAAGCGAAGACCGCTCTCGCCAATGCCGCCGCTTCGGGCGAAGAGCTTAAGACCGCTCTCGACACTCTGACCACAGCCAGCCACGGTATGTCGGCCAAGCTCTACGAGAAGAGCAAGGCTCAGCCGGGCGCGGAAGCCGGTGCTGCACCGGGTGCGGAAGCATCCGCTGACGGCGCCACCAAGGCCGACGGCGATGTGATCGACGCGGACTTCAAAGACGTGAAGTAATTTCGGATCGGCTCACGGAGTCGTGAGCCGGATCGACATCCCCCTCCCATGAAAAAGGCCAGCCGAACGTGCTGGCCTTTTTTGTGAGAGGCCTAAGTGGCGACTCTTAATCTTCTGAGCCGGAGTTTGTATTCGTATCGTAATCGGATTCCGACTCCGAATCGGATTCGGTGCCCGGGGAGCCCGGCTGCAAGATAAAACCGACTGACGGGTCCCAGTAGTACACCACGCCGACACCGAAGTAGGACGGGGCTTCGTTCAGCTCGACGCCGAGTTCGGCCATAAACTGCAGATTCTTCCACTTGTCGATTTCAAGCTGTGAGCCGACTACGAATTGCGAACCGACTTCGTCGGCGCTGGTGCCGTCGACATCGCGGGAAATAATACTCACCGGAATAGACCCATAAGGTGTGAGGGCGGCGGTGCCGACCGGAATGCGTTTGCTGATCATCGGTTCGAGTCGAACGACCATGTCGCGCAAATCGCCGTCTTTAATGTAGTGAATGCCAGCGGCTAAGCCCATGGCCGGCTGCGAATCCGTATCGGGAAACGGCATCCACTTCGCCATCGCGCCTAGGAATACATCCGTCTTACCGGCGCCGACAAAACCGCGTACGCCAAATTCCTCGGTCAGGCCGGTGTCGATGCGGGCGGTGACATTCATGCCGCCGGATTCGGTCAGGTGTTGCGTGTTGCCGGTGAGCTTATAGGTTTTCCGCTTCACGATTTCGCCGGTGTCGAAGATGGCGTAGTCGGCGTGAACTTGAAAGCTGATTAACAATAGGAGGGTCGATGTGTATGTTCGCATTTTTTGTCCCCGTAGAAAGGCCGCCTTAAAAGGCGGCCTTGAGGAGCAGCTTATAGCAGGGGCGGACTATTTATAAGTCTTTTTGTCTCCCTCTTCGTACTCATACGGAAATGGATCGTGCGGCTGTAGCTTGTTTTTTAAATCGCCGGGTAGCGCCTGATGGCTGGCCAGCGTGTAGAATGGTGGGTTATGATTGACAAACTCCGCGGACATCGTGCCATCTAAGCGCCTCTTATCCTTCTCGGTCACGCCCGGTTTAAGTGCGAATCCGGCCATACGCTCTGGCGAGTCCTTGATGAGTTCAAAGGCTGCCGATTTGTTATTATACCAGTGACGGCGGCCAATGTGCTCGTAGCCCGGAGCCCAAAGCATAGTGATCGGGTCTTCGAAGTATTCCAGACGA
>JALHOQ010000247.1 GCA_022842925.1 Bdellovibrionales bacterium
AATTCTTCAGGCTTAATTGACATGGACCTCTTTCGCCCCTTCGCCGTAAATGCGCGCAAACCAGTCCTCATTAATCTCACTGGGAGAGCCTTGGTACACGAGTTCTCCGCCGCGCAGGGCAATCACCCGTGTGCCGTACTCGCGCACCAAACTCAAAAAATGCAGATTGCAAATAATGGTGATCCCCAACTCGCGATTCACCTTGCGCAAATAATCCATCACCGTGTGGCATGTCGCGGGGTCGAGGCTCGCGACGGGCTCGTCGGCCAGAAGCACCTTGGGATTCTGGCAAAGCGCTCTTGCGATGGCGACGCGTTGCTGCTGCCCTCCGCTGAGTTGGTCGGCCCGAACCTTTGCTTTTTCTTGAATCCCGACCAGCTGCAGGTACCTCATGGCGTCGGCGCGATCCTTAGCGCTAAACATACTCATAAGGCTCGAAAACGTAGAGGTCGAGCCAAGCCGACCCATAAGGACGTTGCTTAGAACGGTATGCCGAGGAATGAGATTGAACTGTTGGAAGATCATGGCGAGTTCCCGGCGCAGCTCCCGCACCCGGTTGCCCTGCACAGAATCGACGCGCTCGCCGTTGAACCAGATTTCTCCCGAGGAAGGTTCATGCAGTCGGTTCAAACAGCGCAGGAGAGTGGACTTACCTGAGCCACTCAAACCGATAATGACTAGGAATTCACCGGGGTGAACGTCGAACGAGACGCCCTTTAACGCCGCCACTCCGTTCGGATACACCTTAGTCAGATTTTTTACCGACAAAATAGGCTGACTCATTTAACCAACTCGGATGCCGACTTGCCCAGCTCTTTGAGGATCTCACGCGTCTGATCGTAGTCCTTGTCCGTGGCCGGCAGCAACCCGGTGACCGAGGAAAGCTTTTCGAGTGTCTCTTTACCTTCAGCGGACTCAGCGAATTTTTGTAAGGCCGCCGTGATTTTCTGAATCATTTCTTCAGGCAAATCCTTACGAAACACAATCGGGTCATTGGGAACGGGCGAGGTGAGCTCGACAATCACGACTTTGCTTTCCACGTCGGGATACTGAGATTTTACGAGCCGCCGGGCATCCTGAATTTCATCTTTAAAGGGTGGCGAATAAAAAGTGGCGCCGGCATCGACCTGTCCCTGGTAGATCATAGACACGACATTGTCGTGGCGCATGGCAAACATAGTTTCTTTGGGTTTTACTTTTCGGTCCCGCAAATACTTCATCGGAAGAAGGTACCCGGATGTAGATGCGGGATCGACGAACGCGATCTTTTTGCCTTCCAGGTCCTCAATTTTTTTAATTTTACTGTCCGCGCGGGCAAGAAACTGCGCTCGGTAAGTCGCCTCTCCGTGACGAATTGTAGTCAGCCGCGCGACCGCTCCGTAGCGCTCGTTGGCCAAAATATAGCCGAAGGTGTTGATGGAGGCCACATCGGCGCGGCTGGTGCCGAAGGCCTCGACCACTGCGATAAAACTGGGCGGGATGGAGATTTTATATTTGTAGGGAGTGTTGGCTTCTAAATACTTCTGTAACACTTTCGACGTGTCCTCGATCACTTTAACGTCGACCGACGGAACGAAGAAAAACTTCACCGGATTCTCGGTTGTACCCAGTTCGGCTCGCTTGCGGGTGCAACCCGAAAAGGTCAGGCTTAGACCCAAAAGTAGTAGGACAGATAGACGCATTATGCCAGCCCCCGGCGGACTCTTTAGCGATTGATCTAATTGAGGTAGCAAAATTCGCCGGGATGGCCAAGAGAATGCTAGTTAACGCGGATGGAGGCAGACACAGTGTGTTGCCAGACTTTTGTTCCATCTAAAATGAATATCGGGCCGCCCAACGGCAGGCCTATATCCTGTCCTCTGGTCCATATGGCGCGGACTTGCGGTGCTCTTAGTCCGCTCTCTTGCTAGCATGAAATAGGGGGCAAAGAGCTTTGCTATTTTTCACGTTTAGTTTGGTTTTCTTTTTTAACGCATACTCACAAGACACAGCCGAATCCTTTAGCCCCGATTCCGTATTCGGAAGCCGTCCGGCCCTCGTGCAAATAGGTGCAGGTCGGGCCGTAAATGGCGTGATGGTCAACGGCTGCTCACCTGATGCCACCTTCCAAACAGTAAACGTAACCAAGCAGATGGAAGGGTTTTTACGGAAATCGAAAAAAAAACGAGGACCTCAACCCTCCTCCCCATCCGCCCAAAGCTGCGACAAGGAGCTGGAGATGAACAAGGGCCTGGTCGATTTCGTAAACCGCAACATGGAAAATTGCATTCGGGATGGCTGGAACGCGCATATTTCGAGCCGGCCGGAGCTGGCCAACAATACGATGGGAAAAATTCGTGTATTCCATGAAGGGTGTATGGGCGATCACAAACACCAAAAAACCCCGTCGTGGCACAATCATGGCTTGGCCTGGGACGTAGCTGGAATAGAGGTCGGCGGAACGCCACTCTGGTTCGTCGACGGCCAAAATGTCGCATTTTATGAAGCATTTCGGCAATGCTGGGGCGAGGCCGTGAAAGCTTACAATCCGAGCTGCTCCACTAAAACAGGAGCGGGCCGAGGACGCGCTGGCAAACCAGCCGGAACCATAGGCAAGGAAGACAAAAAGCACCAGAACCATTTGCATATTTCCTTGCCTTGCAAGCACCTTCTCAAAAATCCGAAACAGCGCATGTACATGGCGGGAGGCAGAAAATGAATCGCCTGATCTATGGTGTGGTCGGCCTCCTCTTACTGAGTCATCCGACTTTCGCCGAGACGACAGCCCAGAGCGACCCATCGGCCGCGAAGGCAAGCGAATGGGTTGAAGAAACACCACCCAAGACCACCATCAATCGCGTCCAGCTTGGAAAATTCGGTGCGGCCAAGGTCAAAATCGAAGACTTCGAAGGAGAGCCTGTTGGATCGGGAGTCGAAATCTCGGTTGAGCTGAATTGTGGCAAAAAGCGCTTCCAGCTTGTGGAACCCACACTCCGAGCTTGCGAATTCAAAGAGGCTATCTTTGATGCTAAGACGAACCGACTGATCTTGAAGTTTAAAATCACCGAGATGGTGCAAGGTCGCCACAATTGCGTGAAGGACGATAGCTACGACTTTCCGCTAACCGCCCACTGCCGCAAGTGAAAAGGATTGCTTTTCACCAGCGCGCCAACAAAACAAAAACTGCCGGTTCAAAAAATAAAAAACCCGACTAGTTTCACAGTCGGGTTTAAAAAAAACGGGGATCCCATTTAAGAGATCCCCTAAATAAAAAAGCTGGCATCGTGCTACTCTCCCACAGTGTTACCACTGCACTACCATCGCCGCTGACGGGCTTAACTTCTGAGTTCGGGATGGGATCAGGTGTGGCCCCGTCGCTAATGACACCAGCAAAACGGTTCAAAAAATGAATTGAATAGCATGATTAATTTCAGCGTTCACAGAGTGACTTATGAACTCACGCGTTCAATTTAAGTCATTCCTAACAAAGCTAGTTCTGATTATGAATTCTTGAATTGTGATCTCTTGAGAGATTGCTTGCGCAATCCCAAAATAAAACCGCAATTCAAAAAGATTGAAGAAGCCTCACGACCAATTAGTATGGCTCGGCTCAATCGATTGCTCGACTTACACCCGCCACCTATCAACCTCCTAGTCTCGAAGGAGTCTTTAGAGGGCCGAAGCCCTAGGGAAATCTAATCTTGTGGTCGGCTTCCCGCTTAGATGCTTTCAGCGGTTATCCGTTCCAAACATAGCTACCCTGCGGTGCCGCTGGCGCGACAACAGGAACACCAGAGGTTTGTCCATCCCGGTCCTCTCGTACTAAGGACAGCTCCACTCAAATTTCCTACGCCCACAGAAGATAAGGACCAAACTGTCTCACGACGTTCTGAACCCAGCTCGCGTACCTCTTTAAATGGCGAACAGCCATACCCTTGGGACCTGCTCCAGCCCCAGGATGAGATGAGCCGACATCGAGGTGCCAAACTCCATCGTCGATGTGAACTCTTGGATGGAATCAGCCTGTTATCCCCGGAGTACCTTTTATCCGTTGAGCGATGGCCCTTCCACACGGGACCACCGGATCACTTTGACCTGCTTTCGCATCTGCTCGACTTGTTTGTCTTACAGTTAAGCTCGCTTATGCCAATGCACTCACCGCCTGGTTTCCAATCAGGCTGAGCGAACCTTCGCACGCCTCCGTTACTTTTTTGGAGGCGACCGCCCCAGTCAAACTCCCCACCAGACAGTGTCCCTCGCCCTGATTAGAGCGCAGGTTAGATCTCAAAGCCAACAAGGGTGGTATTTCAAGGTTGCCTCCACCTGAGCTAGCGCCCAAGCTTCAAAGGCTCCCACCTATCCTACACATGCTAGATCTAAGATCACTGCCAAGCTAGAGTAAAGGTTCACGGGGTCTTTCCGTCTTTCTGCGGGAACTCAGCATTTTCACTGAGAGTTCAAATTCGCTGGGCATTTGGTTGAGACACCGGAGAAGTCGTTACGCCATTCGTGCAGGTCGGAACTTACCCGACAAGGAATTTCGCTACCTTAGGACCGTTATAGTTACGGCCGCCGTTTACTGGGGCTTC
>JALHOQ010000248.1 GCA_022842925.1 Bdellovibrionales bacterium
CTGATGCTGGTTACGGCACTCAATCCGGTGATCGGCTACGACAATGCAGCCAAGATCGCCAAAGCGGCCCACGAGCGCGGCACCACGCTCAAAGAAGAAGCCGTGCGCCTTGGCCTGCTCGACGCCAAAAAGTTTGATGAAGTGGTACGGCCAGAGAAGATGATCGGCCCGGAAGGGATCGGATGAAGGTCGCCGTTTTTTGCAGCTCCAGCGAAAATGTGGCCCCGGTGTTTATCTCGGAGATCGAGAGCCTCGGTGAGGAGCTGGTCAATCAGGGCCATGAAGTCGTATACGGCGGTTGCAAGAGCGGCTGCATGGGGGCACTGGCGCGGGGAGTGCAGAGAAAAAAAGGTCGGCTGATCGGCGTGATTCCAAAAATGGATTTCGCCGCGGATCTCGTGCAACCGGGGTTGAGTGAGGAAAAAGTCGTTCCGACACTATCGTCGCGCAAAGAGGCCATGAATGAGATCGCCGATGGATTTATTGTTTATCCGGGCGGGGTCGGCACACTGGATGAGGCCTTCGAGGTGCTGGCGCTCAAAAGTCTCGGTACCCTCAATAAGCCCGTTGTCTTTTACGATTTTCTCGACACCTGGCGGCCCCTGGTCGAGGCGCTCGATCTTCTCGTCGCCAACCGCATGATCCGCCACGATTTAAACGAACTTTTCATCACGGCCAAAGACCGCCGCCAAGTTCTTGAGGCTCTGCGCGCATGAACGAAATTCACGGCACCTCCGAACTGTTAAAAAATCCGAAACTGAAGTGGTTAGAGAAAGCGGAACTCCGGCCCTATGTTTATGTGCGGCCCGAAAACCGGATCAAAGAGCCAGGTAAGCGTTTCAAGCTGAATTGGTTCGATGCCGATGAATTGAAACCCCTCTATAAAAATCCGCTGATGATGGACGAGGTCGATTTCGCGGACCAAATTCTGCGCCTGGAAACGGCGGCCTTCAGCGCCACGAACATGCCTATGCCCCGCTGGGTTTTTTATGACTGCGCCGTCGTGCCTGGTTTTGTGGCGGGGTTTGCGCTGCATAAGTCCAGGGCCAGCCCTGAGATTTTGGATATTTTGCAACCGGCGGCGAGCAGCGAATGGCTGCCGATTTCCCTTTTTATAATGATCCCCACCATGGCCGAGAAAGAGTGGGTGGCGCATAATCTCTGCTCCATTAACTCGCTCTTGCCCAAAGAGCAGGGCATCTACGGCTTAGGGTTTCTAACCAAGGCCTTCGGCCTCTGGTACGCCAATGTGGAGGTCCTCTGCGGAGTCACCCAATGGGCAAGCCCGGCGGTCCGCCTTCACACCCATTACGGGGATTTTGAAGTTCTCACGGCCTATACTCCCGTTCACTCCTACGCTAAGACGCTGACCTACAGGATGGTTACGGACTCCAAAGAATGGCGCCGATTCTTTACCCATGAGCCGTCCCCGGACTTCGAGCAAAGGTACACGGAGGCTGGTTTTGCGGTAGATCCGAAGAATGAGGAGAGTCTAATCGCGTTTCAGCGCCGATTAGAGGCCGGAGGAGCGAAATACTACCTCAACGCCACGCAAATTCGCACGCAAGCGCTTGATGTCCCGCTCAAAGTGTATCAACTTAAGGGATAGCAAAGGATTCCGAATGACAAACACTCAGTTGCCCACGGTCGCCAAAAAAGTCTTCTACCCCTGTAAGAAGTGCGAGACCGAGCGCTACCAAGTGGTCATCGCCCACGCCACGCCGAAGTCGGCCCGCCTGGAATGCGAAGTCTGCAAAACGAAAAATCTGATGGCCATTGTCGAACCCAAAAAGGGTCGTTCGGCCGTTCCCAAAAAGAAGTCGGCCAACAAGGTCGCCAGTGAACTCGCGCGCTGGCATCAGCTGCGGGAGACCATTGACGGCAAGCCTGCGCCCTACAACATGAAGGCGGCCTTTGAAACCGGCGCCGCTCTTGAGCATCCTAAGTTCGGTCTCGGCTTCGTTATCCATTCGACCGTGCAGTCGATTCAGGTCATATTCGAGGACGCCGAGCGTTCGCTAGTGCATAACCGCCAGTAATTCATGCGAATCCTGTCTTTCAATCTGTGGCACGGTTTAAGTCCGGCCGGTCCTTTGGCGTTCGAGGCCCTCGAGCCGGATTCGCGTCGCCGATTGCGCGAAGATCTGCAGGTTGAAACCATTCAAAGTCTGAATCCCGATTTCTGCTTTTTTCAAGAAGTGAATCCCATCATAACCCGCGGTCCCGCGCTTCGGCAGGCCCTCAAAATGGTGGGGGAGTTCCAAGGGGACCTAGTCGGGCTGAAGGTACTGGGCGTGGGCCTGCCGTTCAATCTGCATTCGGGGTTGGCGATTCTGGCCAGCCGGCGCATGGGCGTGAAGTGGGTCGATGCGGTTTCGCTGTCGCGCCCCGGCTTCAACTGGGTGCGTATGTGGGCCAGCTGGCAGTTGCGTGAGGAGCGCTTCGCGCTTTTGAGCGAAAGCATCGTACCGGGCGTGGGCAAGGTCTTGATGGTGAACACCCACCTGCACCATGGCATGGATATGACGGCGGAGTTCGAAGCCGAGATCGACAAGATGTGCGAGACGTACGAGCTTAAAACCTCATTTATCAGTGAGCTTAAAGAGCGGCTGCGCCGGGGCGATGAACGCCGACGGCAGGAAGTCGCGGTGTTAATGGAAACGGTGAAGCGGTACGAGAAACGCTACTCGGCCATTGTGATTTGTGGCGACCTTAATGCCGTAGGGGACAGCGATTTGTTTCCTATTTTTCGCGAGATGGGTTTTCGCGACGCCTGGGTGGAGGCGCACCCGACCGACCCCGGCCATACCTTTGATCGCGTGAACAATACGGCCAATCACCTTTTGCAAAGCCGCTTTCCTCTCAGCTTGGTCCTCGAAGATCTAACCTTTTCGGTGAAAACCAAAGAACATCTTCTCGGTTTGGCCCGCGGCCAGGAGTCGCGCCCCAGACGCATCGACTACGTGTGGTTCCGATCCACTGTGCCGTTAAAGGTGACTCAAGCCGAATTGGTGGGTAAACCCAACGCCGAGGGCCTGGCACCGTCGGATCACTTCGGCGTCTGTGTAGACCTCGAAGTTGTATAAGGTGCTCGTCGACTTTTTGCAGCCCCCCGCGGCAAGTGAGATTCTGTAATGGGTCCTATTGAAAAAATCATGCGCGAGAAGTTGGGTAGTATTTTAATGCCAAGCGTGCTCGAGCTCGAGTGCGAATCCCATATGCATGGCTTGCCCCGTGAGGCTGAGAAACACTTTCGGCTGGTGGCGGTGAGCGAGATGTTCAATGGACAGGCGCGGCTGGAGCGTCAGCGTTTAGTGAACGGCGTATTGGCCGACGAGTTGGCGTCGCATGTTCATGCTTTGACAATGCAGTTGTTTACGCCCGCGGAGTGGCGCGAGCGCAAAGGCGCGACGTTTGGTTCGCCGGCCTGCCTGGGCGGCGGCAAGCACGAGCGGGATGAGTAAAATTAAATCGAAACTCTAGCTGAGCCGTGACTTTGCCCGGGCCAAGTAACCTAAAGCGACAACTCTTTCAGTTGCCCTTGGAGCTTCTCTAAAAGCTCCTTGCGACGGTTCTTGTCCTCTTCCGACAACGTGGGATCGACGATAATATCCTGCAACTGATCGAGCTGACCTTTCAGTTTGCGGCAGAGATCTTGGACTCCGAGATGATTGATGTTCGCTTTCGGCTTCATGACTCATTCAGGATAAGAACCCTTCGGCCCCTTTGACAACCCCTAAGTTCCCGAATAGAGGTGAATCACTATGGCAAACGACATTATTTATACAATGAAGGGCGTCGGCAAAGTTTATCCGCCGAACCGCTATGTGCTCAAAGACATTTACCTCTCGTATTTTTACGGTGCGAAGATCGGCGTGCTCGGTCTTAACGGCTCTGGAAAATCGTCTTTGCTCAAGATCATGGCAGGCGTTGATCACGATTTCGTCGGTGAGGCATTTCCCGCTCGCGATTTTAAAGTCGGATATCTTGAACAAGATCCGAAACTCGATGAATCCAAATCCGCGAAGCAGAACGTGATGGACGGGCTCGGTGAGATCAATGAGGTGCTGCAAGCGTTTCAAAAGATTTCGGAAAAGTTCAACGACCCCGATCTCGATCCGAACGAAATGGAAAAGTTGATCGAAAAACAAGCAGCCCTGCAAGAAAAGATTGAGGCCGCCGACGGCTGGTCGATCGATCAAAAAGTCGAGCAAGCCATGGATGCTCTTCGCTGCCCGGACGGCGACTTGCCTGTCGCCAATCTTTCGGGTGGTGAAAAGCGTCGAATTGCACTCTGCCGCCTTTTGCTTTCGGATCCGGATATCTTGCTGCTCGATGAGCCGACCAACCATCTCGATGCCGAATCCGTAGGCTGGCTCGAAAACTACCTGCATAAATTCCCCGGCACCGTGATCGCAGTCACCCACGATCGCTACTTCCTCGACAACGTGGCGGGCTGGATCCTCGAACTCGATCGCGGCGAAGGGATTCCGTGGAAGGGCAACTACACATCTTGGCTCGAACAAAAAGACAAGCGCCTCCAGCAAGAAGCCAAAGGCGAGCAG
>JALHOQ010000249.1 GCA_022842925.1 Bdellovibrionales bacterium
AAAAAGAACTCCATCCTACTCGTCGACTTCGCCAATCAGCTGCGCGATGAAGGCTTGAAAACGGATGAGGCTCTGTTGAAAGCCTGTCCCCTGCGCCTTCGGCCCATTCTTATGACCACGATCGCGACGCTGGCCGCGGCGGTGCCCGGTGCGATCAATTTTGGACCCGGCGCCGAATCGCGAATTCCCATGTCGGTGGTGGTCATCGGCGGAGTGATTGTGTCGACAGCCTTCACCTTGTTCGTGGTACCATGCTTGTATTCCATCATCTCGCGCCCCAGGCGCGTGTTTGAATTGGACGCGCCGGTCAAGTCGGCTCCTCATACAGAGTTAACGGTGCATTAAGATGAAAAAAAGTGGAAATTTAAAAATCATCGGCTGGCGCGAGTGGATTGGACTTCCGGATTTGGGCGTGGAGCGAATTAAAGTCAAAGTCGATTCGGGCGCCCGAACGTGCGCTCTCCATGCCTCCAAAATCAGATACTCCGAGGACGAGACGGGTCAGGTCTGGGTTTCGTTTCTGGCTCACGCGAGCAAAAAACCTAAGCGCGCCCAGGCGAAACTTTTGGCCCAGCGGGTGGTAAAAAGCTCCATGGGGCATGCCACGCTTCGCCCCGTGATTATGACTCGGCTCAAGATCGGCGATGAGGAATGGGAAACCGAAGTCACCTTGATCAACCGCGATCCGATGGGATTTCGCATGCTTCTCGGCCGCCAATCTTTAAAAAAACGTTTTTTAATTCACCCCTCGCGCAGCTTTATCCAATCAAAGGATGAAATATGAAAATTGCGATTTTGTCGCAGAACGCACACCTCTATTCGACCGCTCGACTCGTGCAGTCAGCCGAGAAGCGGGGGCATCAGGTCGTCGTAATCGATCCGCTCCTTTGCTACATGGATATCACCTCGCATCGGCCGACGGTGTATTATCGCTCGCAGAAGCTGGACGACATCGATGCGGTCATTCCCCGTATCGGCGCCTCGGTTACTTTTTATGCCACCGCGGTTTTGCGCCAGTTTGAGATGATGGGCGTCTACTGTTTGAACGAGTCGGTCGCGATTTCGCGTTCGCGCGATAAGCTTCGCGCCCTGCAGATTCTGGCCCGAAAGGGTGTGGGCATGCCAGTGACGGGCTTCGCGCACTCGACCAAGATGTCGGCGGAACTGATTAAGCTCGTCGGCGGTGCACCGCTGGTGATCAAGCTTTTGGAAGGGACTCAAGGGAAAGGCGTGGTGCTGGCCGAAACCCAGGCCGCGGCCGAGTCGGTGATCGACGCCTTTCGCGATCTCGATGAATATTTCTTGGTTCAGGAATTTATTAAGGAAGCTCAAGGGGCCGACATACGCTGTTTCGTGATCGGAAAAAAAGTCGTGGCGGCCATGATGCGTAAGGCGAAGCCGGGCGAGTTTCGCTCGAACCTGCATCGGGGCGGTACGGCGGTCGAGGTCAAGCTGACGCCAGAAGAACGCAAGACGGCCACCCGAGCCGCGGATGCCATGGGCTTAAGTGTGAGCGGTGTGGACATTATTCGCTCCAAACACGGGCCGCTGGTGATCGAAGTGAACTCTTCGCCTGGGCTCGAAGGGATCGAGAAGGCGACCAATGTGGATGTGGCCGAAGAGATCCTTCAATATGTCGAGAAGAATGCGAAGCCGCATAAAACCAAAACCAAAGGCAAAGGCTGATGTGGGATTCGATTGAAACAGCATGGTCGCGTTTGCAAGAGCAGAATCGCCCGCACTGGTCTGGTTATGCGGGATTTTACTCGAGCTGGCTCGGCGGTTTTTTTAAAGAGCCGTGGGCCATGATGGTGCCGATGGATGATCACGGTTTTCATCGCGGCGACGGGGTATTTGAAGCCGTGCGCATTCATGAACGCGCCTACTTCGATCTCGACGGGCATCTTCAGCGCGTCCAAAAATCCGCCAGTCTGATTGGCATGCACTTGCCCTGGAGTTTTTCGGAAATGCAGAAAGTCTGCGTGGAGCTGGCGCGCCGCTGCGATTTGAACACGGGAATTTTGCGTCTTTATATTACCCGCGGACCAGGTGGATTTTCGCCCAACCCGGCCGAGAGTGTGGGGCCGCAACTTTACGCCGCGATTACGCGGCTATCGCCGCCGAATCCGGAGAATTATAAGCAAGGTGTTCGGGCCATGCTGAGTACGGTCCCGGCCAAGGATCCCTGGTACGCCCAAATCAAATCTCTCAATTACTTGCAAAACGTGCTGATGAAGCAAGAGTGTGTGAAGGAAGGCTACGACATTGCGGTCTGCGCCGATCCGTCTGGCAGGATCTGCGAGGGTGCCACGGAAAATCTATTGATTGTAAATGCGCAGGACGAAGTCGTGGTTCCGCGTTTCGACTACACCTTGAGGGGGACGACCGTTCGTCAGGTGATGAAGATTGCCGAAGAGAAGGCGGGCGAGCTCGGCATAAAGGCCGTCCGCTTTGGCGATTTGACCATAGGCGAGATGCATGCGGCGAAGGAGGCGGCGTTCGTCGGTACAACATTAGGTGTGTTGCCGATTCGTTCCCTCGGCGATCACGCGATCGGGCTCGGGCGGGGCGGACCAATTGCCTTAAGTTTAAACACAGAGTTGATGCGGCGGATGTCGGTTGACCCGGTGGTGCGCACTCCGTTCTAGTCATTCGACTCGCGCCCGAGCGCAAGTCGAAGGTTGGCCCACTGCGCCAACCTTATAATTCTCCTAAATATTCTGATTGCGGTCGTTGACACAGTGTCAATTCTCGAACAATTTAGCCCCGCACATCTAAATCCTTAGGAGCAAATCAATGAGGAACATTTTTCTTCTATCCTTGGCCTTTTTGTCGGCCGGCGCTTACGCGTCCGAAGCGGACTTAAAAATGCCGGATCTCAGCGTGAGTTTAGACTTCTTCGGCGGCCCGATGGCGGGCACGAACATCTTGTACATGGGAATTGCCGTGTGCGTACTCGGGATGTTGTTCGGACTTTACGAGTTCACTCAGATCCGCGCTCTTCCCGCGCATAAGAAAATGTTAGATGTTTCCAGTCTGATTTATGAAACCTGCAAGACCTATATGATTCAGCAGGGAAAGTTCCTGATCGTGTTGCAGGTGCTGATCGGCGCCGCCATGATTTACTACTTCGGTTATCTGCGCCACATGGAATTCGGCAACGTCGCCTTGATTTTGCTGTGGTCGGTGCTCGGTATTTTGGGCTCCTATGCGGTGGCCTGGTTTGGCATCCGCATCAACACATACGCCAATTCGCGCACCGCCTTTGCTTCGCTGAAAGGCGGCAACGGCTGGGATATTATGGCGATCCCGCTTAAGGCCGGTATGTCGATCGGCGTGCTCTTGATCTGTACCGAGCTGATCCTGATGCTCGTGATTCTGCTCTTCGTTCCGTCGCACCTGGCGGGAGCCTGCTTTATCGGCTTCGCCATTGGTGAATCGCTCGGTGCCGCGGCCCTTCGCGTGGCCGGCGGTATTTTCACTAAGATCGCCGACATTGGTTCGGACTTAATGAAAATCGTCTTTAATATCAAAGAAGACGATATTCGCAATCCGGGCGTGATCGCGGATTGTACCGGTGACAACGCCGGGGACTCGGTTGGACCGACGGCGGATGGTTTTGAAACCTACGGCGTAACTGGTGTGGCCCTGATTTCGTTCATTATCTTGGCCGTCGGTATGATGCCCGGTCCGGACGGCGCTCCCGTTTTGAAAGAGGGAACCGGAGTGGACCTCCAGGCTAAAATGATTGTGTGGATTTTCGCCATGCGGATCATGATGGTGCTGACTTCGATCGTGTCGTATTGGATCAGCAACGGCGTCACCAAGGCGATGTATGCCGGCCGTAAGAAGTTTAATTTCGAAGCTCCGTTGACGATTCTTGTGTGGTTGACGTCGATCGTTTCGATTGCCGTGACGTTTGTTGTTTCCCACACCATGCTCGGCTACTTGCCCGATGGTCTGTGGTGGAAGCTGTCCGTGATTATCTCCTGCGGAACTCTCGCGGGCGCTCTGATTCCGGAATTCACGAAGGTCTTTACCAGCTCGCATTCTCTTCATGTAAAGGAAATCGTGAGCGCGTCCCGTGAGGGCGGCGCCTCGCTGACTATTCTTTCGGGTCTAGTGGCCGGTAACTTCTCGGCCTTCTGGAAGGGCATGACGATCGTCGGCCTGATGTTTGTGGTCTTTTACACTTCGACGCTGGGCTTGGACGCTTACATGGTCTTCCCGGCCGTATTCGGCTTCGGTCTTTTGGCTTTTGGTTTCTTGGGTATGGGCCCGGTGACCATCGCGGTCGACTCTTACGGGCCGGTGACAGACAATGCCCAGTCGGTATTTGAATTGTCCGAGATCGAGGGTGTGAAACCGGAGGAGATCAAGAAGCAGTACGGATTCACTCCGAACTATGAAAAAGGCAAACTGCTCCTCGAAGAGAACGACTCGGCCGGTAACACGTTTAAGGCGACGGCCAAGCCCGTATTGATCGGGACCGCTGTAATCGGCGCCACGACCATGATCTTCTCGATTATTTTGCTGTTGAACTTGAAATTGGATCTGTTGGATCC
>JALHOQ010000250.1 GCA_022842925.1 Bdellovibrionales bacterium
CGGTGGGTTTTATCCGCAAGCTGCCAACTCACTTGATTGAGGCATTTAAGGCCACTTTAGAAGAGAGCGGCGAAGCCGATGTGCTATTGCACATCATCGATATGGCGTCGCCGCAGATGGAGCAGCATATTCGCGCGGTCGATGACCTAATCCGCGAGTTCGGCTGGGAAAAGAAGCCCATCATTTTCGTCTACAATAAAATAGACAAAGCTACACCGGAGAAGCAGTTCCAGGTAAAGGCCTTCCCCCGCGTTTTTGTCAGTGGATTAACCGGCGAAGGAATTGAGAAGCTGCGCAAGCAGATGACCGTGGCCGCG
The DNA here is from genome assembly GCA_022842925.1 of Bdellovibrionales bacterium. Classification (GTDB taxonomy): domain Bacteria; phylum Bdellovibrionota; class Bdellovibrionia; order Bdellovibrionales; family UBA1609; genus JALHOQ01. Next base: position 318 of record JALHOQ010000250.1, read on the forward strand.
CAAGCCTTGAATGAACAAGTCGAACTCTATTTCTCCAAGGCCGAAGAGCATTTGATCTATGAGTTGGGCCGCGAGTCGCAAATCGTCAAAACCGAAGCCGCCTCGACCGGCACCATTTGCTACGCCGCCCTCACGCCCGCGCAAGTCTCGCGCTGGTCAGGGTTTTTGGTCGCGAATAAGAAATATTGAAGACGGCATAAGTTTGGTCGGCACCTGATTCTCTGATACCCTACCCGCATGAATATTGTAGTCGCAGGTGCAAGCGGGTTTGTCGGGCGAGCCCTTATCCCTCATCTTCTCGAAAAATTTCCGCAGAGCCAGATCACAGCCCTATCCCGCAACCAACAGAGCTCAGACGATCCACGGGTCGAATGGCGGCCGTGTGACCTGTTTTCTCTTAAAGCTCTTGAGCAGGCCCTTCCTTCACGAATTGATCTGGCCTTTTATCTCGTGCACTCGATGGGACCGACGGCCGCCCTAGATCAAGGCTCGTTCGCCGATTACGATTTGATTTTGGCCGACAACTTCGCTCGCGCGGTCGAAAAAACTGGAATCCGGCACTTGATTTACTTAGGCGGCCTGACGCCTGAAAAATCGCAGCTGTCTTTGCATCTTCGCAGCCGATTGGAAGTAGAAGAAACATTTCAAGAGCACAAGCTTCCCATCACAATCTTTCGGGCCGGCCTGGTGTTGGGCGATGAAGGCTCATCTTCGCAAATCCTTATAAAACTCGTCCGGCGCCTACCCGTGATGATCTGCCCTAAGTGGACCCAGACACTCACCACACCGGTTGACTTGGCGACGGCTGTTCAGTCTCTGACTTCGGCGGCTATGGATGAGAGTTGCGTGGGGCGAACCTTTGACCTCGCCGGGTGTCAGCCGATCACGTACGTGGAGATGATGAAAGAGACGGCCCGAAAGATGGGATTGAGGCGGTACTTTTTGGCTGTGCCTTTTTTTACTCCTACGCTGTCGCGACTATGGGTGAGCTTGGTCACCAACTCATCGCGCGATTTAGTTTATCCATTGGTGGAGTCGCTCGAACACCCCATGGTCGCGCGTCCGAATCATCTCCTTAACCCTGCTACGGCCGAACGCTCGTACTTTGAACTCCTCGATAAGGCCAGCCTAAAAAGCAAACGGGCGGGTCGAACATTTTTGCGCTTCCAAGCTCAGCGGCGCACCGTTCGATCCGTGCAACGCCTACCCTTGCCCGCGGGGCGCAACGCGGAATGGATCAAGGATCAATACGCCGAATGGTTGCCGCGATTTTTAGCGCCCTTCATCGGCGTCGAAGTTACGGGACCGACCCTCGCCTTCTCTCTCTTTTCGCGTCGATTCAAGGTTCTCGGACTGAAACTGAACTCGGAACGGAGCGATCCGGACCGTCAGCTCTTGAACATCACGGATGGCCTATTGGTGAACCGAGAGAATAAGGGCAGACTCGAGTTCCGGGTCGTCTTAAGCCGACAGCACGTTCTGGCCGCCATTCATGACTTCAAACCCGCACTGCCATGGATGATCTATCGATATTCGCAAGCCGTGTTACACTTGTGGGTCATGAAAGCCTTTTCTGGATACCTAGCTGACTCTACGCAGAGTATGCACGAACAGATCAAACTCTAGTTTTAACACCGAAAAAATTTCGTCTCAGTCCCGGCTTCGAGCACCTCACTAGTTTTACAAGGCAAACCCTATGACTCGAAACAGCAGAGGGTTTAGCCTATAAAACTTTGAAGGTGCGCAGAGGGAGATTGAGCATGTGAAATTTCATAGGCCATTGTTCCGGGCAAGAGAATCTCCCAGCGCGCTTCTCGACTAATCAAGCTCTTTTAAATACTTCGCCCGCTCTTCGGTGAGCGGGTGAGAGGACATAAACGTCGGTAGGCCGCCCGCGCCCTCGCGGCGGCGGCTGACGGATTTTTCGATTCGTTTTAGCCCGTCCGCAAGCAGGCTCGGCTTTAGACCAATTTCTTTTAAATGTTTTGCCGCGAATAGATCGGCTTCCCTCTCATGCCGACGCGAGTATGATAAACCCACGAGGTTTTGACCGATCGCCGTGAAGTCGCCACCTCCGACCGTAAAAAACAACAGTACCGAAATGATCATCTGACCGGCCATGGCCTGAAGTCCGTGCCGATAGGTAACATGACCCATCTCATGCATCATCACGGCCAGGGCTTGATCGGTCGAAAGGAGTTCGAGCAGCGGCTGAGTCACCATCATGGATCCGTCCGGTAAGGCAAAGGCATTTGCCATACCGTCCATTTCTACGGGGCGAATGCGGACTTGCTGTCCGGGAAACGAATGGGTCAGGCGTGAGGTGATGGTCTCGAGTTTATCCTGATTCTCGGCGGCGAGAGTGACGGACTCGCCCAAGCCCCACTCCCCTTCCATTTTCTGAGCGATCTTATCGATGTAGCTCTGCGGAATCTTATGCACGACAAATCGCGACGTCGCCGGAATAATCCATAGGTAGCTCGCCACACAGAAGGCGACAAAGGTCACGACCGAGATCACAACCAGCTGCGTATTGTTCTCGAGTTTATGAATAAACGAAGACAATCCACCAAAGACCTGATCGATTTCGTCGTGACTCGAAGACTCAAATCGCATCATGCCCGGAAACTCGATCGCGCGCGGAGCACTGCCGAGTCGAGACAACACGTTCACGTCTTTTCTTTCGAAGGTGCGGGATTGACCGTCGTATTCGAGAATCACCTGCTCACCAAGACGATAAAGGGCGGCTGGACGCGCCCGGGAGTTTTGACCGTCAAATAAAAGACCGTTGATGCGCATTTAAAACCCGATATCGAAATCCCAGAAGCTGGCGACTTCTTCGCCGAACGCACTGACCGATTCGAGCTGGGCCTGTTCCAGGCTGTTAAAAAACTCCGGCGTCGCCATCGCATCCGTATGCTCGGCCTTATATTTAGCGATGGCCACCGTCACCCATGGCCAAGCGAAGCCCAGCGTGATGATGAGTAAGAACAACTGCTCCGCATACATCAAGAATGAATCCCAAAGAGTGAGCCGGGTTTGGAAGCCTAAACCTCCGTCGCCACTGGTGTGCTTGGAATAGAAATGAGCGGTTCGCACCTGATAGACGACAAATAAAAATCCATAGAAAACGTAAATCATCGCGACCAGAAGAAATGGCACAAGTCCCGCATCTTCCTTGGAAATCAGACCCGAAAAAAACAAGCCAAACGTGACCCCTAAATAGATGGCCAAAAATCCCAGACCGTAAAGAAAGAAGACCTTCATCATGTAGGCCCAAAACTCGAATCCCGTGCCCCCGAGCTTAAACCGCGCTTTGCCCAACGCCATATGATCGAAGATAAACTTGCGCCAGTAAAATTGGGACGTCAGCGCTCCGATACCGAGTGTAAAAATAGTCACCGCGATGGCTTTGAGCCAAGTTATGTAACTTTCTTGGTAGGCCCTTTGAAACCCGAAGCGGACCCCTCGAAAACTCGTGTTGGTGAAATTGAAAATCGCACCCCGCACGATCAGGTAGGGACCGGCCAGAAAAAAGAGGACCGGAATAATCAAAAAGATCGGCGATAGATTCACCAGCGCCACACTCAAACCGATCAAAAACAGCATGATGCGGCCTTTTAAGATTTTGATTGGATCGGCGTGATAATCAAACGACTGCCCATTCACGAACATGTGGTTGTAGAAATAGCGACGCGTTCGCACTTTAGCCCAGGCGGAATAGATCCCAAGGGTGAGAATCGTCAGACCGACATTCACAATCCAGATCTTAAAGTACTCTTTGCCGTTCCCCCTAAATTCAAAAGGGTACGATTGAGCCGCGACGGGAGAGGGAGTATTGGTTTCAAGCATAATTTAATTTGCCCTTCTAATCCGTGAACGTCCAGAGTTATGATTTAGATCATGAAAAACTCCCACCGGTTTACACGTCTTTGGATAGTTCGCGGTCTGGGGTTTGTTTACTTGATCGCCTACGCGATCCTCTTTTTTCAAGGTCCAGCTCTACTCGGCAGCCAAGGGTTGCTTCCGATTCCCGACTTCCTGGCCCGGTTCGATTACCCGTTTTGGCAGCTGCCGACCCTGTTTCCCCTTCTCAATGTGGATGTCGCGATTCCCTTGTTCGGAATCACGGGCATGATTTTAGGTTTGGTGCTTATGGTGGGCTACGCCAATGTGCCGATGCTCCTGGTTCTATGGCTGATGCAGAGATCGGAAGAGC
>JALHOQ010000251.1 GCA_022842925.1 Bdellovibrionales bacterium
TCATCTCATTGACGTAATCATTGTCGAAGTTAAAGGCGAGGAAGATGAACTTCGAACGCTCGGCCCGCACCTCACGGCCCTTTTTCGCCGGAATGGAGGTGAGCGAAACCGAATTCACCGAAGCGCAGGCGGATAAAGCGAGCGCGGTCAAAACTAGTATGATCTTTTTCATATTTCTTCCTCTTGAATCTCATCGGGAGTTTCGGATGCAGGCGCACGCTTGCGCAGACAGTAGCCATTGATTCGAACGATCTCTCCACTGATCACGGGGTATTTTCGCGTTTCACGAACCGAGGTGACACCGGTTACCCCGCCGTTCGGGCACTGCTGATGTATAGCGTAGATTAATTTTTTGGCATACCCCTCGACATAAACGGGCGCGCCCGTCTTGGGACCCATTTGAAATAGCCCGATGAGAGCCGCGGCATCACCGACTTTATCGGCCGCCTTGCTGTCTTTGAACGAGCGGGCAATATTCTGCACGTCCTTCAAATCGACGCCGGTCTCGGACACTTTGATTTCAAACGGAACGAGTGAGTACTGATTGCGGTTGTCGATTTCGCTGATCTGCGTTTTATGCAGAACCGCGCAGCCGGTGACCGAGCATGCAAGTAGAAGAAGACTCAAGCGCTGAACCATATCCCAAAGCTCAGCAAGTCCTGGTCAAACGGTCAACGGAATTCTAACCGCCGATGGATTGCTGCTGCAAGGCCTTGAAGAAGGTGTCATAAAGCTCCTGATTCTTTTGATCTTTGCGCGAGTACAGATTCACATTGGTCATATATTTTAGGTCATCGACCTGAACCTGCACCATACGGCCGGCGCGGACCTGCTTTTTAATCGCGTGTGACGGCAAGAAGCCCCAGCCGAGACCGCTCTCGATGACACGCTTTAAAGTGCCCACGTTGTCGGTTTCAAAAACCGGGGGAGCTTCGATCTTGAGTTCCTGCAGTTTGCGCTCGAGGGCGGTTTTAAAACCGGGGTAGCGATCGGTGAAACCGATAATGGGCTTGGAGTTGTAGTACTTCATTTCAATCGACTGCGGCAGAGTGGTGTCGCGGCCCGAGCCGACAAGCCAGACTTCGTCGCGGAAGAGGAACTTCTTTTCGAAATCCTGGAACTCGATTCCGTACTCCGTCTTAAGATCGGGCAAGATCACCAAGTCGACCAGATTGTTGCGCATATCGGAGATAATCTTCTCGCCCGTGCCGTAGACGAGTTTGATCTGCAGTTTCGCATTGTGCTTCAGGAACATGCCGATAATCGGCGAAACAAGATAGAGACCGATCGAGTTCAGTGTGCCGAGCCGCAGATGACCTGAAACCTCTTGCGACATTGTTTGGATGGCGACTTGCGCCTGCTGCGTCAGGTGGAGAATGCGTTTAGCGTAGTCATAAAGGATCTGCCCTTGCAGCGTCGCCTTTACTTGGCGCACGCCTCTCACCAGCAATTCGACTCCCATCTCATCTTCGAGATTGCGGATCTGTTGGCTCACCGCCGGCTGAGTGAGAAACAGCTTCTCGGCCGCCGCCGTCATACTGCCTTCTGATAAAACGGTACAGAACGTGGTCAGCTGTTGCAGGTTCACTCGAATTCTCCTTGGAATGCCCGTGTATTTACCAAATCTCGACGCACATTGCACGCCCCCACATAAAGACTTCTTATGGCCCCCGCCCCACCCGTTTGTGCAATTTTTACATGGTAGTATGAATAGTTTTTAAGCTGGTTCCATAATGTAACTACCTAAAATACCTGGGGTATTGGGGGGTGGATAAGCGTTACTTATCTAAGGTGTCAAAACTACTTGTTTCCCATCTCCCTCAATCCCGACCAAAGTCGCGTGAACAGGGGGGAAGAGACTATGGGGAAGGTCAAAGTCTTCGGGAAAATGTCGGCGGTGATGCTCACGATAGCAGCACTGTCCGCGTGTCACTCAGGGATGCAAAATCAAACGCGCAAGCAGGCGCCCACCGGCAAAGATGATGTTGGCGTTCTGGTGGAAACTAAAGATAGCCACGAGATTCAGCAAATCTTGAAAAGATATCCGGAAGCAAAACTGCGCGAGCTCAATCCCCAGCACGGCCTCTTCGAAATCTTCGGCATCACGCCCGAGCAAGTGCGGGAATTGGCGCCGGCCGCCGAAGTTTCTTCGAACCGTTACTTTGATTTTAAACTCCATGCGGTTCCGGGACCGGTGGGACTAAAGGTCGATGGATTGAATCCATGTAAATCCGCTTCGCAGTTCCCGACCGCGGTGGCGACGGTCACGCAACCCGTGGGACCGGTCAAGGCCGTGCGCTCGGTTGAACTTGGGCAAACGGTTAAGATCAATTCTTCTAAGAGCAAACCGCATTTATTGAGCCCTTCCGCTCTAAAGTCGGCCTTTATTTTGGTCGGCCCCAGCGGCTCGAAGCTCGGCCAGCAAATCCAAGTCGGTACCGATCTCGAATTCACGCCCGACGCTCTTGGCGCCTACAATATATTTGTGGTCGTGCAGGATAGCCGGGATGTGTGCTCACTTGATGGCGTCAACTTTATCGCCACCGTGAATCGCAAATTCGAACGCAAACAGCAAATGGGTCGCCTGGATTTAAGCCAGCTCACTCATCTCGCCCGCGTTTCGGCCGAGGAGTCGTGGAAAATCAGCCAAGGCGAAGGCGTCACGGTCGCCATTATCGACTCCGGCGTAAACTACAACCACCCGCTGCTCGCCGCCAATATCGCTTTGAACGACAAAGAAACCGAAGACGGCCAAGACAGTGACGGCAATGGTTTTGTCGACGATCAGCTTGGGTATGACTTTGTGAATGCCGACGCTTTTCCTTATGATGACGACGGCCACGGCACGCACGTCGCCGGCCTTGCCGCCGCCCAGCAGTTTGGCCTGGCGCCGAAGGCAAAAATCTTGGCCATTAAGGCTATGACCTCGATGGGTGGCGACGCCGGTTCGATCGCGGCTGCCATTCAATACGCCACCGATCGCGGGGCTCGCGTAATTAACCTTTCATTAGGTTCCGGCGGTCAAGCTCCGCACCCGGCCATCGTCCGCGCCGTCAACTATGCTGAACAAAAAGGCGCGCTCCTAGTTGTGGCCGCCGGCAACGGGGATTCACAAACTGGACTGGGTCTTGATATCGATGAGTCACCGGTATTCCCGGCTGCTCTCCCCAATGAAAACATTCTCTCGGTGGGCTCGAGCACCACAACCGACGTGCTGGCTTCCTACTCGAACTTTGGCCTTAAGGGCGTGGATGTGGTCGCACCCGGGGGTCAGGCGCCCGTGGATCCGATGATCTCGACCGCGTTCGAGAATCCGGCCGGCGCCCAATTTGTGGGCATGAGTGGAACCAGCATGGCCGCGCCCGTCGTGGCCGGGATTGCCGCGCAGATTCTGTCGTTCGCACCCGAAATGAGCCCGGCCCAGGTGCGGAAGGTGTTTTTAGAGTCGGGTCCAGAGGTCGCCGAGCTGAAGGCCGTCACTGTTTCCGGTCGACATGTGAACGCCAAACTCGCGCTGGAGCGAGCGCAGCTCACCAACGCCTTATATTGAGACATTTCTTAAAGCTCTAGACGTGAGTCTAGAGCTTTAACCGAACTTCACGAAATTCACTATCCCGCGATACGGCAATTCAATCTATAATGAGACAAACATCCCGAAGTCATTTCAGGAGTTTATCGTGCCGATTCGCTTTATGCTTCTTGTGGCCATCGCGGCCCTCAGTTTCAATTCTCACGCGAAGCGTTTTCGCAATGCCTACGTGAGTTTTGAGCTGCCGCCCAATTGGAACTGCAAACTCGAAGGCTCGGAATGGGTTTGCGAAAATGATTTTTCGCAAAAAACCAAAGAGGCCATCATTATTCTCACGGCCAAGGAAGTCGGTCCGACCGACACACTTCCCGCCTATCTGGCCCATTTGCAAACCCCGCGCACCATCCAGGGGCGCGGCGGGCAAACGTCGAAATCGCAAGTGATCCATGTCAAAGAGCGGATTATCGGCGGCCAGATGTGGGTCGATGGCATGCACCTCGGCTCCGAAGTGGGCCCGTATTTCTCGCGCTATTTGGCCACCATTAAAGAACGCATTTCGATTCTGGTGACCTTCAGCGCGCATAAACAGCACTACACCAAGTACAGCGCCGACTTTATTAAGGCGGTTGAGAGTTTAAAGGTCGTGGCGACCAAAGACACTTTGGGTGGACGTGGCGGTGGCGATAGCAGCTATGCCGCCCGTCAAAATGAAACGATTGGCGCGCCGATCGGACAGAATATTCCGTCGATGGAGAGCGATCTGCCGGGTGAAGGCCGTGGCGGTCGCGGCAAATATGGCACTTTGATTTGGATTGCCGTGATTCTCGGCGCCATCGGACTATACCTTTATATAAAATCTGGCAAACCTTCCAAACCGACTAAAAAGAGGCCACCGGGAAAATGAAAACCGTAATCGCGTTGTTCGCATTATTGCTTTCTTTTGAAACCGCCTCGGCGAAGGAGTTTAAAAACTCCTATATTTCGTTTCAAGTTCCCGACAA
>JALHOQ010000252.1 GCA_022842925.1 Bdellovibrionales bacterium
GATGTTTTGCCGCAATCGCCGCAATCGCCGCAATCGCCGCAATCGCCGCAATCGCCGCAACTCGGCCCGGGCAAAGTTCGGCGACCGTTGGCGAGTGCAACTCGGCATTGGCTTCACGTCAAATTTAAAGGGCAGTGTGCCTGTCAGCAAGCGAATGGGAAACGCTGTCGAGAAAGACGGTTTCTAGAGGTTCATCATATACGTCCGGTGAGTGAGGGCGGTGGCGATAATTTAGAGAACCTAGAAATTTTGTGCGTCAACCACCATCGAAGCCGGCACCGTTAGCCCGCTAGTAGGCGGCCATAGAGCTGGCTTTGAATTCTTCGGCGCAGGCGGCTGTCTCTTCATCCTCGTCTTTCGAGCATTCGAAGGCGCTGATGGACCACTCGGGCTTGCAGAACAGGCGCGTGACCTTAATATCACTGATCATCTCTTCGATCGTCGACTGGCTCTTCTCGGTCGTGCAGAAGCTCAATCCTGTGGCGTAGGTCTTTCCGTTTTTAGAGCAGGTAAAAGTCGTAGGAGCGGCGTTATCCGTCACCCACTTCGAACAAAGAGTCAGATTCATCTCTTCGGCGTGGGCGCGCTGCAGGTTCGTGACCATCATGAGCACAAAAACCGCGATTAACATCAAGAGACGGATCATACAGACCTCCTTGTTTCGGGGTGAGATAGTGCAGGGCCTATGCCTGCGCAGATATCCAAAAAGGGGCGCCTCGGGTGTTAGTTCCCTAATTGTGTTCAGGAGTTGGAGACTCAGAATGAGCCCAAGTCTCAAATTGAGACATTTTCAATGAGTCAACTCCATCGCCGCTATCTTACCAGTGAGATTTGCCGAAAAATCAGACTTAGATTCCCGTGCCAATCGGCCACACCGAACACGAGCGATCATGTATGAAACGGCTGACGCCACGCGCGTCCATGGAATATTTTCGCAGCCTCTAGCAGCCACTTCGCCGCATGTGTAAGTTGGCGGCGTTTTCATTACGAAATTTTCAGGGGGGACCATGCGCCAGCTCATCGCGACTGCCATTTTATTGTTCACATTCACACATTATGTTTGGGCCGAAGCGCCGGCTGAATGTGAGAAAAGTCTCGAGGCTCAAGAAGTCTCTGCTGCCCCGAAAACAGGAGTGGCCTTCCAAAAGTTCTTCGAAAATATCGGCTCGCAACTCTACGAACGCGACTTCTTTCTCGACATCGCCAAGCTGGCTCTCCTCTCGCGCGAGCACGTCCTGATGCTCGGCCCTCCGGGCACGGCCAAATCCATGGGGGTCGATCTCATCATCGACAATATCGTGGATGAAAAAGGTGAGACTTCGACCTTTAAAATCCAGATGACTCCGGAGACCAGTCTCTCCGAAACCCACGGGGTAATTGATTACAAGAAGATCACCGAAGAGAATATCCAAACGCGAAAATGGGAGCAGGGTCTACTCTCCGCCCGCCTTGTTTTCATAGATGAGTTTTTCGATGCCCGTGCCAATGCGATTCGCAATAACCTGATGGCGCTCAACGAACGCGAACACGCCCAAGGCCGCGAGCGCATCAAAGGGCTTACCGACACGGGCTTCGCCGCCAGTAATAAGTATGTGCACGAGGTCTACGAAAAGGCTGGCGACGACGGACCAAAAGCAATCATCGACCGTTTTGCATTCGTCGCCTTCGTGCCCGGCGAGCTCAGCGAGGTCAATTCGGCCCTCAAGCTGATTATGGAAGAGTCCGTCAAACGGCCGGGTCAGCTCTCATTTGAGGAACTCGCGGAACTGCAGGCCAAAGTAAAAGATGTGGTGGTGCCCGAACACGTCGCTCGGATGTTGACGTTAGTGTTTATGCGCATGAAGACCCAGTCCGAGGGATTGGAGGAGTCCGAAAAGAAGCGCTATCTGGATCAGAAGAAGGCCGGCCTCAATCCTTTGCCCCCGTATCGCGCGACAAAATACTACTCCGCGCGCACCCTGCGCAAAGCGGCCAAAATCCTACGGGCGATTGTAGTCAACGATTGGATCGAGCAAAAAGGCGAACGCCCGCTCATCGCCACAAGCCAGGATCTCGAAAAGCTAGTGGCGTTTTTCACACTGAATTCGCTCGGTGACGACTTCCTGACTCAGCAAGAGGAATTGGCGGTCAACCCTTACGAAAAAATTCAGATCATGAGCGTTCTAAAAGAGCGATCTATGTTTCGCGAAATTTACCAGGGCATGATGTCGGAGGTGAACTCCAAAGCCGCGGTTCTGACCGAAATCGAATTTGAGCGCGAGGCGGCCGTCACTCCGGAGGCACAGAAGGCGCTGATCGAAAAAATGGTGGCGGCACTCATGAAAACCACCGTGACCCACGTTCCCAGCCACTCCGTGCGGGAGATGACCGAGACCGATGTGGTCAACGACTACGTGCGCATCACCCTCGAGTCTTGGCTGCGCGAAGCGATCGGCGAGGATTATGAGAAAGTGGTCGCAGTGAAGATCGCCGAGGTCCGACGCGAGCAAGAGCGCCGGTCGGCCGAGGAGCGGCGCAAGGAACAGGAGCGCCTCGCGCGCGAGAAAGCCGAAGCCCGGGAGCGCGAAGCGCGCGAACGTCGGCTGGCGGCGGAACGGGAGGCTCGCGCCAAGAAATTCCGTGAAGCGCGCGCAAAACTTGAAACTCCATCGGCGTATAAGGTTTTGGCCGATATCCCGCAGTCGTTCCAAGGAACTTCCCTTTTTAATCTAACGCCTGTGGCAGATGGGAAGTATGAGATCTTCTACGTGGCGGCAAATACGGCCTTTCATGGGGTTCTAGATTTGAAAGCAGGCGCAGTTTTCGAGCCACGGGCATTGGGACCTGTTTCAGGTGATAACCCGGTGCGGATCTCGCGACTGGGCAATGGAAACTATCTTTTTTGGTACGGCCGATTTGGTCGGATTTTTGATCTTAAGAAGGGAATGAGCGCGCGCAAGCTGATGTATGATCAACACTCGCATCAAACTGTAAGCGTGACCGGCGCCGATGGGGAGTTTTGGTTTTACGATTGGGAAAACCGATTTATCGGCCGAGTCGATGAGAGCACGGGGGTGATGAGTGATGAGACCGTCCCATATGACCAGATCCGTATTGTCAGCCCTCAGGGCACGGTCAATCAAAACACCTTCCTGAACGACATGACAGCCAACGGCCGGGTATTTCTAGCTGAGAAAGGAATCGGCTACTTGGTCGCGGCCAACGCGGATCAAAAGCCGCGCGTGTATAAGATCGATTTGAATCGAAAGGTCGCCGAGGAAATTGCGTACAAACACTCTCAAAAAAATGAGCGGTTTAAATTGCATTCGAGCCAAATGAATGTCGCGAATCATATCACTCGCGACATCACCCACGCGGCCTTCGGCAACCAGACGAACGACAACAAAAGAGTCTATGAACTTCGGCGCTGGAATCCGGCGGATCCGTCATCGTTTGTGACCAAAGAGTTCCAGTTACCGCACAATCTCTACGAGCGTATGCAAATTTGGGATGTGTCGCCTGACCTAACTTATATGCTGGTCAATAACAGTCACCGGATTATTATGCTGAACCTGGAAACGGGAGAAGAAATTGCCTTGAATTTGAGTGGCTTTGAGAACTCAGGTCTTCAAGGCGTTTACATTCTCGATCCGGATCATATCTTGGTCGAGGCGGGAAATGTGGCTCGAATTATCCGTTTGCCGACGGCGGATTAATTGATGCGCGTGTGGGGGGCTTGGCTTCTCTTGCTCATAAGTCCTATGGCATGGGCGACCGATCCGTGCGAGCGCGCGCTGGCGCGGCCGGATGCGATTCAAGCTGAGCTTGAGCGCTTGCCCCCACTGCCGCTCGATTTGCCTACGGTCCGCGAAGGCGTGCGCAAGCTTATTCGCGGGCTTACGCCCTTACATGGTGATTTTTCTGATCTACAAAAAATCAACGAAGATTTGGCCGCCGGCCGCCTCCCCCCGGAGCTGGCGCGCGAAGCCATGCGCGAAATGCGAGAGTCGATCGAAGACCGAGCCAGTGAGGCGCTGGGCAATTGGGATGGGCGCACGCGGGCCGGTCGCGAACTACTTGAGGGTTACAAGATTCTCATGAAGCGGCTTCAGGCTTCAGCCTCCCTCGCGGACAGTTTGGAGAATAAAGACACCCGTTTGCAAGAGTCGGCGGAGGAGCCGCCAACAACTCAGGAACCTCTTCGACAGTTGGCAAAAAAAGAGTTGGCGCGCGAAGCGAGCCGCACCCCCGCGACGCAGCGGTCTCCCGAGGAACCGATGTCCGCCGAGGAATTCGCTCGCCGAATGAACGAAGCGGCAGAACGCTTTGAAAAGCGGCCAAGGAGCGAGCCCCAAAAAATGCCTTCGGCGGCCGAGCAAACTGCGCAGCGAGAGATGCAAGAGCGTCTGAAGCGCGAGCCAGTCCCTGAAGCGGAGCAAAAGGTGATGGAGAAAATGTTGCGCGAGGCTCAGGAGAAGCGCAAGGAGCAGCAAGAGAAATTGAAAGCGGAAGCGCGGAAAAATCCTAAAAAGACCGACAAC
>JALHOQ010000253.1 GCA_022842925.1 Bdellovibrionales bacterium
GTGGAATTTATTTTATCGAGTCCGTTCAACCCGAGAAATCGGCAATTGAAGCGAAACCGATTCAGGAATCGGACCGGCTCAGAGCCATCGCCTTTCTCTTAGTCCTTTTGCTGTTTCTTGGTGTGTTGATTTTGCAACTCCTGCAGGAACCGAACCTTGAAGAAAAAATCGTGGAGGCCGTGCAGGCCCAGCCGGTGATCTTAAAGCCTATGCCGCCGCCGATGAAGGCGGAGATTAAAGACCGAATCCCAGCGGATCCAAAACTGAAAGCGAAAAAAGTCGTAGCCAAGCAGCTTGGGTTTTTAGGACTTCTCGGTCGTAAAGACTTTAAGAAGGCGGTGGGAGGACTTCCGACTCCTACGGCGCAAAAAAGTCCGGGCGTGGGTCCCGGCGGAACTCAGGGTAGCGGGGGAGAACTGGTGGCGGGAATGGGCCGCGGTCTACATCAAACCACACTGGGCAATACTGGCGTGAGCGGCCTCGGCGGCGTGGGCACCAAGGGTGCCGGCGGCGGAATGGGCGGTTACGGTGATACGGCTTTTGGTGGAGTGGGCTCGGGAGTGCTCTCGGCCATTCCTCTCGCCAACGACGCGAAGATCGATGAAGGTTTGGACCGCAGTCAAATTCAGGCCACGATCATGCGGTATTTGAGCCAAGTTCGAGCCTGTTACGAAGAGGGATTGAAACGCAATCAGGCCATGATTGGGCAAGTGACCATGAACTTCGAGGTGAACGGCGGGGGGAACTTGAATTTCGCGCGCGTGCAGCGCTCGAGTTTGAATGACCGGCCTGTTGAAGATTGTATTTCGCTGAAGATGATGAACTGGAAGTTTCCGCAACCGCGAGGCGGCGTGAACGTGAAGGTCAGTTATCCGTTTATGTTGCGACCCGTGAAGTCTTAAGGAGATGGGGATGAAGCGTTTAGTTTGGTTTACGGTACTTGTATTATCGCTCGCCGCCTGCGAGCAGGATCCTTATAAGGGCAAAGGCGATCTACAAGATCCCAGTAACCCGAAAGATAAACCCATCGTGGACGAAAAACCCGAGGGGGCATTGGGGCTATACGTTCCCGACCAGATGTTGTTTGTCGAGGGCTCGACAGGCGAGTACCTGATTAAAGCCAGCGTTCCGAGCGGTGGCACTTTAATGGTGGAAGTGAAAGATCTTCCGCCAGGAATGGTTTTTGATGCGGCCAATTTGAAACTGGTGTGGACGCCGGATTACCAGGCCGCCAATGACCCAAACAATCCCAACACCAATTCGAAGCAGTATAAAATCGAAACTAAAGTCTACGATAAACGTAAAACGCTCGAGGCTGAAACCAAGGAGTCGTTGATAATCGTGAACGATACGCCCCGTCCCGCCGGAGTGAAGTCGGCGCTCGAGATGCTGGGTATCGAGGGCTCTCCGATCGCGCACATTATCGAGTTCGAAGATCAGGAGTATCCGATTGGGCCTTTTGACGCCTCGGTGGCAGGACTTCCGATCGATGCCGTGGTCGACTTTCCCAACAGAACGCAACCCCGCTTTGTCCTGCGATGGACGCCGACCTTCGATAAGGTCATCAATAAGAACGAAGATATTTATACCGGCCGTGTAATCATTTACAATCCTCGCGGAAAACGCCTGGAATTTAACGTCGTGTGGACCGTTGCCAATCGTTTGGCGCCACCGTTGGTTGCCGGGCCCGTGGATGTCTCGCAACCGGTCGATGTCGACTTCGTGGTGATCGCCGAAGATCAAAACAGTGAATACACTCCGCAGTGGACGGCGAGCCATCCGGGTTATGGCAATCTAACCGTACAGACCCAAGCCATCATCGGAGGCAGCGGTCGCCCCAAGAGCATGGGACTTGTCAGCTGGAAGAATATTCCGAAAGACAAGCTGGGCCTGCTTGCCACTTTGAACCTGCGCGCCTGCGTTCAAACCAGCACCTGCACCAGCCACCAAGTCCGGGTTATACCCACGACCATGGTGTTGGCTAAGGAGAAAAAATGAAGAAATTAGTTTGGTTCGCTCTCGTACTTTCCGCTCCCGCATTCGCTGCCACAAAATCGTTGGAACGTGAGTTGCGGGATCTGGATGTGAAGGACGCCATTCCCAGCAGCAAGTTGGTGGAGCGGATATACTCGGTTCAAGGTCGCGCCACTCCGCTCAAGGGCCGGCCGGAGATCACCGTCTCAATGGGCCAGAATTTTTCGGGCAGCGGATTCTTGGACTCGAGCCAATGGGGTGTTGAAGGTTTTTTTCACATCACGGATCGCTGGGGAGTCGCGGCGGGATATTCTCAAGTCTCTAATAAGTTCACCAAGTCGGCTGAAAACCTATTAAAAACTTCCGGCTTTCTGCCGGATGTGGATTATGCCAAGAGCCGTATGGAAGCCCGTCTGATTTATAATGTGTTCTACGGAAAGTTCCGCTTTTCGCGCACGCAGGCCATGTCGTTCGACAACTACCTCGGTCTTGGCGTGGTCCAGCACGATTTACGCTCGGGGCAGGCGACTGGACCGGTGGCTGAGGTCGGCTTCGCATTTTTCTTTCCGTATGATGTTTCGATACGCGTAGGCGTAAAGGATTATTTCTATCGTGAAAACAGAACTCTGTCGCAGGGGTACGCGCACAATGTGCATGGCTATTTGCAAACGGGCTATCTTTTTTAGTCTCGCGCTTCTTATCGTAAACCCGGCTTTTGCCGTCTCCAAAAAAGTGAGCGCCGCGCGCAAGCTTTATAAAGAGGGGCAGTACGCCAAGGCGGCCGAGATCTACGCGGCTCTCGATCTCGAGTCGAAGGATTATTTGCGCACTCGGGAAGAGTTGGCCTGGTCCTACCTCAGAGCGGGCGACTGGTCCAAACTGCGCGGCACATTGACCCATCTCAATACGGCTCTGGTGCCGCTTCGCTGGCGTCTCGAAGGCCGCGTCATGAGCGCGATGTTGCACTTGCGCGAATGCCAGTACGAAAAAGTAAAAGACGACATGAAGGCCTATCAAGACGAAATGATGCCCTTCGTGCGCAAGGTGAGCCGCGAGCTCACACGCAGTTCGAATAAAGGGTATTGGAAATCTCTCAGCGGGGAGGTTTCGGAATCGATGCTTAAGATGAAGTTTGTGCGCATGGAATTGAGAAGCCGTCTTGTGATGCTCTCGCGTGAGCAGATTGTCGAGGGGCAAACCACGGCCGACACCAATGCCGCGATTCCAAAAGATGCTCAGATTTTTCCGCTGCAAGCCGAGGATGTGTGGGCCGACGAGATTTTTCAAGCTCGCGGCGACGGCAATTCGGTTTGCGCTCAGATCCACATGGCAAATGCCGGTGCAAACACGGGTAAGGTGACGAGATGAGATTGTTGTGCATGGTTCTGATCTTATCCTTGTCGGGCGTATTGAGCTGCGAGAGGGAAGACAAGTTTCTTGAGAGACCCTATTCGTTTGATAAAACGCGATTCTCGAAGACCTATCTCTTCGATACGACTTCGGCCGAGTCCTATGCCGTTGATGTGGATATCCTTTGGGTGATCGACAACTCGGGCTCGATGGATCCTTACCAGCAAGCGGTGATTCAGAATAGCGCCGCCTTTATGTCTCAGTTCACCACCAATTCACGGCTGCACTGGAAGATGGGACTGATTTCGACTGACCATAAAGATCTGCCTTATATGGGCTTCCAAAACGTGGTCGACTGGCAGACCTCCAATGCCGAGCAGACTTTTAACTATGCAGTCGGACGGCTCGGGACGAGTGGCGACGGGATAGCTGAGGCTACGTTTCAACCGACACTGAACACGCTCAATCGTTACCCAACTTGGCTGCGCCCGAATGCCTATTTTATTATTATCGCGGTGACGGATGAGTTGGAACAGAGCCGGATCACGACGCCAATCTTCTTAAACGAAATTCAGCGCCGAATGGGTGGAGATCTGTCCCGCTTTGTCGTGTACGGGGTCTACGGTCAGGATTCTAACGACAGTTGGAATCGAAAAAACGAAGAGGCCGTGCTGCAAACGGGCGGCAAGATCTACTCACTTGATTCTCCTGACTACGGAGTCCTTTTGGCGGATTTGGGGCAGGATCTAGTGACCAAGACGACTGTGGTAGATCCGATTGTCGTGCTCGATCAACGGCCGGTTTCCAGCACGATCGAGGTCACTTACAAAGGCCGGAAGCTGATTCCCGGCCAAGAGTGGACTTATAATCCTAAGTACAATTTTATTAAGGTGAATGACCCGAAGATCCTCGACTCCGCTAATTTGAACGTCGACGTTTCTTTTGTGGTCGACACCACCTATAAGCCTTAACGTTCGCCCGCTACTGCAGGCGGTAAAGATTCTGGCGAGTGCGCACACCGCAAGAAGGGCACTGGGCGTCTTCCTGAACCGATTGTTCAACAAAGTCCGTCTTATGTTTAAAGTGAAGAGCATCCCCACAAAGCACACAGTTGAGATGGTCCCCGACGGATTCTTCCAGCCATTCCTTGGCACTGACGAGATTCACATCGATAGTCGCTACAG
>JALHOQ010000254.1 GCA_022842925.1 Bdellovibrionales bacterium
GTTTAACTACTTTAAACATGTGGTTGATTCCAACGCTCCATTCACACCGGGGATTGTTCAAGCCTTCTACTCGCGTGTGCTGCAGTTTGATCAGTGGCAAAACGATGCCCAAAGTTTGAGCGACACGGCGCGCGCCGATATCGTTTCGTTTCTGCGCAGTCACGCGCAAGAAGATGAACTCGAACTGTGGCGCTATCTGCGCCATCCCGACACTCTGCAGGTCGTACCGATCAAAATTTATCAAGATCTAGAGGAACTCGCGGTGAGCGAGCACGAACCTCGACAAAAGTCGGGCGACAAGGTTCGCTGTGTGAAGGTGTCCGAGGCGCAGACGCTGGTGTTGATCCTCTCCCCTACCGGGACTTTGGAGGCCAAAGTCTTTCCTAATCTGGCCATGGTTTCGGGACCGCGCCTGCGGCTGGTTGCGCCCGTCACTCACCTCTATTACACATCAACCTTGGAACTGATGCCGCATGTTCGGCAGATTTTGGAAGGCAGCCTACTCACCTCCCATTGTTTCGAAGTCACGGCGGACGGCGTTCAGGGTCTGGTGACCCGCGGGGCGACCTTTCAAAAATTCGAGACCTTTATTCGCGCTAAGCTGTCGGAGACTCAGGATCTGTTCCTCAGCCTCAAAAAAGTGGAGCGACACTTTATCAATTCGCAGTCGGATCCTTTTTACCAAGAACTGGTGGGACGGCTGGAGCGAGCCAATCGCATCGTCAATAGTGCCCAATCCGGCAACGTCGAAGAGGCGGAAAGGGCTCTCAATCGCGGGCGTTCGGCCCTAAGGACCATCTTTCCCAATGACAGGCTGCTCTCCCTTCTGGTAACCCATCTCGAGTATGGACTCGAAACACGGCAAAAAGGCCACTCCGAACGAAGTGCGCCTGAATAAGTATTTAGCGGATTGCGGCCTCGCCTCACGCCGTAAGGCGGATGAAATTATCGCAAGCGGCTCAGTCCAGGTGAACGGCAAAACCGTTTTCGAATTGGGCGTGCGCGTGGAGCCGGGCGTTGATCGAGTGACGGTCGATGGCAAACCGGTCAAGCCGCCCACCCAAAAGATCTATGTCATCTTTTATAAGCCGGAGAACGTTTTAACCACAATGGAAGACCCCGAAGGCCGACCGACCGTGGCCGACTTTATGGAAAAACTGCCGGTTCGGGTTTTTCCGGTGGGCCGTTTGGATTGGGATACAGAGGGCATGCTGCTGCTGACCAATGATGGTGATTTCGCGCAAAAAGTGATGCATCCGCGCGAGGAGATTCCCAAAACTTATTTGGCTAAGGTTGATGGTCAACCGACTGAGAAAGACCTGGCCAAGCTTCTGCGCGGAGTGACCATACCGGGCGGCCATGTGAAGGCGCTGCATGTGGAGCGCGCGAAGGTCGGCGACTCTAAACAATACGATTGGATTAAAATCGTAATTGGCGAAGGGAAGAATCGCCAAGTTCGCTTCATGTTTCAAAAGATCGGCTTCGACGTTAAAAAGCTAAAGCGCGTTGCCATCGGGCAGCTCACCTTGGGTTCGCTGCAAAAAGGCGATTACGCTTTTCTCGACGTGGGCATGATTGCCCGTATATTCAAACGCCGCCGGCCCGATACTGAGGTATCGGAAACCAAGCGTGGCATTCGTCAGCGGGCGGCCCGCTCGCGCCATGAAAGCACCTCGCGCACTCCACGCGGTCAGCGTGGAGACAAGCGAGACCGGCCTCGCCGTTAAGCTCTCGGTAAAGGTTCTTGTCCTGGCGGCTCCGTTACCGGCGAATGACTGGTCCGTGGTGCAATCGGTGTCGCCGTGTCTTCGGTCTCACCATCCAGTCGCTTAATGGCATCGGGCTTGTAGTCCCGGCGGCGAACGGCGGCTTCAGATTCGCGCATGCGCCGGTCCATCATCTGCTTCACATCCACTTCGCCTTGCATGAAATCATCCGAGCCCCCCGCATAGGGTTCAGCGGGCCGGTCTTCTAGGTCGGCTACCCCCGCTTCAAGGGTCCGCTGGGTCTCATCCTGATCGGCGAGGATTTTTGCCTCATCGGCCGGATTTTCCATGGCCTGCCCTTCCACGGTCTGAGGTTCATTTGTGACCACCTGCTCGTCTTCTGCTCGCTCGCGTGCCATACAGCACCTCCTGGGCTCAATCAAAGCAAGGGGTGCGCCATCTGTTCCTTCCAGCCGTTGTAATTCAGCACGAATTCGCCTAGTTTTGGGCGCTATGAGTAAAAAGAAACCTGTCGATTTGTTCGGCGACGACGCGAGTGCCAAACCACAGAACGATTTCGATGCCCTGCTCAACTCGAGCGGAGTGCGCGCCGCTCGGAGCTTAAGCCCCGGCGACCGTTTTCGCGGCGAGGTTTTAGCCGTGAGTGGACAAGAGGCCTTTATCTCAACCGGTACGCCGACCGATGCGGTGATGCCGTTCGCGGTTGGTCCGAATGGCGAAAAGCCTAAGGCTGGCGATCAGCTTGAAGTCACCGTCATCCGCGTGCGCGAGGGTGAAATTCTGGTGAGAGAGGTGGGCGGGCGCGGCGGGGTTGGAGTTGAAGCCGATTCGCTGGAAGACGCCTTTGATATGGAGCTTCCCGTTGAGGGTTTGGTGACCGAGGCGATAAAGGGCGGCTTTCGCGTGAAGGTGCAAGGCGTGAGTGCGTTCTGCCCTATTTCGCAGATTGATCGCCGCTGTGATAATCCGGCGGATTACGTGGGTCGCAAATTCGAGTTTATAGTAACGAAGTTTGATAAGGGTCGCGACCTTGTGGTTTCGCGCCGGAAAATTCTGGATCAGGAACAGGCGCTGGCCGAAGGCGATTTTCAAGATAAGGCTCAGATTGGTGAGATCTTTACCGGTGAGATTTTTCGTATCGAAAAATATGGCGCCTTTGTTCGCTTAGAGGGCGGCGGTATCGAGGGCTTGATTCCGATCAGCGAGATGAGCTTTTCGCGAATTCGGCACCCGCAAGAGGTGGTGAACCTCGGCGAAAAGGTGCAAGTGAAGCTGATGGCCATCAAAGAAGACGAAGGCCGCATGAAGATCAGCTTTTCTTTGAAAGAGGGCGGCGGCGTTGATGACCCTTGGGAGAATTTAGAATCCAGTTATCCGGTGGGCACCGTGGTCGACGGCACCGTTGAGAACAAAGAGGCTTTTGGTATATTTGTGCGGGTCGCGGTCGGCGTGACCGGACTGCTTCCACGCTCGGCCTGGCGCGACTCCGTTGATGGTAAAGAATATGAAAATAAGCATCGTGGCGATGCAATTAAAGTGCGCGTGGCCTTTGTCGATCTTGCGCAGCGGAAGCTGACGTTGGGTCTGCCCGGATTGGATGACGACGACCAGTCGTGGCGAACTCACCAAACCGCCGCCGCGGCCACCGCTGGCAAATCGTTCGGGACTCTTGGTGATCTCTTAAAAGGCGCGAAGGGGAAATAGCCGCGCTTAGCCTTTGGTCTAGTGAATACAAGCAGTGTGCAAAATGAAGACTGGGGATCGTTGACCGATTTGGGATCGGCACCGATCCTGTGTTGGTCGCGCGATTGTTTTAATCTTAACTTATCAAAGGAAGACATCATGAAATGGCTTACTGTGGTTACCCTGGTATTCGCGGGCTATTCGGCCCAGGCCCTGACCCTGACCCTGAACAAACAGCAATTGCTCAACCCGAAAACGATCAAAGTCGAACTTAAAAATAGTGGTGGTGGCACCAGTCCGGGTCAGCCCGGTCCGGTCGAACCGATTCCGGTGATTCCGCCGACACGGACGGGTCGGATGAAGTTTGAGGTGGTGAAGAATCAGACAATTAAAAATTCAGATGGTTCTTATACGATGACAACCACGCCCGTCTGCATGGGAGAGGAAGATATGCCCGTTTTCGACGTCCGCAATGTCACAGAAGGTTACTTTGCAGTGGGCATCCTGAAGGAATGTGACACGACTTACGACGGTCAGCCGGTAAAAATCGCCGTTTCCGGGCATCTTTCGATTTACGATAGGGAGCGCTTCGGAGAAAACGTCCGCGCGGAGAAATCTGGGGCCGCCGGCATCTACATACTCAACGCCTCTAATGGATACGCTCCATGGCTCTTTTCGCACAACCCAGGTACCCGAGACCTGGCCAATCGCTCGCTGATTGGAAGCATATCGCAACAGATTGAAGTCTGCTCGCCAACAAACGACGGAACCGGTGACATCAGCTGTGAAATCAACATAGGCGAATCCTTTTACGCCAGCTACGAGCTGATCGATAATCCATGATTCGGCTTCTATTTTTCGGCTGCCTCCTTTTGGGGGCGGCTTCATCGTTCGCGGTGTCGAGAGTGGGCGGCGGAGTTTTGTGGAATCCCGACGTCGGTTTTCGCTCCGCCCTACCCGAAACCCTTACCAGATATTATATCGCGGGTAACAATTCCGTTCGCGGCGAGGGTGCTCCTGTGTTTGACAGCCGTTCCAGTCAGCTTCAACCGCAGGTCCTCTACGTGTTTATGCTTTCGAAT
>JALHOQ010000255.1 GCA_022842925.1 Bdellovibrionales bacterium
TGTGGCATCGGCCCTATAGAGCAATGGTGGTGCCATTAGGTGCCCGTCGACTTTTTGCAGCCCCATGCGGCATTCCATGCCGCATGGGGCTGCAAAAAGTCGACGGGCACCTTTCTTCGCGATAGAAATTCTGTTTTGGGGGGAATTCGATGAAAGCTCTTTTGTTAGTGGCAGTTTTGTTTGGATCTTTGGTGGCGCACGCCGAATGCCGTTTTCAAGACTGGATCTTAAAGGATTTCACGCGGACGCCGGGGACTTTGGCCCGCTGTACGTATCCGCTTTATCACGGTAACGGCCGTCTCGCCTTCGCTCCTGAAACTGGCAACTGGTATCACTCGAGTGGTGCGATTGCCTATTGGAACGCCAGTGGCAATTGGTACCACGCGAACGGTGTGGCCGCCTTTTGGGCTCAGAACGGGAACTGGTATCACTCCAATGGAGAGGCCGCCTACTGGGCTGAGACGGGCAATTGGTTTCATCCCAATAAACAACCCGCTTTTTGGGCGCAGAACGGTTTTTGGTATCACTTCAACAATGCGATTGCTTACAACGCGGTCACGGGGAATTGGTTTTATCCCAATGGCACTTACGCGGGCAGTTCAAGCAAGGCCGTGTCGATGCAGGCGGTTGAGTTTTTGTTGAACCAGAGTTGCCAGGTGAGCACCTCCGTTCTTTGCTTCGTGGCCCGCCTTCACTAGCTAGCGACTCGTCCCGGACTGTCCGCTGCTTTCGACCGACTGAGCCTGACCGGCTTCGCGCTGCTTGCAGTAGTTGGCGATTTTCTGCTTCATCCGTTCCCGCTTCTTCTTATCAATATCGCGAAACGGCTGAAAATATCGAGCGGCGCCGCGCGAACCCTTATTGCCCGAGCCTTTGCCGATCACATTGTCCTTATCGATCCAGTGCAGGACGATGTAAGAACCGCAGCGCAGATTCTTGTGATGGTCCCGAC
The DNA here is from genome assembly GCA_022842925.1 of Bdellovibrionales bacterium. Classification (GTDB taxonomy): domain Bacteria; phylum Bdellovibrionota; class Bdellovibrionia; order Bdellovibrionales; family UBA1609; genus JALHOQ01. The sequence goes on from JALHOQ010000255.1 coordinate 953, forward strand.
TGACGTCGGCGTCGGACCGAATGGAATTGCAGCCGCAGTTATACGCCTTTTGCTTCACCGACTTGTAACTTAACTGCATCAGGCCCTTAGCACCCATTGAGCTGGTGCGCACATTCTCGCGCCAATCCGATTCCTCGATCGTCAGCGCTGCCGTGAGCTGGGTCATAAACTGCGCAAATTTTTCCTTGTCCTGCGCCATGTTTTGCCCGCCCGGGCAGTACTCATTCAGTCCTTCGATTTTCCCCTGCATGGCTTTATTGCGAATGCTCTCCAGTTTCTGTCCACTACACCCTTTGGTCATCGATTCCTGCAGCGTCTTGCAGTAGCCCTTCTTGACCCAATTCTGACTTCCGTTCTCTTGCGTGCAAAGACCGGCCAAGCTTTTTGGGTCCTTCAATCCTCCCGCCGTGCGCCCCACACCCGCGCGACCCCAGGCTGGCTCGGTTAGAGCCAAGAGCAATAAGCAAAGGCTGAAGATTTTGAATCCCCCCACCGAACTACTCCCTTACTTCCCGCGCTTCGCGGGAACTTTGATATCGACTATGGGAATTTCCTCGGAGTTCGGATCTCGATCCCCCTTGGGAGGTTCAAATCCTTCTATGATTTTCAAGGCGTTCAATTTTCCGTCCGATTGTGTGAGCGGATTTTTGAGTCCGTCGGGGATCCCTTTGAACCATGGGGTGAGCTCCTTTTGATCGAATTCAAACTCGCCCACGGCCTCGGCCTTCGTAGTCAAATAAGTCACGATCTTATTGAAGATGGAGCGAGCTCCGATCGGATCGCCGCTCGCCAATACGAAGTTCTCAATAGGTTCACCGGCGAAATCGTCGTCGACTTGGAATACACTGACTCCTTCAATCGTTTTCGCGGCGAGGGGTTTAACTTTGCCGTAACTGTAGCGTCCGTCTTCTTCGGAGAAGCCTTCGTAGGTCTTACTTTTGCCGATCTCCATTCGCGCTAGGTCGAGTACATAGAACAGGAATGAGGATTGAAATGAGCCTTCGTTTTCCGCGATTCGATCGCTATTGCTCGGCTTGGCGAAAAAGCGCCTGCGATCACAAGGATCAAGCAGCTTCCCGGTCTTCACCTCTTTCTCATCCAGCGCTCGGACATTGAGGGGTTTGTCGAACAGACTGTCGACCACGGTGAAGCGCTTAGCGGGATCGTCCTTTTCAAGCTTCGCGATTCCGAACTTGGCGAAGATCTGCTCTTTGACGTCGGGCTCGAAAGAGTAGGCAAAAGAGCAGAGGGGTTGATAGGCTTCATCGCTAATGGAGCGAGTTATGCTAGTACTGGTTTTGCCGTCCTCAGAAGTTTTGACGAAAAAAGTGATCGTCCGCCTTTTCGAGGTTTCATCCCACTCGGAGCGGTGAACCGCATAACCGATGTGCTTTTTATTCTTTTCAATTCGAAAGAGACCCTCAAATGTCACCTCGGCGTGAGCCATCGGGAGTGAAGTCGCGAAGGCGGAAGCGAGGAGTATAAGTACTTTGCGCATACACTGATTGTAGCGGCTTTAAGGGGGTTGTCAAAACTAGGCTTTGGACTGGTTGGTGTCGATGAAACCTTAAACAGCTACTTCTTAGTCGGTCGCGAATAGATTTCAGGCCGCGCAATGAGGCAATTTTCCCTCTTGTCGGATTCTGTTTACAATATGACTACGCCCCTATTGTGGCTCGTACATAAATCCGTTAGATACTTCCCAATGCCCTTAACAGGACGACTTTCTCAACTCTCGCGCTCTTCTTTGATCAGTGCTCTTACCCTGTCCTTACTTGACGTGTTTTCGTACCTTGCAATCGGTGTGGTGTTTTTGGCTGCCGCGGCGATCCTGTTCGATCAGAGCGACGGTCGGCGGCGCTTTCTTATCCCAGGCTGGGTGTTTACCGCCGTCGTAGGTGTGGCAGGTACGGTTGCTGCTCTTCGCTTTGCGGTGCCGGCTTCGGTTTTAGGCGCCGATTGGCTGGAGGCCTACTTTCCGCACGGATCTCTGTCCTTCCCAGGAGCTCTTTGTCTCCTATTTCTCGCGTTGGCCATGTCGGTGGAACCGGGTCGAAAAGTCTATCGGAACGGATTTTCCAAGGCCTTCGGATTTTTAATCCCAGTGCTAATGGTATCCTTCTTGTCTGTGGTAGCGGGTCTCCTAGGAGTGCCGTCGGATTCCATCCAGGGCTTTTGGCTGCGGATGGCTTGGTTAGATGTGGGTGCGGTGGTGCTGTTCGCGGCCTACATCATCACCGCGCCCCCTCTACGCTGGCCCGTCAGTATGCTGAGTGCGTCCTATGCCAGCATGCGACTCTCCCGTTACTACCTGCTGTTTTTAACGGTGGTCCCACTAATTGTCGGACTGGGGATTTTGGCCGCTTCGGAAAGGCATTGGATCGGCGTGCGCGGAGGTTTGATTTTTGTTGTGTTTGCAACTGTCGCCGTCTCTTGGATCATCGTGATTAATGGCGCCTCCTGGGCCTACAAACTCAGTGTGGCGCGCGACCTAGCCGTGCGCCGACTCGAAGAATCGTGGAAGGCGCGTGAATCCTATTTTCGCAGTCTGGTCGATGAATCCCCCACGATTCTCTACATTGGCGATCGCCACGGCAATTGTACGTTTTTAAGCAAGAAATGGCAGGAGTTCACTGGCCGTCCAACCGTTCAGGATTTAGGCATGGGTTGGTTGGATTGCGTCCATCCGGAAGATAAAATTCGCATGAGTTCCTATGCCCGCGAAGTTAAAGACGGGCAACGGTTTGAGCCCTTCACCAACGAATACCGGTTGCGCCGTTGGGACGGGCAGTACCGCTGGGTCATCAGCACCGGCATTCCCCGTTTAGATGATCGGCGCCGTTTTCAGGGTTACATGGGCACCGTCATCGACATTCACGATTATAAACTTCACGAAGACTCGCTTATAAAGGACAAACACGAAGCTGAGTTGTCGAATCAAACCAAGTCGCAGTTCTTGGCCAACATGAGCCATGAGATCCGCACGCCACTGAACGCAATTTTAGGTTTTGCCGATCTCTGTTCCGACTTGGGTTGTTCGCGCGAGGAGCGGATCGACTTCTTGAAACGCATCCGTTGCAACGGCGATCACTTGCTGCGATTGATCGACGATATTCTGGATCTAGCTAAGATGGAATCGGGCTCGCCAACGGTGCAAAAGGCCGAACTCTCGATAGAGAAAATTCTCGAAGAAACGGTGGCTTCCCTGCGCGCTCTCGCATCGCAAAAAGGGCTCACGCTGGAGCTTAGGCGATCGCTTGCCTTACCCAAGGCCGTCTACTCAGATCCCCACCGGATCAAGCAGATCGTGACGAACCTAGTCGGCAACGCCATCAAATTCACTGCCAGTGGGGGCGTGCGCATTAACGCCGATGTAAACGAAAGTGGGCAGATCGAAATCGACATAGTCGACAGTGGAATTGGACTTTCACCCGATCAGCAGAAAAATCTTTTTAAGCCCTTTAGCCAGGCGGACAGCTCGGTGACACGCAAATATGGCGGCACTGGGTTGGGTCTTCACCTAGATCGGAAGAGC
>JALHOQ010000256.1 GCA_022842925.1 Bdellovibrionales bacterium
GTGTGGCGGGCACCCAAAGTGGTGGATTTTCGGTGCGGATCACCTTCAGGACGAGTTTCGCTATGGATTTTGGCGTGGTGATACTTAAGCCCATTAGACGCGCAATGAACGGCGTCATGTTGGTGTAGTAATCACCATAGGGTTCATCGCCGCCGGCTTTTTCGGCCGTCTTGGAAAGTTCGGTATAGTATACGTTCTCGAATGATTTTGATTTCACAAAACCGGGTTGGATGAGGCACACATTAATTCCGAGCGGTTTGACCTCGTACCACAACGCTTCACTAACGCCTTCCAACGCATATTTTGAGGCCGTGTAGGAAGACATGGTCGGCATCGCGAGCATCCCGCTGACCGAGGAAACGTTGATGATTTTCCCTCGGCCTTCTTCCCGCATCTTGGGTAGAACCGCTCTCATTAGGGCGACGGGTCCAAAGTAATTCGTCTCCATTTGCAGATGCTCATCCTGTTCTGACATATGCTCAAGAACTGAGCGGTAGCTGATCCCGGCACAGTTTATAAGAATGTTTACACCATCCCACTTCTGCTGAATCTCCGTGATGAGCTTGGTCCTTTCGACGTCAGAAGTAACATCCAGAGGCCGAACCCAAAAACGGTCGTCCTCCTCAAAACGCTCCTTCACTTTCGCCACTGAATTCGAACGAGCCGTAATCACAACCCGATAAGATTTATATTTATAAAGAGTTTCAGCGATCGCCTGTCCAATTCCCGAGCTACACCCTGTGACCAGAATGACAGGCTTAAAGGAATAACGGGTGCGCCGCTTATACCAATACCAAAGCGCGAACATCTCTTAAGGGTATATAATTTCGCGCCGCTTCTGGAAAAAGAACCTGGTACCTCAGGACTAACGGCTGGAGCGAGCACAGACGCAATGCTTCTGAAAAAAGAACCTGGTACCTTTTGAGAATGCATCCGCACAAAAGAACATTTATTGGTTTGCTGGTTCGGCCGCAGAAGCAAATGCGCTATGCTCTGCTTTTCACCGGCGGCGCGACCTTGTCTCTTACGGCCCTCGTCGCGTTGATGGCCATTGTCTACAACCACACTTTGAAGCGTCTTACCGATAGCGGACAGCTGCAACTGGAAGTGGGCTACCTCCTGCGCGATACGATGATCTATCCGTTTTTCGCTTTCGTGTTCGGCGCCTTTGTCATCGGCCTGTTCACGATTTATCTCAGCATCAAACTGAGCAACCGCGTGTACGGGCCATTGATTCCACTTCAACGCCATATCGACAATCTCAAACAAGGGATGTACAGCTCGCGTGTCATTCTGCGCCGGAACGATGAACTGACTGAACTTCGCGATTCCCTGAATGATCTGGCCGCGGTCTTGGAGGCCCGCCACCCTCATAAATAAGCGGGCGGTATGAGCAAAGCTTCGAACGGCTTTCAAATCCTGGTTTTTCTTTTAGGTACCTTTCTCCTCTCCGGCGTCGTGCAATTTTACATTATCAATGAAATCAAAACGGTAAATACGTTCGTTCTGGTTTTACTGATGTGGATACCGGGTGCCGTTGCCATCGGGAGCTCAAAATACTTTCGCCACAAGTTTCGCGATCTCGCTCTCATACGCCCGGGCAATCGCTCGCTTATGTTTGCCTACAGCATCCCCGCCGGCGCCCTTCTCTTAATGCTAGCCATTTTGATCTTAGCCGATATCGGAAAATTTAAAATTCCTGAGTCGGGACTGCTCCGTGTCCTGGTTTTTCAACCCACGATTGGAGTACTGGTCAACGCGGTTATCGTAATGGGCCTCGAGCTTGGCTGGCGCGGATTCTTACTCAATCGGATGATGCGGGCGCATGTTCCGGAGCCGTTGATTTTGACTGGATTGATCGCCGCCCTTTGGTTCTGGCCGCTGATCCTCTTTGTCGATTATTCCTCGTCACCGATTCCGTGGCTCAGCATCGGCTTATTCACCATTCAAACTGTGGCCTTCGGCGTATTTCTCGGGTGGCTGCGGGAGTTTTCGAAGTCGATCTATCCGCCGATTCTCGCTCATGCCGTTCATCTGACCTGGATTCAGCAAATCATTCCGTCCTTTTATAATGCGGGAAAAATGGATCCCTATTTTGGCGGTCAGTCCGGCTTCGTACTGACCATTATTTACGTTTTGCTGGCGGTTTATATCTACGTCCGACATCCAGTGGGACGTTATTGACTAATCGAAGGCGAACATGAATCCGCTCGAGGAAAGCGGTTGGGCGCGCAGTCTCGGACCGACGGCACGGACCGGTTGGAGGGGTGGCAGAACAGCTTGACGTTCGCTGATCGCACCGCCGCCTCCGGAATTGCCGTTATTGGAGATAATCATGCTTGGTTGAGCCGGAGCAGCCGGAGGCTTCGCGGGTGTACGCGGCGCCGGGGCCGGGAGACTGCGGCAGTATTGAGCCACTTTCGCGGCCATCCGAGTGCGCTTTTTAGATTGTCCATCCCCGTAGGGACCAAAAAAGCGAGCGGCCCCGTACGCACCACGACGTCCAGCGGGACCGCCGCCCATCTTCATATCACGGGCAACATTGTATAAGAAAATATGAGTTCCACAGCGAGCATTGGCGGAAACATTCTCTATGTTCTGTTGAGCAGGCCGACAGGCGCAGGAGTAGGGTTTCGCCCGAGCATTGGTGTGGCCGAATTGCAGGAGGCCGCGCGAGCGTCCGCCATCACCCGATGTGCGTGGATTCCACGACGATTCTTCGGCGACGAGAGCGGCCACAATATTCCGCCAAATCAAAGCGCGCGTATTGGCGTTGCCATTGAACTGGCTGTAGTTCGGACAAAAAGCGTTGATTCCGCCAAACTGACCACGTGAAGCGGCAGAGGCGATCCGGTCTAAGATCGGCTTGGTGCAGCTGTTGGACTCAGTCAATTGGGCGAGAATGGCCGCGCAACCATCGCGGCGCGAGCCCGACATCTTTGGGTTATTGCAGAGCGGATCGCTATAGACGGCCCGGCCGGCGCCGCCACGGGCGAAGGCCTTCCCGCCCGGGACCACCAACATCAGCCCGGTGGCCACAGCCACAGCCCATATAACAGCGCTCTTCGCACAAACCTTTAAGTTCATTTGGAGATGATAGATTCACGCCCGATGCCCGTTCATAACGAATATACGTCTCATTCTGAAACAGAACCTGAACAGCTGTCTAAAAATGAGACGGTTTTTCGAGCCGGCGGGCGATTCTCACGAAAGGCAGGCCGATTAAGAAATAAACGGCTGCGGTGAGGAGTCCAATTCCCAGGTAGTCGAAATAGGTTGAAGCCAACTGCCCATATGTCGCCGTAAGTTCGACCATCGTAATCACGGACACAAGACTGGAGTCCTTAAGGAGAGCGATAAAGTCATTGGTCACCGGAGGTATTACGATCCGAATCGCCTGGGGCAAGATCACGTGACGGAGCGATTGCCCCCGGGTCATGCCGAGGGCGAAAGAGGCATCCATTTGCGCTTTGGGAATGGACAGAATCCCCGCCCGGTAGTTTTCCGCTTCACAGGCCCCATAGTTCAGGCCAAGACCGATGACCGCCGAGAGAAAAGGATCTAGCCGAATGCCAATATGGGGAAGACCATAGAAAATCAAAAACAGCTGAATCAAAAGCGGAGTGCCGCGAAACACTTCCACAAACGCGACCGCGGCCCAGCGAGCCGGGGCCGGTCCGTAGAGTCGCGACACCGCGGTGATCAATCCGACCAGGATCGCGAACGCCATGGAGATCACAGAAATCTGCAACGTCATCAGCGCACCCTTGGCAAGCAAAGGCATAAAACCAACGTAACGCCGAAAACGATCGCGCCAGCTCACTTCCGTAAACGCGGTCTTAAGGTAACGATCGTACTCCACCGCGGGCGTTTGCGGCGCCGGATCCATTTTCCACGCCTGGGCAGTCGGGGGATTCCACAAACCCCAGCGTTCGAGAATCCGCCGAATACTGCCGTCGGCGATCAGCTCAGCTACGGCGTCGTCGATCGCGCGGCTAAGCGAGTCCCCCTTACGGGTGGCCACCCCGTACTCCATATGACCAACGAGGTCGCCCACGATTTTCAACTGCGGATGGGGTTTGGCGTAATAGAGCGCGATCGCCTCATCCATAAACACGGCATCGGTTCGTCCGATGGCGAGGTCATTGTACATGTGGACCTCTTCGCTATAGGTCACGACCTCCATCGGAAACTCTTGTTCGGAAAGGATCCTTTGCGCCAGCGAAGCCGCTAAAGTCCCAACGCGTTTTCCCTTGGCGTCCTCCAATTTGTGAATGGAATTCTCGCTGCGCCGGACGCTGAGGACTTCGGCGGTTATATAATAGGGGCGCGAAAAATCGACCACTTCCCGGCGATCCGGTGTGATCTCCAGACCATTCACCACAACGTCGTAATCATTCCGCTTCAAGCCCTCGATCAGGCCTTCCCAATTGTTCTGATAAAACTGCACCCTCCGGCCGAGCTTAGTGGCGATGGCCTCGA
>JALHOQ010000257.1:0-3791 GCA_022842925.1 Bdellovibrionales bacterium
GCCATTATTCGTGCGCTAATGCGTGACTTAAATGACATCATCGGTCGACTGACAATCTCAAGTCGTACTTTGACAGACAGCGCCTCGGATAGCGCCAGCGCGGCTTCCGAACTGAGCGAAGCCTCCACTCAGCAGGCGGCCAGTCTGCAACAGACAATGGCGTCAGTTGAGGAAATATCGGCCATGGTCACCCAGAACGCAGAATCGGCTGGCAAAGTTAAGACGACGGTCGAAACTAATCAACGTGCCTCCGAAGACGGCTCGCGATCGGTGGGCGACATGCTCTCGGCCATTGGAGAGATCAAAGAGACAAACGACAAAATTCTGAATCAGATGGAGTCGAGCAATACTGAATTCGGAGAAATCGTTAAAATCATCTCCGAAATTGGCGAAAAGACCAAGGTCATCAACGACATCGTTTTCCAAACGAAACTCCTCTCGTTCAACGCCTCAGTTGAGGCGGCCCGGGCGGGGGAACACGGTAAAGGCTTTGCCGTTGTCGCGGAGGAAGTCGGCAACCTGGCTCAAATGAGCGGAAACGCCGCCAAGCAAATTACCGAAATGCTCTCGGAGTCGATTAAAAAAGTGAACGGGATCGTCGAGCAAACGACGAACCGAGTGGATCAGCTTGTTGAGGTCAGCAAGGATAAAATCAGCGTTGGGCAATCAACAGCCCACAAGTGTAAAGAGGCGCTCGATAAGATCGCGGAGAACGCCCGTACGGTCACATCGATGGTGGCTGAAATTACTCACGCTTCCAAGGAGCAGGCACAGGGCATTCAGGAAATTAATAAAGCGATTTCGCAGCTCGATCAGGTCACGCAGCAGAACTCGGCCGTGGCTCAACAGAGCTCGGCCTTAGGCGAGAATCTGAGCTCTGAAGCTCAGTCCCTGGCAAAAGCTGTGACCACTCTGGTTGAACTTGCGGGTGTGGCGCCGGCCGATCACACTTCGGATAATGTGACTGAAATCACGTCTCATCGCAAAATGAAGCCGGGCAAAGTCGCTTCCAAGATCACTCAAGCCAGTAAAGCGGCCGCTCCGATGCCGCTTAAGAAGGCGGCCGGAGGGCATGATGTTCCAAATGGTGCGGACCCTGGATTCGAGGAGTTTTAAACATGTTAAAGGCGCTGAGCCGAAGCGATATTGAACGTCTGGCGCAAATCGTGCGCGAGGAGACCGGGAATCAAGTCTTGGAAAAAAACTTTCCGATGATCGAGTCGCGGATTCGCACTCATATCGCCAAACTGGGCCTGTCCGATATCGAGGGGTATTGGCTGCATTTTAGAGGTCACGAAGAGCAGGAGCGGGATGCGCTGCAGAGCCTTATGACCACGCATTACACCTTCTTCTTTCGCGAGTACGCGCATTTTGAAGTGCTGGAGGAGTGGTTGAATAGGGAGTTACCCCAACTAAAGGCCCGATATGAAAAGGATAAGTCTCCCGTTAGAGTTTGGTCCGCCGCCTGCAGTCGGGGGCAAGAAGTCTACTCGCTGGCGATGTTTTTAAAAAAGCGATTGGATATTCCTTTTGAAATCGTCGGAACCGACATCGACGCGGAATCCGTGGCTTATGCGCGAAACGGCGTTTACCCCATCAAAGAGGTGAACACGATTCCGAGCGAATATCTGTCGGGGTTTTGGAAGAAAGGCACGGGCCAGGTCAAAGATTTTGCGGCGGCTCATCCCAGTTTACGAACTGTGGTTCGGTTCGAGCCCGTCAACTTGCTCGAGCTTGGCGGTTGGTCCGAGCCAGGGCAGTTCGACGTTATCTTTTGTCGCAATGTCTTCATCTATTTTTCCGAAGACAATGTGAAGCGGATCGCTCAGGCGCTCGCGATGCGCCTTCGAGACGGCGGATTGTTTGTTAGCGGAATGTCGGAACCGCTTAGATTTGACGGATGGAGCTATCCCACGGTTGGACCGTCCTGCTACTTGAAACAGACCTCCCAGTCGACTTCAATGCCCAAGATCAAGCAAGTTCCAGCTCCGTCTAAGACACTTAAGCCAGTGCCTACTGTTAAGGCGCAACCGATCAGTTCAGTTACAAAAAAATTTCGTGTGTTGTGCGTGGACGATTCGACCACCATTCAGATGTTGATTAAGAAAATCTTCAGCCAAGATGCCGCGTTCGACAAGGTGGAAGTGGCCGGCAATGGCCGCGAGGCTCGCGAAAAGCTGGATGCAGGCAACTATGATTTAGTCACTCTAGATATTCATATGCCCGAAGTGAATGGCATCGAATTTATGGAGAAACTCTATCGACGTAAAACTGATCCTCCCGTCCTGATGGTGTCCAGCGTGAACCGAATGGATGTGGAATTAGCAACGAAATCGCTGTCACTGGGTGCTTTCGACTATGTCGAAAAGCCGGCAATGAACAACCTTCAGAAGAGTGCAGGCGAAATTTTAACCAAAGCCAAAATGGCCTTACGTGCCAAGACCAAACCTGCGGATGAGGCCGTCGGCGGATTCGATCAGTCGATTAGCCAAAAAATAGTGGTTCCGGACGCCTCGCAGTGTTTGCGAATCGTGGTGGCTTCCCCCGAAACGGTCAAAGAGCTCGAACATGTGGTGCGAGCTCAACACGGGGAATATCGGTCACCTGCGCTCTTGGTGCTTTGGGCAGAAGGTGCTCAAGCCGAAGATTCTCTGGAAAAGAGTTTGTTGGCGTGGACCGATCGCAAATGTGCCACCATAAAACAGGGTAATGTCTTCTTAAAGCCGAATACGATCTATCTAGCAAAGGCAGGGTTCTGGTCTGAAGCGTTGGCCAGCGTAAAAGCCAAGTCGGTGTCTTTACAATTTTTGAGCGCGCCACCATTCGATTTGCAAATGTTAAAATCGGGAGCCCGAATGCAGGTCTTGGTCGACGAAACCGCGGGTCTTGGCGCCTCCACCATTGAACGGCAGTATGGGCTCAAAGTCAGCGACGTCACACCGGCCACCAGTTTCGCCAGTCTTTCGGTGGAATATTTTGCTAACTTGAGAAAGGCCGCATGAAGCTCGATTCACGTCACTTTCTAAAATGGCTCCAAGCCGACCACCCAGCTTTGAAGGATCAAGAGTTTCGGCTGATCGGCCAAGGCTTATTTTACGCCAAGGATGCGACGGGACGTGTGGGTGGTTTAACCGTGTTCGAAGTTCGCGACTTCGACAGTGAGTTCGTCCGCCGACTGCATACGCGAATGGAGAAACCTGGGTGCGTGGGATGCGAGTTTGGTTTGATTCTGTCGCCCCTGTACCGGCATCGGGCCGAGAGTTTGCTGGGTCGAGAATCAAGATTGAAGATCGAGTATTCTCCTTTCATTCACGTACGAAATGCCGGTGGGATATTCACGATTCGCTCTCGCATGAGAGTCGTGAGTGTTGATGATTCACCGGTGCTGCTCAAACTGTTAAAGCAGATTTTAGGCGAAATGGGGTTTGTGGACTCAGTCGAACAGATTTCGGACCCGCGAGTGGCGGTGGATACAATTCTCCGAGTCCAGCCCGATGCGATCACTCTCGACATTCAGATGCCGGGATTGACGGGAGTCGATGTCGTCCGTCAACTTCTCGCTAAAAAGCATTTTCCCGTGATTCTAATCAGTAGTTTGGCTCTTGAGGAAGGCTCCTTAGTAATTGAGGCTCTCAATGCCGGTGCGTTTGATTACTTGCCGAAGCCGAAGTTTGAAGAGCGGACCCACTTCGGGGAGGAACTACAAGGCCGGCTACTTGAAGCAGCAAAGGGAGTGTCTGCGACTGCATTTTTACGACGTCCGCCAGTTCAAAATATTTCTTCGACTGGCT
>JALHOQ010000257.1:3801-4453 GCA_022842925.1 Bdellovibrionales bacterium
CTGGCTTTAAACCAGAACAAGGATTACTCTGGTGTCTTGGGGCCTCCACTGGAGGCACCCAGGCATTAACAGAAGTTTTTCGAGGTCTTCCCGCCGAGATCCCGCCCACTCTCGTTGTGCAACATATTCCACCATTATTTTCCCGTGCGTTCGCCAATTCGCTCAATGACTTATGTCCGTTTACGGTTAAAGAAGCCGAAGATGGCGAAGTTATTAAAGCTAACCATGTATACATTGCCGCGGGTGGAATGCAGATGGGCGTGGTGCAAAGGGGAAAAGAAATTAAAATTGCCGTTCGCGATGAGGCTCCGGTCAATCGGTTCAAGCCGAGCGTCGATTATCTATTCCAGTCAGTCTCGAAATTACGCGGAGTTCAAATCGTGGCGGGATTGATGACCGGCATGGGCAAAGACGGTGCCAAGGGATTGCTCGACCTACGGCAAATCGATGCCCGTACGTTCGCGCAAGATGAGGCCAGCAGCGCCGTCTATGGAATGCCAAGAGCGGCGGTTGAGATTGGAGCGACCGAAAAGGTCGTGAGTCTCGACCAGATCGCGCAAACTTTGATGTCACAAAGCATGCAGACTCGAAAGTCGGCCTAGGAGTAGAAATGGGTGCAGCGAAATTCGAAAGCAAAATTGAAAACGGAGTG
>JALHOQ010000258.1 GCA_022842925.1 Bdellovibrionales bacterium
AAACGGCAATCGCGAATGGCCGAACGGAATGGGGGCTGCGGCGAACAACTCCCTTCGCGCCATCGAAGCGCAAGCCTCCCGCGTCTGCGGAGCACCGCTCGCTCCTGGCCGGACCTTATTCGGATTCTCCAACGGGGGCTTTGCCGCCCGCAATATTGCCATGAGCTGTGATGAGCACCTGAAGAATAATTATTCGGGCGTGATCATGATGGGCGCCAAGGCCTGGGCGAACCCTCCGAATCGCAATTTCGCCGGTTGCCCCAAACTCACGGCCATGGCCGGAACCCAGGATGATGTGCGCACCTGCGTGAAGGGTGGCGGCTGCCGGAGTTTTAAAGATGTCGCAACTCAAATGCGCCGCGGACTCGGTGGCAATGTTGATATTGAGAGTTACAACGGCGGTCATGTGCTTGCACCAAATGACCGACTCGCGCAACTCTTGGGTCGAAGTGGAGCGGCACAGCTCACGGGAAGCACGCAATTTATTCTCACCCTACCCGGCGCCACGAAGTGACGCGGTGAGATCTTTTTTAAAACGACATTTTCGAGGCGAGAAGTTTGAGATCGTCGGTGGTGATAAAGAGACCGCCGCCGATAAAGGCGGTCGCCTCTTCGTCGCCCGAGCCGAGCAGGTTGTCGCCGCCCGCGATCAGGTATACGCCTTTAAAGAAGTTGTAGCGGGCGAAGAAGCGGAGCTGCGGTTCTCTGAAATCGAAGAACTCGGTCGACAACCGCAATCGGTGCCCCAGCAGGTGATAATCCACGCCGATACCGCCGGCGTTCTCGATCAAGCCACCTTTAATCGTCCAATCCCAAAAGTTTTTGGCAAATAGGCCGGTGATCTTAAGCCTATTACGATAGACCGTGGTCTCTTCGAAAGTCTGAGAGGGTCCGCCATTCGTGGAAGTGGTGGTGAAAGTAGATCGTCTGGTGCCTTCCGGATCGTCTATGACTTGGATTTCATAGTAGCGATCGAGACCAGGCTGAATTTTAAGACCAAGGAAAGATTTAGTCTCCGACGGCCCTGTCAGGAATTCGCTGTGGAAGTCGAGTGTGGTTTCGAGTTTGTCGGCGCCGCCCAAGAACTTGTTCACGTTGGTGATGGCGGAGTTGAGTTCTTCCACGGTCTGCTCGTCGTGAATCAGGCGGCCGAGAGTGCCCTCGCCCTTGGCGAGCTTAGCCGTGATGTCTTCGATGTTTCGCAAGCTGCGGTCGACCCGGGCCAAAGATTCTTCGTTGATGTAGGTGTCGACGTTTTTCGACAGGTTGCGAAGCCGGTCGACGATCTCACTCACCTTCTCTTTGTTCTCAGAGGTGATCTCGGAAAGATCGCCCGTCAGATTTTCGATGTTGCGCACGATGCGGCCGATCGGCGTGGAGTCATCCCCTTGCTGCGTGGCCTTTTTAATCACGTCGAGCAGTTCGTTCAGCGACTTGGCGACACGACTGACATCGCCCATCACGTCGTCCATACCGCCGCCCTTGCCGACGTTGAGCACGAGCTCGCTTCCGGCCGGAAGGAGTTTGTCATCGGGATTGCCCGGCACGAGCTCTACGTGTTTGTCGCCTAAGATTCCGTCCGCGCGTAGCTCAACCCGCGCGCTTTCGGTTAGCTCGGTGTCGCCTTCGAGAGTGACGATAATTTTGGCGCGGCCGTTATCCAGGACGATGTCTTTGATCACGCCGACCTTGATGCCCGCCATCTTGACCGCGCTGTTCGGTACGAGGCCATTGGCGCTGTCGGAGATGAAGTGATAGCGCTTGGCTCCACCGAGAACACTCGGACCCTCGGCCACCTTCAAAGCCATGGCTCCAATCAACGCGCTGACCGCGATGACAAGAATGCCCACTTTGAGTTCCGGACTGCCCATCCAAGATGTCATTTCTCTAGTTGCCCTATCCTTGCTTGAGGCCTTTGGACAGGAACTTCATTACGAGTTCATTTTTGGATTTATGAAACTCGTCTTGGGTTCCTGCCAATAACACGCCGCCCTTATCTAGCATAACTATATAGTCGCTGAGGCGGAAAGCCGCGAAAAGGTCGTGGGACACCACCACCGACGTAGATCCGGCGTGGTTCTTATGGGTGTTGTGAATCAAATCGTCCACCACTTCCGTCAAAATCGGATCTAAGCCCGTCGTAGGTTCGTCGTAGAGCAGAATTTCAGGATCAAGCGCTAGGGCCCTCGCGAGCGCGACCCGCTTTCTCATCCCTCCGCTCAGCTCCGACGGCAATTTGTGGAAGTGCTTCGATTCCATACCCACCTGGCCCAGTTTACGGGCGGCAATTTCTTCCCACTGCTTTTGTCCCAAACTGAAACGATGTTCCCGCAATGGAAAACACACATTCTCCATTACGGTCATATCGTCAAAAAGGGCGGAGTACTGAAATGAAACTCCGAGCTTTGTGCGGAGTTCGATCAGCTCAGGCATGGACATTTTCTGCAAATCTCGACCTAGCACTTCAATCGTTCCCGATGTGGGCTTCAATATTCCCAGTATGTGCTTCAGCAAAACGCTTTTTCCCGTGCCACTGAACCCGATGATGGATGTGACCTTTCCCCTCGGGATGTCGAGATTCATTCCGTTGAGGACGTAATCCTTACCATCGAACGATTTTTTCAAATCCCGGATTCGGACCGCGACCTCGTCGCTCATTTCTGCCAGCCCATCATCACGTAGTAGAAGCGGATAAAATTCGTCATAAACGAGTTCACGATAATAATCAGCACCATGCTGTTGACCACGCCCTGATTCGTAGCTTCACCCACACCTTTGGCTCCGCCGCTGGCGTAGTAACCTTTATTCGTGCACACGGCCGAGAAGATCAAGCCGAAAACGGCCGCCTTGATCATACCCTGATAAATATCACCGGGGTTTAGCCACAGTGCGATCTTGTCCCAGAAAATCGCGGGGTCGAGACCGAGGACATTAATGCACAAAAAATGCGCACCCATCATGGCGGTGAAGTCAAAAATCGCACACAACAGAGGCACGACCAAAATCGTGGCCAGAATTCGGGGCCCCACAAGATACTGCTTGGGGTCCACGCCCATCACTTCCAGCGCGTCGATTTGCTCCGAAACACGCATGGTGCCGAGTCGGGCCGCCATGGCTCCACCCGCTCGTGCCGCCACCAACAGCCCGGTCAGCACCGGCCCCAGCTCGCGAAAAATTCCCAAACCGACCGTCGGTCCCACCAAGTTGGTCGCATTCACCAGTTTGAACCCGAGATAAATTTGATAGGAGAGCGCCAACCCGGTGAATAAGCTGGTCAGAACAATAATCAGCACCGACCGGTTGCCGACAAATTCCATATGTTTAAAGATCTCGTCGATGCGAAACGGGCGGTGAAAGATGGTCTTCACGGACTCCCAGGTAAAAATGCAGGCGCGACCACTGTCAAAAAAGAATTTGTGAAAGATTTCCCAGAGGTCGACGAAAGTTTGATCGATCGCCTCATTAATGCGCTCGCGGTTGCGGAGCCACGCTTGAATCATACAGCCTCGCGAGCCACCCGGCGGCTGATCGCGGTAGTGATTTCGTAAGAAATCGTGCCCGCCAGGTCGGCCAGATCCGCCGCTCGGATTTCATTCGCGCCTTGATGGCCCATGACCACGATCTCTTCTCCCGGTTTTGGATCCCCGTCTTTGCAAGCGTCAGTGAGATCGAGAAGAGTGTAGTCCATGCAAACGCTTCCCGCCACCGGCACCTTCTCTCCGCGAAAAAGCATTTGGCCTTTATTGGAGAGAGAGCGCAAATATCCATCGCCGTACCCCAAAGGCACAACTCCAATCCAAGATCGACGCGAAGCCGTCCAGCGCCCGGAATAAGAGGCAGACTCACCTTTTTCGACCCGATGAATTTGGCATAATTCGCTGACCCACTTCAACGCCGGCGTCAATCCCGGCGCCATGCGGTGCCCATCATGGGGCAAGCCGTAAATGGAAATTCCGGGCCGGGCGCCAATGGTGGGATGGACTTTGACTCCGGCGCCGGCGCAAATCGCCAGCGTGGAACTTTTATGCGCATGCTTAACCCCGGGAAAGCCCGTGCTCATCTCGAGAAAAAGGCGGAACTGGTGAGCCGACTGACCGGTGTCGTCGAGAATATCTTCGCCATGGGTCATATGCGTGCACAAACCCGCCACTTGCAGCTGCGGCAGCGCCTTGAGACGGCGTTTGAGTTCGGGAATCTGTTCGCGGTCGAAGCCAAGGCGCTGCATGCCCGTGTTGAATTTGAGGTGCACTGGACCTGTAAACTTAGCTAAAGAGTCGAAGTCCTCAAAGCGGCCGAGGACCGGCGTGATTCGCTCGGCCTCGAGTACTTCGCCGTCTCCGGGAGAGAGCGGCGCAAAGGAGAGAATGGGAAAGTGAAACCCCATTCGCCGGATCTCCACTCCTTCTTCCAGCAAAGCCACTCCGGCCATATCGACGCTGGTCT
>JALHOQ010000259.1 GCA_022842925.1 Bdellovibrionales bacterium
ATAGTTCGGCCATCCACCTCCTGCGTGGTGAAGCATTTGCCGCTCCGGTCACCGCCAGGATTGGCATTCAGACCCTCAAAGCCCAGCACGTCGTAATGCTCAAGCTTCATTAGCGTCTCGCGCCGCACGTTCGCGTCGCGTTTCTCCAACGCCCCGTGGATGACGTAGCTCACAAGTCCGGCGGCGACACCTCCGATCACGGCTCCCTTGATTACGTTTTCACCTCTATCACCCGAACTCTGGCCGCCAGCGATGCCACCGACCACGGCGCCAGTTCCTGCGCCAAGAATTAGTGACTCGCGCATAGTGGAGCATCCGTTCATCGTTAAGATTGCAGCAAATCCGACCAATATTTTCGTTCTTATATTTCACTCCTTTAGTTGTTCAATCCGCTTCATACTTACCTCCAGCCCGCTGCCCCTCCATTCCATCAACCGTCCCTCCATCACCAAAACCAGCCGAGACCATCATTCAAAAGCTCATTTCCGTAAATCCCTGACCCCCCCACAAATATCAAAGGCCGAATTCCCGTCGTTACAGCTATTTATCTGGTGTCGTCGTGTACCGCGCGGTACAGGCAAGTTACAGTCTCCTGTACCGTGCGGTACACCCATCAATAGAGGCCCAAGCCGTTACGCTCTACGTTCTTGAAAAACATCTTTCCCTGACTGTTCAACACACCGGATTCGTCTCCGAGATACACGATGGACTGCTTGCTCGTGCGAATATCCCGATCCACTTTTGCAACTAGATCCTTAATCTCCTGATCGGCGCAAACGTATATCACACCGTCGATGCCGCCCACGCGATAGTACGCCGTCAGTTTTCTCTGATAGCGTTCGATTGTCTTCCTGCTGACTTCTAATTCCACCGCGTAGACATAGCGCCGACCGCTGGGATCTTTCAGCACCAAGGCTCCGTCCGCTTGGATGTTAATAAGATCACGATACTCCGCCGTGTCCTTCAAAACCGATGACGATTGGAGTAAGTTCTCGCTAAAGAAATTCGCATAGAGTTTCAGCTTCTCAAACCGCGAGTGGATTGCAGCCAGCCGAATATCATGTTCGGCCGATTCGCTTTGGAAATGTGGGCGGTCAATTTCAAACGACCAGCTCCGCGCAATGATACTCCAGCCTTTGTCGGTCAGGCCGAGGCACTTTACAGGCTTCGTGCCTCTGCTAACGAAAAACGCTCGCAGCAAACGAGCTGCGCAAAGCCTCCGGATTCTTCTTCTGGCCGCTGAATCCTTGTTAACCGCAAAAAATCTGCGCTTGACCTGATCGTATGTCACTACACGAAAGACGAAGGCATATTTCAGAATCTCCCGATCCCGATGCTGAACAACGATCTTCATGATTCAACCTCATCCTTACCCGACATCACGTTTTCCTCGCTCGAAACGATCAGGTTATTTGGTTGCTCGTTCTTCGGAGCCGTCAGTTCCAGCATCTTTTGCTTTAGCGGTGAAGCATCGCCATTGAACTTCACAGTCAGGCTCTCGACCTCTTCCGCAATGCCCTCGGCATCCAAATAAGGAACTTGAACCACGAGGTCAGTGCTTCCGACTGACCAAATCCCACGCCCGTTAATTTTTGGGAGATCAGCGGCCTTCTTGTTGTTGAGCACGGTCATCGAACTTGCGATGGTGTTCACGCGGAAACACATTTTCGCATTGATGTTTGTCTGAACACGAGTATCGATTGTTTCCTTTACGACCTTTTGAGTCGCTAGAATTAGGTGAATGCCTGCGGCCCGCCCGAGTTTGGCGATTTTGTCGGCCGTCTCTCTCGCTTCCTGAGCGAGCCTCTTACCTTCCTTTGATGAGTTCGAAAGGATGAAAAGCTCGGAAGCCTCGTCAATCGCCACCACGATTCGATCAAGTCCGTCCCGTTCCGGGGAAATCTCGTTGAATCCCTTATCCTCCAAAAAGCGGAACCGACGATCCATTTCAACAGCCACGGCCTGGAGAACGGACAATGCCGCCGGTTCATCCTTGGCGAGGACGACGTTATCCAAAGCGTCGAAGACCTTGAACTCAACCCCGCGCTTCAAATCCACAAGGTAAAGTTGAATATGCTTTGATGTTTTCAAAATTCCCACGAGTGCCTGCTTGAAGAAAACACTTTTTCCGCCGCCGGTTGCCCCCGCGACCAACATATGATGGATCTCACACAGATCTGCGGTGACAAAACCATCCATCGTTTCACCGACGAGAAATGTGTAGGGATTGCGCAAGTTCTCCGAGCGGTCGTCGAATCGCACGAGGGTCGGTAGCTCCCGATCAGAAACTAGGATCTCAATCATTTGACGGTTGCTCGGCGTGACGCGAACATCCTGCAAAATTGCGTTGAAGCTCGACTCCAGTGCGCCTTTCTTATCTCGAAAGCTCGCCACATCGATCCCAACAGCATGAACAAGAATTCGGCGTCGTTTGTTTTCAAGCTCGACGGCACGAACCACTTTCGGTGATAGGCCCGTGGGGGTCTTTAAGCCCAAGTGGTCGAGCGCCCGCTGATATTTCTTTAGAGTGATCCAAGTTCGGATACCGTGCCCAAACAGCCAGCCACACAGGGGCAGAAAGAAAAAGACCAAGAGTTGAAGTCCGCGCGGAACGTGAGCCCCCATCCATGCGCCAAATCCGCCCATTCCCATTGGCGAGCCAATGAACTGAAGGAGAATGCTCAGATTCCATCTTGGCCCGAAGATGACGAGGGCAATCCACACAAGGTAAATGCCCCAAAATAAAAACACTCTCGGAGACCAACGAACGCCGTAGCGAATTCCAGTCCAGATAACCGAACCAAAAAAGCGGCCTGTCCCGCCAATTACTTTTCCTAAAGCTGTGAAACCGTCCGCTTTGCCTTCAAATTTTTTACCTTCTATTTGAAATCCTCAGTCAATTCGATAATCAATTCTTTGCCCTCCGGGATAACCACATAGTCTTTTGCCGAGTTAATCTCATTTTGCATGCGACCTGTCTGCTCAACTGCGGAGCGAGATAGCCCCTGCAGGAGGGCATTCTTCATCGTAGATTTGGCTTGCACACCGTTTTGCGAAAAACCCAGCGATTCTTTCTCGGTCAAAACATCGGCCATACCCGCAAACATAGTCAGTCCCAGGCTCGCGGTAGTTTTGACACCGGCATCGGAGCGTACTTCGCCAGAAATCCCGGCGGAGTAGGTGCCACTATCTAGAGCCTGCGCTTGAATTTTTTTGGGCTCACCATCTGGCGTATCCAGCCGCGAGAACGACACGAGAACCAGTTCACCCGAACCTCCGTATGAATACTGACCAGTCAAAACCGATCCTTTCTCGATCTCAACACCATTCACCTCACCGCCTTGGGCGATTCGCACATGAACCGGCGATGGCGCGCGAGTGTCGATCGCTTTCAACAGGAAGCCGACGAGCTTGCTGCCTGATCGAATGGCTTTTGGAACCTTGTTCGACGATCCGACGAGCTGAGGCGCGTAATACTTTATAACGACGCGCTTTCTCTTTTGCTCCATCGCAGACCGTTCATCCGATTCCTTTTTCTTCTCACTATTGGTAAAAAGCGCCGCCACAGGACCGCTGATCGACGTCCCCAGGCGACCGCCACCTTCTTCATCGCGATTTTGTGTCTGCGATGTCTGCATGTAGAAGGTTCTGTCTTCGGCAGGGCCGAACCACGCCATGAAAGCTCCGAGTAACAAAAGCCCGCCACCACCAACGGCACCCAAACGCTTAAGGACAACAATGGTTTTCCCGCCGCTGGCTCTAAGAAAAATTGCTTTTAGGCGCTCCCGGCACGCAACCCACCACTTAATTGCGCCCTCCCTTGAGTACGAGCTTTGTGCTCTTTCCCAGATAGCCGACAACAAGGGTAAGGGGCTTTCCGTCGTGGCCCGAGATGATTACGCGCCCTCGGACCTTATCTTTCTTTCTCAGATCATCGCCCTCCCAAACGACCACCTGCCGAGCCAGCGGAACGCCCGCAAGCGAAGCCACCACCTCAAAGCGATTTGCTGGTATGGAGTGGTCGCCGAGATTTTTCATCTCGACCTCGAATATCCGACGCTTGCCTTTGTCCATAACTTTTTCGCGCACGACTGAGAGCTCGATGCCGTTGCCTATTTGGACTTTCTGTCCGATCTCTCGGATGACCTCTCCATCGTGCTTCGCCAGCGCCTTGACTGATCTCGCTTGGCCAGGCGGAACCCATTTCACTTCCACGAACCCGTCGGGCCGGCCTTTTGCGGGGGTTAGAAAAAATAGATAGCGCCGACCAAGTGCTAACACGGTCAGGTTGGTTGAGAAATTCGACAGGGGCTGGATCGTAATTCCATCCTTGATTTTCTCAATATTGAAATAGTTCTTGTTCCCACAGATCACTGTTTCTGGGCGAAGGCCGAAGAACAAAACAGTGCTTTGTCCGAGACGGTAGTAAATCGTATAA
>JALHOQ010000260.1 GCA_022842925.1 Bdellovibrionales bacterium
TCACAATACGGGCCCGTTCGGCGCCTTCGGTGATCCGCAGTTTGGCATCCGCTTTCTCCTCGCGGCAACCATTGTGACGGAAGCCGGGCTCCGTGAATTCCAACACTTGGCCCTCATCAAGGAGCTGCTTAAAGGTTTTAACCTTGGTGTCATTGGGCTGGCAGGCACACAAGGCCATTGCCGCCAACAGAACGAAGCTAATGCGCATGAAAATCCCCCTTGAAAAGGCGTATCGCGCGCCTAGACGATTGTCCATGGGGGAATGTTTAAGATTATTTTAGGACGAAAAATTCACTACGCATTGATCCGAAAGCTACACTTTTTCGGACTTACCCGGCAGTGCCTTAGGTGCGCGCCGACCCTGAAGTTTTCGCGGTTTCTGCATCTCATCAAGGCTCTGCGTCTCAATCGTTAATTCGTTCTTCGAATTCACGCTGACCGTAACACGCCCGCCGTGTTGAAGCTTGCCAAAAAGAATGTCATCGACCAAAGGGCGCTTGATGTGCTCATCGATCACGCGGGCAAAGGGGCGAGCCCCGAAGGCCGGGTCGTAGCCCTTCTCATATAACCACTCGCAGGCCTCAGGATACACTTCCATCGAGATCGTCTTTTTAAGCAGTTGCGCTTCGAGCTCCGAAATAAACTTACGGATCACCTGCAACAGCAGACCGCGATCGAGCGATTGAAATTCGATTACCGCATCGAGACGATTTAAAAACTCCGGACGGAATAGTTTCTTGATCGCGTCCAACGACAAGGCCGAACTCTTCTCGGGAACCAAACCCATGACGCCTTTGGCCGCTTCAAACGCACCCGCGTTCGAAGTCATAACTAACACCACATTTTGAAAGTCAGCGGTGCGGCCATTCGAGTCGGTGAGTCGGCCGGAATCCATCACTTGCAAAAGAATATTAATCAGATCGGGATGAGCCTTCTCCACTTCATCCATCAACAATACGCAGTGGGGATTCTTGGTTACGGCATCTGTCAACAACCCACCCTCTTCATAGCCCACGTAGCCGGGGGGCGCGCCGACCAGGCGCGAGACCGCATGCTTTTCCATATACTCCGACATATCGAAGCGCAGAAACTGAATGCCCATGTTTTCGGCCAGCTGTTTGCACACTTCGGTTTTGCCAACCCCGGTCGGGCCGGCAAACAAATAGCTGCCGATCGGTTTGTTGTCGCGGCCTAGGCCGGTGCGCGACATCTTGATCGAGTTGACTAGTTTGTTGATGGCCTGGTCTTGGCCGAAGATGACGGCCTTCAGCAGCTTATCGAGATCTTTTAATTTTTGCCGGTCGGATGCATTGACCGATTTAACCGGGACTTGGGCCATTCGGGCCACCGTGGCTTCCATTTCATCCACATCAAGAGGGATGACATCAGGAGTGGTGGCAAAGGTGCGGGCGCGGGAGCCGGCCTCATCGAGCACATCGATGGCTTTATCGGGGAGTTGCCGGCTTTGAATGTGCTTGCTGCTCAACTCTGCCGCAGCCTTAAGCGCTTCCTCCGTAAAGGTGACGTGATGAAACTCTTCGTAGCGGGTCTTTAAGCCTTTCAAAATCTCCACGGTCTGTTCGATCGAGGGCTCATTGACATCGATCTTCTGAAAGCGGCGCGCGAGGGCGCGGTCTTTTTCGAAGTGCGTGCGATATTCTTTAAAGGTGGTGGAGCCGATACAGCTTAAGCTGCCGTCGGCGAGAGCGGGTTTTAATAAATTCGAGGCATCCATTGCGCCACCACTGGTGCCGCCGGCTCCGACGAGCGTATGAATCTCATCAATAAACAAGACGGATCCAGGCCTGGCCTTGATCTCTTTTACCACATTCTTTAGACGCTCTTCAAAGTCACCGCGATATTTGGTGCCCGCGAGCAGCGAGCCCATATCGAGCGAGTAAATCACTTTCTCAAGAAGCTTGGCCGGGACCTTGCCCTGAACAATTCGCAGGGCAATGCCATCGGCCAGCGCGGTTTTGCCCACGCCACTTTCACCGATCAACAAAGGGTTGTTCTTGGTGCGGCGACCAAGAACCTGCATCATGCGCTCGAGCACGTCTTCGCGCCCGATCAGTGGGTCAACGCCGCCGCCCTTGGCCTTTTCGTTTAAATTTACGCAGTAAGTGGCGAGAGCCGATTTGTTTTTCTCAGCGCCATCCTTGGGCAGGCCGTCGGCGGCGAGTTCGCCACTCGATTGGGGCACTTTGCTGGAGCCATGCGAGAGATACTCGATAATATCGAACTGGGACACGCCCTGTTCCTCTAGAAAATAGCGGGCGTAGGAATCGGTTTCATGAAACAGGGCCACGAGCAGATTGCCGCTCTTTACTAACTTGCGGCCGGCCGATTGCACCTGAATGGCGGCGCGCTGAAGCAGGCGGTGAAAGGCCATGGTCAGCTCGGGGCGCCACTCGGGGTCCTGTTGTAAAAACTCCGGCGCCACCAGCGGACAGTGGGATTTGATAAACTCTTCTAGTTTTTTCTGCAAAAGTTTGAGGTCGGAGCCGCAGGCTTCTAAGATCTCCTGGGCTTCTTCGTCTTTGGTCACAAGCGCGAGAAGAACATGTTCGAGACTGATAAACTCGTAGCGCGCGGCTCGCGCCGATTCGAGCAATTGGTTGAGGATTCGTTCCAGCTTAGGATCTAGCATAGACTCCTCCTATTCTTTCTCCATTGTACACTTGAGCGGATGCTTGTGTCTTCTCGAAAACTCATTCACGGTGTAGACCTTTGTCTCAGCCACTTCAAATGTATATATTCCGGCGAGGCCGGCGCCTTGATTGTGCACGGCCAACATGATGCGTGTGGCCTCCGCGTCACTTTTCATAAAATATTTTTTTAACACCAGTATTACAAAATCCATGGGCGTGAAGTCGTCGTTCAAAAGTAGGACCCGGTACAGCTTCGGCCGTTCGGTTTTGGGCTTCGCTTTGGTGATAGTGCCGGTGTCGGCGTCGGGGAGTTCGTCGCTGCTCATGGGGTCTTTATAGCGTAGCTTGGTTAAGTTGTCGAAGCCACGGTGGGGTGCCTCAAATCGAGGCTAAAATAGGAATGTTTCAAATTATTTTCCGGTTTTGCAGAACTTAAGTCGAGATGTGGGCTTAGACCCGTTTACTCCTTTGCCGGTCGACATTTTCGCGCCTTAGTATTTAAGGGAACTGGACGAATGCCGATAAAGGTAATGCAGAAGTGCATGGTTTTTTAACTTAAATCGTACGTACGGAGGAATGTGAAATGAAAGTATCAATACGAGACGCGAGAGGTTTCTCGCTAGTGGAATTGATGGTCGTGGTTGCGATCATCGGAATTTTGGCCGCGATCGCGGTGCCCAACTTCCAACGCTTCACCCAAAAATCGAAGCAGTCGGAAGCGAAGTCGAGCTTATCTGCGGTTTACTCCGCGATGCGCGCCTTCCAAGCTGAGTGGGGTCAATACTTCACAGATTTCCGCAACATCGGCTATCAGCCCTCAGGAACAGTTCGTTATCGTCACGGCCTCGTTGCCGGTATCGTAGCTCCGGCCGGCTACCAGGGTTCTGGTGTGGCGGGTGGTGGTGCCTCGGTTCAGTTCGCAACTAACGCTGCCGGCGTGTGCGGCGCGGCTCCGCTTCCTTGTCTCGAAGTGGCCGGTCCTAACGGCGGCTTCGGTCCTTTGACTAACGCCGCTTCCTCTGCCATCGCGTTTGTCGCCGCCGCGGGCGCCGATCTTGACGGTGATGCCGCCTTCGACGTCTGGAACATGAACCAGGCGAAGGCGCTGACGAACGTCGCCAACGACATCGACTAAGTCAGTTAAACTCGAAATTCTTCAAAACGCCCTTTGCTAAGAAGGGCGTTTTTTTTTATTCTTTACGCAGATGAAAATCTTCTTCAGCTATGCCACCGTTGCAGCCATAATCTTTTCCGCAATTCAGACCCTTGAACCCCAAGCCCAGGCCGCCGACGAAAACAAATATCTCAACCCGCCCCCTGAATATATAGAGTATTTCCATTTCGGCTTTAGGGAGTCCCTGGCCGATTCGTTCTGGTTGCGCTGGATTCAAGATAATGATTACTGCCAGACCTATCTGGCGCCGATGCAAAAGCTGGAGAATCCGATCCTCTTTCCGTCCGCCGAAGACCTGACGTCGGTTCCCCGCTATAAGGTTTGTGAGAACAGCTGGAGTTTTAAAATGCTGGACGCGGTCACCAAACTTGCGCCGCGATTCGACATGCCCTATTTGGCGGGGGCTTCGACCTTGGCTATTCTGGTTGAGGACTTTGCTGGGGCGACTGAGATCTATGAGCGGGGACTCAAAGTATTTCCTAAGGACTGGCAGCTGCTTTATCGGGCCTCTTTTCATTATCAGTACAATTTAAAAGACACCAAGAGGGCGGCGGAGCTTTTAGAGCAGGCCGCCGATCATGGCGGGCCCTACTGGC
>JALHOQ010000261.1 GCA_022842925.1 Bdellovibrionales bacterium
GTGCCCATAAGCGTTGGCCTTGATCATCGGACAGAAAAACGCCGAACCGTTTGCGGCTTTGAGCGTTTGCAAATTCTGCAACACGGCGTCCACGCTGATCTCGACTCGAGTCGGTCGCATCACTCAACCCCTTTCTCCAGCACGTTGAAGTCGGCGACAAAACCCTCGGGCGGCTTCGCCACACAGGTTTTATTGCCTTGGCCGCGAACCTGATAAAGCGCCTCGTCGGCCGCACCCATAAGTTCATCCGCGTCGCGCACCATGGATGGATACTCGGCCACGCCAATACTGACCGTGAGCTGAGGAAAGGTTTTTAGAACTCGGCTGAAGTCCGCCGATTCAATGATCCGCCGCAAGCGCTCCGCCTTAACTAAGGCCCCGGCGCGGCCCGTGTGGGGCAAGAGCACGCCAAACTCGTCGGCGCCCGTGCGGCCTACGACGTCGTTGACTCGCGAATGCTTCTCAAAAATCCGCGCCGCCATTCGGAGAACGGTCTGCGCTTCCTCCGGGCCCATTTGCGACATGATAATTCCGTACTGATCAATCGCCAGAAGCGCCAAAGAGACGGGCGTCATCGTTCGCCGCGATCGACTGATTTCTTGAGTCACACGCAGCAGGAAATTCTGTCGATTCAACAGGTCGGTTGCGGGATCCTTGATCGTGACGACGTGCAGACGGCGTTCCGCTTCGAGTAGACTCAAGGCCTTACTCAATAGCATCAGCCAATCTTGCAGGATCATATTAATCTCAGGCCCGGGCTCCGGGCGCAAAAGAAAGATCAGACCTTGTATCTCGCCCAGCGCTTCAACGGGAAGCGCGAAAAATTCCTCGACCTGAAAAACTTCCCGCACCATCTGCTGAATTTCGACGATGTTCGCGGGTTCCCGCAAATGCGCCGTGCGGAAGCTGTCGGGGGCGCTTTCGTTAAAGTTCACGCCAATCCCGTTCCACTCGATTTCGAGCCGGTGGCCCAGGGTGGCCATCAGCACTCGGCGGTTCGAAATATACTTCATGTAGAAACCGGGGCAGGAGCCGAGCAAATTTGAGGCCGCCTGCAAAAACGTTTGAATGCCGTCGTCGGAATTGCGCTGTTCAAAGAGTTCGCGCACGTAATTTAAATGAAAATCGTCGCTGACAACGGAGCGGGCCTGGGTGCTCGTAGCCGAAGTGGCGCCCTCTGGCTGGACCTGACCCGCGCTTAGCCGTTCATTGAGATACATAAAGTAATCGCGCTCCGCCGCGCGATCGAGCGACTTCAGCAGTTCGGTGGTCGACTTCACCGGCGTATAAATCAGGTCGTATACACCTTTATCGAGAAACGGAAGGGCTTTGTCGCGATCTTCAATCGGGGTCACGAGAAAAAAGTGGCTCTCGGGCAACTGAGCCCGGACCTGCTTCATCGCCTTGGTCAAATCGAATTTCGCTTCCTCGCCGGAGAAAAGAATCATATGCGGTGGATTGCTTGGGAACTCAGAAAAAGCCGCCGTCAGCTCACTAAAGCTCGCGACCATATAACCCGCAAGGCCCAAAGATTCGGCGATTCCGTCCAATCGATTGAGTTCGCTCGCGATAAGATAAACTGTGAAGGAGGTGCGAACCTCTTCAATCTTCAATCCAAATTCCTCACAATCGGCTTGCGAATCGGCCCGTCCGACCAATCGCGCGAAATAGGTTTGCTGACTTCGTATTCCTCAGCCAAAAGTTCGAGTTCATCCAGGACCACGGAGTCGGGTTTGATTTGCCCCGCCAGGTCGGCTTTGATTTCGTCCTCGATGGAGAGCTCCGCTTTGGGCTCGGCCGCCGCGGTCTGCGGCAGAGCCTCGGGCAAGGGGATCTCCTCGAGCGGCCACTCCATCGTGACCGTAGTTCCAGATTTCGTGCCGCCGGTCGACTCCACTTTCATATAGCCCTTCATTTCTTCGACCACTCGGCGCGCCACATTCAAGCCCAAGCCTCGGGCCACGCCCTCGGAATCCTTGGTCGAAAAGAAGGGATCAAAAACTTTGCTCAAATTCTCGTGGGCGATGCCGATGCCGGTGTCCTCGATGGTCAGCACGACACGCCCTTCGCGAATCATTCCCGAAATCGTCAGCCAGCGCTCGCCGCTAAATTGCATGGCCTCGATGCCGTTCTTCATCACTTCTTCGATCGCCGTCTGCAGCTGCAGGATGTCGGCTGTGACCGGAATATTCTGCAAACCCTTTTCGGCAAAGCGAATACCGTGGTCGCGCATCCGTGGCTCAAGACTTCTCATCGCAGCCTGAACCACTTTCTGCAAAGTGTGTGTACGCAGCACATTGGGCGCCGGCACCTCTTCGACGAAATTCATACCATCGAGAGGCGATTGCGGTAACGGTCCATCCTTGGGGCGGCCATCGTCGATGCTCTCATCGCTGGGGCGACGTTTTTCAATCGGCGCAACCGAGCCTTCGGTGATTTGTTTTTTCAGGGCCTCGATGGCTTTTTCTTGCTGCTCAAGAGTCACGAGCAGCGGACGACTGTAGGTGAAGAACAAGTACCAGTTCAGCAAAGCCGCACCAAACCCCGCGAGAGCCAAGTACAACCATGAGGCGAGCTTGAAGGGGACGGTTGGCACCAAGGAGGCCTCGATCGACGCGAAAAGATTCGTTCCCGGCAGTCGGGCGGCCAGGCCAAACATGGGCTTGGCTTTTTCGGACGCCTTCCATTCGTGACGAACAAATACGTCGTCGGAATTGAGCGCCTCATCCACCAGAGTTTCCCGCTTCACGCTCGAGCCGACGTAGGCCGGATGCGCGAGAGCGAGAGCGAAACCTTTGTCATCAAAGACCCGCACTTCACGGGTGCGATCACTCGACAGCATCAAGCCGAATTGGTGCGCCGGAAAAACTCCAATCCCGATCATGGGGACGTTATTGGGCCTGCGAACCGGTACGAGAACCGCGTAGTATGGCTGACCCTGCCAATCGCCAACCTTGGTGAACCAGACCTCTTCCACGCCCAGCTTGGACAACGGCCAGTCGGCCATCCAGCCCTTGATGTCGGTGACGGAGAACTGGATTTTAGTTTTGGTCGAATGCCACAGAGTTTTCCACTGGGCTTGGTCCCATTCCAAAAGAGTGGCGGCGATAAAGGGTGAATTTTGAAATGTGCGGGTGGAGTGGTCGTTGCCTTCGGCTTTCAAAACGTCGAGCAGTCGGTAGCGCAGAGCCTGGGTCGAGGCCTTGACTGCGCTGCTAAGGAACAGCATCTCATTTTCGACGCTGGCCCGGACCGCGGCTTCGGACAGCTCCGCCTGCTTGGGGATCGACCGAAAGCCCCAGACCAAGGTCAAGATGGCGATGGCCGCGGAACAGTAAAGAATTAGACGAACGGATTGATTGCGCATAGTTTCCTTCCCTGGACCTTAAGCGACTAAACCCTACTTTATTCTAGGGGGTTCAGCTTCACAACTGCAAGGGTTATGGTAAGACTCCCCCATCTGATGGACACAGAAGTACTAGTTTTAGGTTCAGGTCTGGCCGGGTTAGTTTTGGCGTTAAAAGTCGCCGACTCGGCCAAAGTATTAATCTGCACCAAAACCGCCTTAACCAACGCGAATTCGGCCATGGCCCAAGGGGGCATCGCCGCCGTGATGGCAGAGGGCGACAGCTTTGACAAGCATGTCGATGATACTCTGGTGGCGGGCGCGGGACTCTGCCACGCCGATGTGGTTCGGCAAATCGTGGAGCAAGGTCCAGCGCGAATTCAAGATTTGATAAAGTGGGGGGTTCACTTTGATTTGTCGTCGGGCGAAGCGGTGGGTGGAGGTGCCAATGGCACCGGCTCGGCTCAGATCGACCTGACCCGTGAGGGTGGCCACTCCGCTCGACGTATTTTACATATCGCCGATCACACCGGAGAGAGACTTCACGCTCACCTGCTATCGCGCGTTTTGGCGCACCCGAATATTCAGGTTTTAGAAAATCATTACGCCGTAGATCTGCTGCTGAACCTGACTGTGGAACCGTTTGCCACGGGACCACGCCGCTGTCTCGGCGCCTACGTGCTGAATAAGAATGATGGAACCGTAAAGCCCATCCGAGCCGAGGCGACCTTCCTCGCCACCGGTGGCGCGGGTAAAGTTTATTTGTACACGTCCAATTGGGAA
This sequence comes from Bdellovibrionales bacterium, assembly GCA_022842925.1. Classification (GTDB taxonomy): domain Bacteria; phylum Bdellovibrionota; class Bdellovibrionia; order Bdellovibrionales; family UBA1609; genus JALHOQ01. The sequence continues at coordinate 4,130 of JALHOQ010000261.1, forward strand.
GGCGCGACCGGCGATGGCATCGCCATGGCGTACCGGGCCGGAGCCCGCGTGGCGAATCTGGAATTTATGCAGTTTCACCCGACGTGCTTGTATCATCCAGCGGCGCGAAATTTTTTGATCAGTGAAGCCTTGCGTGGCGAAGGCGGTGAACTGGTCGACCGCGCGGGCCGGGCCTTTATGAAAGACTATTCACCGCTGGGCTCCCTGGCACCGCGAGACATCGTGGCCCGCTCGATCGACGCCGAAATGAAGCGCACAGGTTCGGACTGCGTGTTTTTGGATATGAGGG
>JALHOQ010000262.1 GCA_022842925.1 Bdellovibrionales bacterium
AGCCGAAGGCCGGCTCGGAGGTCTCAAACAACGCATGCATATCCCAGAACTCCGCCCAGCAGACTTCGAACGAAACCCGCCACTCGCCCAGGCGCAAAGACTGCTTGAGGCGCTCCAGGCGTGTTCGAGCGCGTTCGGTGCGGCCGTTCCACAGCAGGCTTGTGTTCACCCGCTTATGGGCCTCTGATGAAGAGACGCTCTTGCGCCCACTGTCCACGATCAAAACCGCGTGCTCGAGTTCCAATCCCAGGTCGGCTTTCTCCGCCCCTTCGTCACTCCATTCGCTCCATGGCGAAAACAAAGAGCGGCAGGAGGAACCCGAACCCTGACGTGACCAGCGCGAGAGAGATTCAGTGGACTCAGTCAAAGCTGGGTTCTGCGCGTGCGCCAGCTGGTAGGAAGCCAAAGTCAGGGCGGCGAAGCTGGAAGCCGAGCTGGCCAGCCCGCAATCACTGGGAAAATTATTGGCCGACAACACTCGGTGCACGCCCTTCACACCCCAGTGGGCTTTCAGTTTGGCGAAGTGAGCCAGAAAGCGGGCGCGCCCCTTCTCCGATAGATCAACCGCTTCGAAACCCGGAAGCGGCTGCCACTCATCGGCCGCTCCGACAGCAGGCTCAATTACCACGAACGAACGCAAATGCTCGAGAGTGTAAGAAAGAGACGGGTTCGCCGGCAGGTTGCCCGCATGGGAGTCTTTACCCATGTACTTAATCAAAGCTATATTGGACGGAGCCGACGCCTCAACCCGCATGAGAGTCTCCGATGGTGAGTTTCATTTCCAGGCCCGGGCTTAGATCAGCCACAGTCGCCACTAGATTCAAGCGCTGCTTTTTGAGAAAGGCGGCCACTTTTTCTTTTTCTTCGGTCGGATAAATATACAAAATCGTATCGGCGCCCAAAGCCCCGCAACCCTTAACCAAAAGACACCACGGCTGCTCTTCAAACATCCGGATCAGAGTCAAAGCCGCCGGCGCCTGAAGAGAAAACTCTTTCAACGTATTTGAAAAAGCCTTCAGACGCCCAACAAAGACTTCGCTAGAACTCGTGCCAAAGGATTCCACGCAGGCTTGCGCCGGTCGTACGAGCAGCGACATTTGCTGTCGGTCCACGTGCTTCAAATGTTCATGGGTCGCGATTTTTTGGTGCGTACGTACAATGCCGAAGCTGAGTTCCGGATAAGGCCAGCTCAAGCCTTTTGTATACTGCGAACTCACGTCCACATAGGCGATCTGCCCCTGAATCTGGGCCAGCACGTCGGCGCCGCTGCCCCGATGATCGGTGAGAACCTGATGATCGTTCCACACAGCCTGCTTATCGAAAACTTCGGTGATTTTGGCGAAGGAGCTTTGCAAGTATGTGGTTAAGCAGTGAACAAAAATAAACTGGGAACTCGACGCGCCAAACCCGCCTTGCCGGTTGTGCGGATCTTGAAACTCGAGATTCCACCCTTCGAGAAGCGGGGCCCGCTGCTTGACCCAACGGCCGGCCGCACTATCGGGGTGAAGATCACCAAAGGAGGTGGGACCTTTTGTCGCCACCAAGGCAAAGCGTGGAGTGGTATTGATGATCAGAGCCGGCGCGGCCCCCAGAACGGCGTACTCGCCGACTAGAAAGGTCTTGCTCGGCGCCGTGAAGGTTAAGGTCATGTGATGTCGCGCGCAGCGCTTCCGCCTTGCGCGCGCAGCTCCTTCAGCACCTCAATCGCGTGACTCAATGAGATGCGTTTTTTAAGAGAAAGAATTTCCTCTAGGCGTTTTTGCAGCAGCGGCATCTCTTGCTCATCGGCTCCCGCGCCGAGAGTTAGATTCTTAATATGTAGCTTCATATGGCCTTCGATAATTCCGACCGTGGTCAGGGCGCGTAGAGCGCCCAAGTTCTGCACCAGACCCACGGCGGCGCAAACGCGCGAGAGCTCCTCGGCGCTTTTCACCTTCAACATTTTCAAGCACATTTTGGCTGTCGGGTGCAGTGTCGTCACCCCTCCGACCACACCCAAAATCACGGGTGCCGCAAACTCTCCCACCAATTTGCCGCCATCGCGGCGCCAACGTGTAATCGAGCGATACTGCCCGGAGCTGGCGGCATAAGCATGAATTCCCGCCTCAACCGCCCGCCAGTCATTGCCGGTGGCGATCAAAATCGGATCGATGCCGTTTAAAACACCTTTGTTATTGGTGGCCGCGCGATACGGATCTTGCTCCGCGAACTTTGACGCCTCGACAATTCGTTCCATCAAGTCCGGCTCAAGTCCCGCCATCTCGACTTTGGCGAACGTGAGTCGCGAGTCGACTAGATTCGACAGAATGCACATCGTAACCGTTTCGCCGGTCACGTCTTGCACGGGACCTTTTAAATACTCACAAACCTGATTGATGACGTTCGCACCCATGGCGTCGCAAGGATCAGCATAGACATGGATCACGGCCATATATCCGCCATCGCCGCGCTCAACCTGGCGCACCTCCATGCGCTTGATCCCGCCGCCGCGAAGAACCATTCCTTCCGCCACGTCACGATTGGCCCGCTCGATCCATTCTTTTTCATGAGCTTTGACCAGCTCTTTGAAACGGGCAAAGTCGCGAACTTTCGCCACCTGAATCTGGCCGATAATTTCCTTACCGCGAACCTCAGTGGTGATGGCGCCGTGCTCACGCACCCACTTGGCGGTTTTGGAAGCGGCCGCGATAATCGAGGTCTCTTCTACCGCCATCGGAACCACAAAGGTCTTCCCGTCGATCACAAAGTTGGTGGCAATCCCGAGGGGAAGCTGAAAGTAGCCGATCACATTTTCAATAAACTTTTCAGCGAGTTCGATCGGCACCGGGGAGCCCGCGCGCAGAAACCGGATATCCTCGGGCGACAGCGCGCCCATCAAAAGCAGGCGCTTGAAGCGCTCTTCGCGATCCAGCTTCGAAAATCCTTGAAACATGTCCGGAGTCAGATCTTCCGCCATTGCCAAACCTTCTTTTGTTGTAAGCGCTTGAGGCTTTCCACTCCCGTGCAGAACATGGCTGTTTTCAATTCATATTCGATCAAAGCCATGCACTGCTGGAGCGCCTCTTCGCCTTTCAGGGCGGCTTGTAAAATCGGCTGGGCAAAGCCCACCGTTTTCGCACCCATCGCCAAAAGCTTAGCGGCATCAAGGCCGGTGCGCACGCCGCCCGATGCCCAAACTTCAAAATCGCGATTCATTTCACAGGCGGCGGCCACCGAATCAACGGTGGCTATGCCCCAGTCGGCAAAGGTGCGGCTCGCGCTTTTACGTAAGTCGCCGGGACGGCTGCGACCACCTTCTATGCGACCCCAATGAGTGCCGCCGAGCCCACTCACGTCCACCGCGCCGAGGCCCATTCCACGCAGTCGCTTTAAAGTGCCTTTCGAAATTCCACAGCCGGTCTCTTTCACCACGACCGGGACACTTAATTTTTTTGCGAGCGCCTCTAGAGCTTTGGCTCCACCCTTGAAATTCGGAGTTCCCTCCGGCTGCATGCATTCTTGAAGAGCGTTGAGATGGATGATCATGGCCGAGGCCTCGAGCGAGTCCACCAGGCGCTCCACGTCTTCGATTTTTGTGCGAATCAACTGGGCCAGTCCGAGATTGCCCAGTAATACGACCTGGGGGGCCGCTTTGCGAATCTGCTTCCATTCTTGAGCGGCTTTCCGGTCACTCAACTCCCGGCGCTGCGATCCCACCCCCATGCGCCAGCCCTGAGCTTCTGCGGCTTTGGCCAAAAGCGAATTGAGCGTGCCCGACTCGCCATGACCAGCCGTCATGGAACTAATTAAAAACGGTGTCTTGGTTTTGACCTTAAGGGCATGCGATGTGATTTGAACTTGGTCGAAGTCGAGTTCGGGGAGGGCCTCGTGAATCAACTCGACGCGATTCAAGCCGCTTTGGCCCTCGGCCTGATTGGCGGCCGAGAGCGAAAGCTCGATATGATCGCGTTTGCGACTTTCAAATTGCGGAATAGGTTCATGTGAGGCCATTTAGCCCTCACACGCTCTAAGCCGAAGCCTGCGGCAAGACCTGCTTCACGATAGAAGTAAATGCCGAAGCATCGCGAAGAGCGAGATCCGACAATACTTTACGGTCGAGCTCGACGCCCGCTTTCTTAAGCGCGTTCATTAGCAGCGAATAGCTGGTGCCGTTCATGCGAGCGGCAGCGTTGATCCGCTGAATCCACAGATTGCGCATCTGACGCTTCTTAACGCGACGATCACGGTACTCATAAGCGAGTGCGCGATCGACTTTTTCTTTCGCATGGGTAAACGCGCGCGAATTCGCGCTGTAAAAACCGCTGGCGCGCTTTAATAACTTTTTACGACGGCGACGGGAGACGACTCCACCTTTAACTCTCATGGCTTACTCCTTAGGGCAGCAGGCAACGAGTGATTTGATAC
>JALHOQ010000263.1 GCA_022842925.1 Bdellovibrionales bacterium
ACTCTGGATTTCGGCCGAAGCTGGGCCAACAGCCAACAGATTTCGCAGCGGCTTTGGGAAGGCGTGGGCCCCTCGATGACCGTCACGGTGCCGGGATTTTTGCTCTCGCTTTTTATTACGATCCCATTGGCTCTGGTCGCCGCCCATCGGCGCAATTCTGTGATCGATAAAACCACGCTGGTCACCTGCTTGGCTCTGACCTCAATCAGTTCTGTGGTGTACGTGCTCGCTGGACAATATTTCGTTAGCTACCACCTCGGTTGGTTTCCAATTTCCGGATGGGATAGCAGCTGGTCCGGACGCTGGGAGTACGCCCAACTTCCGATTTTCATTATGGTGGCGTTGAGCCTGGGCAGTTACATTCTTTTTTTCCGCACCGTTTTCCTTGATGAAATGTACCAGGACTATGTGCGCACGGCCCGCTCCAAGGGCTTGTCGAACACGGTGATCTTGCTGAAGCACATTTTGCGTAACGCCATGGTGCCGATCATCACTCTTGTGTTTCTGCAAATTCCGTTTCTGATTACGGGCTCGCTTTTGATTGAATCGTTCTTCGGCATTCCCGGCCTCGGCGGCCTTACCTTCCAGGCCATTCAAGAATCCGACTTTCCCGTGATCCGTGCGGTGACAATCATCGGCGCTCTTCTTTACATGCTTTTTCAACTGATCGGCGATGTGCTGTACGGCCTTGTCGATCCGAGAATTAGGTTGGGCTGATGGAGAAGTCGGAAAAGGGTCTGAGTCTTTGGATAGATGCCGTTCGCCGATTGCGTCGCAATCACGTGGCGGTCGTTTGCTTTGTGGTGATTGTATTCTATCTCGGTCTCGCGGCCCTGTGCGCCGCTGGCCTAGTGTTTCCCGATCATGCGGTGACCAACAAGGATGCCGCCTATTTACCGCCCTCGGGCGATTATTGGTTTGGCACCGACATCTTCGGTCGCGATGTATTGGCACGAGCCGCCCACGGCACGATTACCTCCCTGATCGTGGGCTTCTTCGGCTCCGCGCTCGCGGTTGTAATCGGGACCTTCCTCGGCGCCATTGCCGGCTACTTCGGCGGCCTAATCGACGAACTGATTGTGTGGTTTTACACCACGGTCGATACCATTCCGTTTATTCTCTTAATCGTGTCTTTCAGTTTTGTAATGGGCGCGGGACTGTACACCATGTGTCTGGCACTGGGGCTCACATCTTGGGTGGGTCACTACCGAATTCTCCGCAGTGAGTTTATGAAACATCGCGAACGGGACTACGTACAGGGCGCCACTGCACTCGGCGCCGGTCACCCGCGCCGGATCTTTCTCCACATTCTTCCCAACACCTTTCACCTGGTCTTAATCAATTTCAGCTTAGGCTTTGTCAGCGCTGTTAAGGCCGAAGTCATTCTGAGCTACCTCGGCCTCGGCGTCGAACCCGGTACTCCGAGCTGGGGCATGATGATCAGCGATGCCAAACTAGAATTGGCCCGCGGCATTTGGTGGAGTGGAACCGCCGCAACTTTATTTATGTTTTTTATGGTGCTAGCTTTTACTTTGTTTAACGACGCTTTGCGGGACGCTTTGGACCCGAAGCTGAAGAGCAGGTAACTCTGCATGAGGGGCGTATGTCAGACACTCTAATCCAGATTCGTAACCTGTCGGTTGATTTCCAAACCGACGATGGGACCGTAAACGCGGTTAAACGGATCTCCTTCGATATCCCTCGCGGTAAGACAGTAGGTTTGGTCGGGGAATCCGGCTCTGGAAAAAGTGTCACCTCACTCGCTATTATGCGCCTGATTCCGAATCCTCCTGGAAAAATTACTTCGGGCGAAATCATACTCGAAGGCCAGAATCTTTTAAATCTCACCGAAGCGCAGATGCGCGGCGTTCGCGGCAACAAGATCTCCATGATTTTTCAGGAGCCGATGACCAGCTTGAACCCGGTGTTTACCGTGGGCGATCAGATTGCCGAAACCTTGATTCTGCATCAAAAGCTCTCAAATCAGAAAGCTCTCGAGAAAACCCTCGATCTGCTTACTCAAGTGGGAATTCCGAACCCTCAGGAACGCATCAAAAGCTATCCGCACGAACTTTCCGGCGGTCAGCGCCAGCGCGTGATGATCGCCATGGCGATTGCCTGCGAACCCGACCTTTTGATCGCCGATGAGCCGACGACCGCTCTCGACGTTACAATTCAAAAGCAGATTTTGGATCTCTTGGCCGACTTGCAAAAAAAGTATGGCATGTCGATTCTTTTTATCACCCATGATCTCGGCGTGATTGCCGATATCGCGGACGATGTGGTGGTCATGTACCGGGGCGATATCGTGGAACAAGGCACGACCCAGCAGTTGTTCAAGGCTCCGAAGCATCCGTACACCAAGGGTCTTCTCGCCTGTCGCCCGAGCCTCGATAAGAATCCCCGCCGCCTCCCGGTGGTGAGTGACTTTATGACGACCGAGGGGAAAGAACGAACCGACAATGTTGAATCGCTTAAGCAGCGAAAAGAAACTCGAGCCGTGTCCGACCAGCAGTCGGTGCTGCTGCAGATTCAAAATGTTAAAAAACACTTTCCACTAAAAAAAGGGTTCTTTGGCGGCGTTAAGGACTGGGTGAAGGCGGTTGATGATGTGACGTTGACCGTCCGCCGCGGCCGTACACTGGGCCTGGTGGGCGAATCCGGCTGTGGTAAAACCACGCTCGGCCGCACGATTCTGCGCTTGATCGAGCCGACCGAAGGCAAAATTATGTATGGCGACACCGATATCACAGGTCTCGATCGCGAAGGGATGCGCGCCATGCGCCGGAAGATGCAAATTATCTTTCAAGACCCTTATGCCTCGCTGAATCCCCGCATGACCATTGGCGCCGCTTTGATGGAACCGATGATCATTCACAATCTGGGATCAGGCCGTGAAGAACGCCAGGAAATGGCTGGCGAGTTGATGAAGAAAGTGGGCCTCGATCGCGCCATGTTAAACCGCTATCCGCACGAATTTTCGGGCGGTCAACGCCAGCGGATCTGTATTGCCCGAGCCCTCGCGGTGAAGCCCGAATTTATTATTTGCGATGAATCGGTTTCGGCCTTGGACGTGTCGATTCAGGCCCAAATTTTAAACCTCCTCTTGGACCTGCAGGAAGAGATGGATCTGACCTACGTGTTTATTTCTCACGACTTGGCGGTGGTCAAATTCATCTCCGACGAAGTCGCGGTGATGTACAACGGCAAGGTCGTCGAAATGAACGACGCCATCGGCATCTACGAAAACCCGCAGCACGACTATACGAAAAAGCTCCTCAGCGCGATCCCAAAAGGGCTTTAGTAAGCCGCACCTTGGCCCTAGGGTTGCATTTCTAGGGCCGAAAAGGATCTGCTCGAATATGACCCGTTCAATCGCCGCATTTTGGACAAAATTTGCTCTGAGCTTGGCATTTTTCGCACTAGTTGCGACGCCAGCCGTCCATGCTCACAACAGCGCCTGCACCTCCCCTCTTATCTTGCCGGTCGACCATTTCACTTGGGGATATGCCCAACGGGCCCAATATGTCCGCGATCGCCTGGCCCGCGCGGGAGAAAATGAGTTTCTTGACGAACTCGATTACATCCTCGGACTCAATACCTCAGATATCGAGCATCGGGATGCCGAGGCCGTGGAGTATTACAAGAACGTCTTGCGCGAGAACCTCTTTACGCGCGCCGAGCTCCTGGGCCTGAAGAGCCGGCACTCCAATTGGTTTACCGGATATCGCGAGTTGGCCCAGCTGATCGAAGCCTTAAAACTTCAGGCCGGCGACGTTGTGGTGGATTTAGGTGCGGGCACCGGACGCTTGGGTCTTCTCCTCTCGGTCTTAAGACCCGATGTTTCCTATGTCGGCATTGAACTTGTTCACACCCGGGTGGAAGCCGCCAAAAAGGCGATACGCATGCTCGGCGTGCAAAATAAAGTTCGCTTCGAGCAAGCCGACCTACTCGACCCCTATCTTAAAATTCCAGTGGGCACTCATTATTATGTTTACGGCCCGACCAACGATATCCATATGAACGATCAGGTGATTGATCGGGTGTTGAATGAAACGGACCATAGCTTTAAAGTCATCACGCATCACCCGTTGACCATTCAGGTGCTGTTCGGCGCTAAACTTCGTCAGCTAACGCCGGTGAAGGGACATCTCCATGAGTTCCGGATATTTCAAAAAACAGACTCCCCACGCCCATGAAGAAAAATATGGACTCGAGGAACTGAGCCGCATCGGAATCCTCCGTTACGTAAAAGTCGTCGCGGCCGATGATCACGCCATTACCCTGGAACGTCTTACTCCCGCCCGTCCCACGGTCGCATTCTGGCGTCGCTTTGGCACAGAGCTCGCGAGATCGGAAGAGAGATCGGAAGAGCG
>JALHOQ010000264.1 GCA_022842925.1 Bdellovibrionales bacterium
AGCCCTTGCCCACGTCGCCGTAACCGGCCACGATCACCACTTTACCGGCGATCATCACATCGGTCGCGCGCTTGATTCCGTCGGCCAGCGACTCGCGGCAACCATAAAGATTGTCGAACTTCGACTTGGTTACCGAGTCGTTCACGTTGATGGCGGGAACTTTCAGTTTCTTCGCCTGGTGCAACTTCTCTAAGTTATGAACGCCCGTGGTGGTTTCTTCGGTGATGCCGATGATGTTCTTGAGCGCCTTCGCATAGCGCGCCTCATGCATCATATTGGTCAGGTCGCCACCATCGTCCAAGATCAGATCATAGCCATCTGGGCCCCAACCTTCGATGGTCTGCTCGATGCACCAGTTGGCCTCATCAACCGTCTCGCCCTTCCAGGCAAAAACCGGAATACCGGCAGCAGCCATGGCTACAGCGGCGTGATCTTGAGTCGAAAAGATATTGCAAGAACTCCAGCGGATTTTCGCGCCGAGCTCGATCAGTGTTTCCATTAGAACGGCCGTTTGAATTGTCATATGCAGGCAACCGGTAATACGGGCGCCCTTCAGCGGCTTCGACTTACCGTATTCTTTGCGTAGAGCCATTAAGCCCGGCATTTCAGATTCGGCAATTTTGATTTCCTCGCGACCCCAGCGGGCCATATCTTCAAAGACCTTGGCATCTTTCATCGCGGCTTCACAAACTCGATAATCGACTTTCGAGGTGCCGGCCGATTTGGTTGGCTTTGCCGGTTTTGCCGACTTTCCGGTGGCCTTTGCGGCCACAATCTTGCCCGGTTTCACTTTCATATTCGTAACCTCACGTACACGCATATTGTTCCTCACAGGTAGAAAAGAAAGAATCTTAGCGGCATCCCCGCCCATAAGCAAACTTATGGCAGGGTCATGATCTCGTAACCGCGGTCCGTCACCAAAACCGTGTGCTCGAACTGAGCCGATAGGGTTCGGTCGCCGGTGAGATAGTATTTAATGTCGCTGCTTGGGATATCGAACTCGTCAAACGGCAGGTCCGTCTGGTTCACCATGGGCTCTACTGTAATGCAGCACCAGGGCTGAAGCTTAGGGCCTCGCCCCTTTTTGCCATAAGAAGGCACGAACGGGTCATCGTGAAAGGTCTTACCAATGCCATGGCCGCCGATTTCACGCACCACGTGATAGCCCCGCTTGGTTACATACTTGTTGATGGCGAAGCCAATGTCGCCCGTCGTAGCGAAGGGCTTTACTTCTTCGATGCCCTTTAACATGGCATTTAGAGCGCAATCGGTGAGATCTTTCGCCGCATCCGAAACTTCACCCACAAAGTACGTCTTTGAAGTGTCACCGTAAAAGCCATCCAGGATACATGTGACATCGACATTGATGATATCGCCGTCTTTCAGCTTCTCGTCGCCGGGAACCCCGTGACAGATACAGGAATTGACCGATGTGCAGACCGATTTGGGAAAGCCGTGGTAGCCGAGAGGCGCGGGTTTGGCCCCATTCGATAAAGTGTACTCGTGAACAATCGCGTTGATCTCGTCGGTGACGATGCCCGCACGGATGTACTTTTCCACATGCTCGAGCGTGCGCGCGGCCAAACGTCCAGCGGCTCGCATTTTTTTGATTTCGTCAGGAGTCAGTGGAGTCATATAAAACCGTTAACACGCCGCTGAATCTAGGGTCAATCAATGGCCTGGCCCATAACACAGCCTTCATCAGCCAATCGAAACTGATGCTCTTTCGAGTCCCACTCATATTTCAGCTGAATAAATAGCTCCCGCACCCGGCAGCGCGATTTGATGGACTTTTGATCGAGGTCGACCGCGGCCCCATTCACCTCGAAGGTTCCGCTATCAAATATCCGCACACTCAGTTTTTTTGCTTTTTTATTGTACGTTTCCGTCAACTGCCCATCCCACTGCGGGTGACCGAAGGCCAACATCTTCTTCAATTTGCCAGCTTCACCTAGGTAATAGACATGGGACTGAAAGGTCCCCACCTCTTCCGTCACATGTAAGATATCTCGATCCCCGACGGCCAGTTTTTCAAACTCCCGGCGTTCCGCCTGCAAAGTGAGATCGGTGAATTCCGCCGAACCGAGCCACTGGTCCGTCGTGGGCTCTCCTAACTTCTCAGGCGCATCAAAAATCAAGGCCTTGCGCACGCACATGCCCTGCATTTCCGGGCCGCCCATATCGTAAACTGCCAGCACATCGGGTTTGCCGTTGCCATCCAGATTCATTTTCAATTCGATGGATTTAAACTTGGGTTTGTCTTTTACGGTGACGCAACTAATGGATTCGGCCATGGCCGGCGCGGACAGTTGAAGCAGCATGCTGAGAAGGTAGATCATTCTATGATTTATCGCGCTTAACCGGAATTAACTCAACCTTATAGTCTTCCACCAAGTCCTCTTCGTCGAGCGACGGCAGGTCCCGGTTCGAGGGCTGTGCTTTAATTGAGCTGCGGTCGCGGCCGAGCGTACCCAAAACTTGCGATGAGGAATCGTTATGGCGCGAGATTTCGCGATCAAGGTCAAGGGCCCCGGCCTGCGTCGACATGAACATCATGAGCGCTCCGGCCCACAACCAACCCAACTTCTTCCTGTCCGCTAGTATCGCCATGGGGCCCTCATCCTTGATTGCCAATGTGACTGATTTCACATGGGCTAATAGCAAAGACCGAACCACCGAGCTAAGGGGTTAAAATCAGGTTAAGAACTCTATACTCGCTCGCTAAGTGGCTTAAAACGCGCGCGTTTTTTGTTTTACAAGTCTGTATTATCTGCCCGGTAGAAGGTGCTATCGCCAGCTCTGATGCTCGAATATTGACCAGACTGACGCCGTGAATTATCGGATGAAACCTATGACTCAAATTCTATTTATTCTCAGCTTAGCCGTGATGGCTGGGCCGGCCTCTGCAGCTTCCATCTGTGAAACACCGTTGCGCAAAAAACAACGGGTCTTACGCGACTATTATATTCACAATATTTTCGGCCATTTTCAGCTCGTGTTAGCTGACTCGCCTCGCGGCGTTCAGGTGGCCATTATTCCTCGCACCCGCGAACCCGTTGAGCCGATGGCGCGAATTGCACGCACCGTACTGGATTTCTATTTCGGATCCGAAAGAGTCGGCTATCCGGCCGCTCCCGGATATTCAGGCTTCGAACGGCATTTGATGGTCCATGTGGCGAATATGCCGGTTGAACAAGTGGAAGCCCGCTTTCGCTTCTTCCTCGAAAATTTAAAAGAGATCCCAGCGGCCAAATCCGTCGATACGCGAGCGCTCCGCAACGACGTCGACCTGCGCCGAAAACTGGAGGCCATTCGGCAAAAACACTTCAGCGCGGTTACGCCCAAGGTATTTTTGAATCGCGCCATTCGCCTTCTGCCCACCTTCGTCGGCGGTTTGAGCCCCGTCGAGGCCGTCGTCGTGGACGAGTCCATTCTCGATGAAACACCTCCGTCCACCGATGAGAACTTGGCCAGATTTATTCGCTTGGTAATGCTTAAGGAAGTGAATGTGGAGGAGATACGCTCACGGCTGCGCGCCGAATTCATGCGCGAGCTCCATCGCGAAATGCTTGAGGAAACCGCGTATCGCATTCAGAATCTCGATTCACGGCCACCGCTCGCTCCGCTTAACTTCTACTCCTTCTTGCTCGGAGAGGCGCCGGATGAGCCGGAAATCAGCCCGCCGCTGGAAGAGTTCGCGGAGCCCACCGAATCTGGATTGGCCGTGTTCGAACAAGAGTCGGCGTCGCGGGTTTTAGCCCAGAGTCCGCCTTGGCATATTAATAACAACGCGGAAATGCATCCCAAAGCGGTGCGCGGCCCGAGGGGACGAACGCCCCCCGCGCCCTCGCCGGTCGCGCCGCCGGAACCGATAAATCCCGTCACTGAGAATGCGGCGGCACCGAGCACCATGCTCGACATTTACTCAGACGACTTCGTGAACTCGACCCCAATCACTGATCTGCAACTCCCGCCCAGTCTGATCGCAAAACTGCTTCATTTGGCTAACGACGCCGAGGGGCTGGCCCGTTTTTCGGCCCGCCAACTTGTGGAGAAGGCGGGTCTGAGCCGCGAAGAGATGATTGTCTTGCTTAAGGAGCTCAATGTGCACGCGATTCAAATTTGGTTCGATCACGGTTGGGACAAGGTAACCTACCAGATTCGGGCCGAACTGCCGGAGTACTACAGGTATCGCCACGTGCCCAAGGGATCGATCATCAACTGGCACAGCTCGGTCCCAATCGATCTTTTTGATGACATTGGCTTAAGCCGCTTTAAGCGCGAGACCCCGAGAAAATAAAAAACCCACGGTTTTCACCGTGGGTCTTTCGACTTTTGATCTCTTGCGAGAATAATTAGCCGCGCAAGT
>JALHOQ010000265.1 GCA_022842925.1 Bdellovibrionales bacterium
CGCGATTTCTCTAAAACCACGCAGAGAGTTGGTGAAACAGGCCGTGTCGCGACAGACAATCATCTTTGCGCTGGATTCAACATCAATACCCAGTACCACATGCCCCCCATCATCTCGATGCTCAATGGCGAGAACGGCAGGCTCGCCTCTTGCCAAGTGCCCGACCGTCTCATTCAACAACTGCTCCGGCTTTACCACGCGATGCGAATATTTTCCCACGAAGCCGAGTTCTTTTGCTCGCCGGTTGAACATCCGATTTAAGGCCTCATTTCCTTCCTCTGGCGTACCTGGCATATCCTCCTTAATGGATAAAACATGAGTGAAAGAAACCTTTGAAAAATTCGCGTTCCAGTTTTTCATGGCTCTGGGCTTAAACTTGGACGTAAACTCGATAAGGAGATGAGATTTCATTTTGAATTCTTTGAACAATAGATCCGCTTCTACAGCTTTATTGGCTTTTGCAGCTCGAATCGCTTCGACCAAGATAGCCAAGGTGGACTTTACAAAGTCTTGTATCCCCTGAGCGTCCAACGGTTTCCCAAAAAGTTCACGGAAACGATTTCTGTCTAGCTCCGATGGAAACTCGGATTCTGCAAGAATTCCGAATGAGCCGAAGGCCAGAATGGGATCTGAAATGATGGCGTTCCAATTCTTAGATTGATCTTCGTACCACCCCTCCGATTGCAAAAATTCTTTCAGATCTGTACCGTCGTTGACGAGGGTGAAACCCGACGCAGCTAAAGCTAGATGAGCATAGGTGGTCGACAAGCGGTAGCCCAGGTAACCCTCAAAAAGACCTTTGATCGCATAAAGGGTGCACATGGGCCCGCATTGAAGTTCCACCGGGGCGGCCTTTAAGTACTTTATACACTCCTGTGACGAATTGAGGCCCTGATGTGTCGAGATTGTGCCCTGGATGAGGGCTAGAAAGTAAGATACTAAGTGCTTAAATGTCACCGGGCCATGGTTTGCAAATTGAGTTCCAAAACCATCCCGTCGATCAGAGTTGCAATGGCTTACCGCTTACCGGGCGCGGCGAAAGTTTCCAATTTTGGAAACTTTCGCGGAAGTGCGTGGAAGGCTTCGGCTAATCAGTGAATCACTCGGCCCGGGCCGAGTGCTTTTTAGTGACAGCCCGACAGTCAGCCTCTTAAGATTTGCGAGTGTGGATCCATTTGAGGACGTTTTCTTATTGAACTTCTAGTTTGGCTTCGGAGATTCGTACCCTGGCTAATTGTAATTGCTTGCGCGGGTTGTGCATCAATGCGGTCTGAGAGAGAAATGTATGTGCATGCGCAGCCCGTTTCACCCATTGGCGAGAACGTTGTCCTTACAAATACTAGAGTGTTTTCTCCTGATAGCCGATGGTTGGTCTACGATACGCGCACACAGGACTCGCAGTTCGACGCCGAACGTATCAGTAAAGTCGACGTCGATAACGGTAAGGTGCGAGAACTCGTCCGCGCACAGAATCAGTCGAAAATCGGCGCCGCGACCTACTCCCCTCGCGACCCGCGGATTGTGTTTATTCAGGGGCCCGAAAATCCAAGTCCAGACTGGCAATACGCGCCCTACCGTCGCCGGGGTGTGATATTTGACGAGGAGATGAGAAGGCGGACAAACCTAGACGCCGTTGACTATCATCCCCCCTACACCGTCGGCGCCTTACGTGGCGGAACGCATCTGCATCAGTACGATGGGAGCGGAGAATGGGTGAGCTTCACCTACGAAGATCATGTCCTAGCGAAGGTCGAAAATCCGGCCCTTGATCAGGATAAAAATCAGCGGAATGTCGGTATATCCATTCCTCTAAAGTCTGTCCTAGTACCAAAACAGAAATACAATCACGACGGAACGATGTTTAGTTTTTTGATCACAAAGACCACGTCCCATCCCCGCCCCGGCAGCGACGACATCACACGAGCCTTTGAAGACAGCTGGATTGGTCGCGACGGCTACATACGGGCCGACGGTATAAAGCAAAAACGCGCGATCGCATTTATTGGACGGGTGCGATCGAATGACGGCCGCGACGTCGACGAAGTTTTCGTGGCGGACCTACCGGAAAAATTTAGTTTAGATGAATTTGGTGCCGAAACAAAAGGGAGCGCCACGCGTTTACCAAAGCCCCCTCAGAGTGTTCAAGTGCGGCGCCTAACTCATACCCTTGAGCGTCGGTTTCCGGGCGTGCAGGGTCCACGACACTGGATGCATTCAAGTCCCGATGGCACTCAAATTGGTTTCTACATGCGAGATGACACCGGCGCTATACAGTTTCATACCGTGAGTCCGAATGGCGGCCCACCCAGGCAAGTCACTCATCATGCCGGTGCGCCGACGTCTGGATTTAATTTTAGCCCGGATGGAAAATGCATTGTCTATGCCTTCGATGGGAGCATTGTGGTCGTCCGCCTGAGGGACGGCGTAGCATTTCGCTTAACGCCGAAGGACCGGTTTAAAATTCTTCCGTGGGCCGTTGTTTGGTCGCCCGACGGACAAAAAATCGCCTTTCAAATAAGTGAGTCGGCTGACAATGGGCCTACTAATCGCATTGCCGTGATCAAAATCGACCCCCAAGCTTTCGAGTAGACAGTGGGTTACTCGGCCCGGGCCGAGTTTGCGCTTAAGTTTCTCGCGTTCAAGTAATTGAGCCGGCTTAAGAAGTCCAGCCCCACGCTTTGATTTTAGCTAGTACGCGACTTTTAATGTCGGTGAGCACGCCTTCACAGGTCGCGTACGAGCGGGCGAGGAATCCGGTCACCGCTTTACGGACCGCTATTCGCCTATCGACCCACTTCGGAATCTGGGCGGGATGATATTCCTTAGGGAACGTTTTTTTGAGAAAAATCTCCGTGCTTTCAACAAGACCCTTGGCCATTTCACCCCGAATCTCGCGGTTCAACTGCACCCATTCGGCGGTCGAGCGAACGGAGGACATCGCCCGCTTAAGAGCCGTGATGGTCGCAAAGGTGGCCGCAATCACGATCGAGGTCTCGAGGTGGGCTGTGTAGGAGTCGCCGGCGAAGTTAAAGATCGGCTGGGCCAGGAGCGCTCCGGAGGCGGCATAAAAAACGGTGGCGTATTTCTGGGATGTATTTCGTTCCACACGAATATTCACCGCGCGGTCCGTAAGGTAAAGCAGTAACCCGCCCAAACGTTCCGCGTGATTTTCGCGATTGTAAATTAAGTCGCCGTCGTAGTGCTGGTTCAAATCCGGGATCTGTTTTTGGGCCATCTGCCGGTACAGTGGCAGAAGCTCGCGAATGGCCCTTTCGCGACGAATGGTTTCAGCAGCTTGATAATAGGCTTCCCCGGTCACCCGGTTGCGACCGCCCGAGAAGAAGTTGGCGAGATCGCGGCCGACTTCGACGATCGCCCCGCGAAACACCTCGAAAGCGGTAACCCGGCCGTCCGGGTTGCGCTCATCGACTTTATGCCGCATCACTCGAAAGGCCATGGAGAGAAGCGGGTACTCGAGGTCGTTCACCATCATGTCCTCGAATCCCTGCTCGAGTCCTTTTTTGTCGAGAATTTCTCCGTTCTCGGCCCGGTAGGCGAAGAGTGCATCGGCGATATCGACGCCGAACTGGCCGACGGCGCGCACGGAGTCGACAGCCTTTGGCGTGGCGGCACCGCCTTTTTCACTGTCGACGGTCTTGTCGGCCAGTTCGATCAGGCCTTTGAATGCCTGAAGCTCAGCCTGGAGCAGATTCAGGTTTCCTTTGCTCGGCGAAGCCGAGAAGGCCTCAAGCTGAGCGCGGACTCGAGCCGCGACTTCGGCCACTTGTTCGGGCGCCGGAGCTTGTGCGAAGGCCGACGTGACAAACAAAAATAAAAATATCAGGGCATTTACCATGGGCTCACTCTCCTCATAAAATCATAATAACGGCGGAACAAACCCCTTTGCTCGGCACCCACATAGGTAAACGGAATCACTTTTTCTTCGGAAAACGCGCTCAAATTCGGAGCCTCGCGCTCGCAGGATACGGCGTTGCCGGCGCAGCCGCTGAGGTAAAAAGGAATCCCGCGATGGAGAATCGACATCCGCAATTCATACTTTTGACCCGGTATCAGCTTGTACTGGGTGCCGACCGTACGGAAGTACCCCTTCGGGATGACGACACCGCTGCTGGTCAAATCGTACGCGCTGTTCGTGTCGCTGTACTGTCCCGCCAGAGGCAAGGTCACCAGGTTCTTATCCCGACGAACAAGTGAGTCGGTTTGAATCAGCATTTCGGCCACCGAAATCGGCTTTTTCCACCGACCCGGAA
>JALHOQ010000266.1 GCA_022842925.1 Bdellovibrionales bacterium
CAATCGGCCGTCTTTGAGCAGAGTCATCGTGTCCGCAAAAAACGTCGCCTCGCTCAAGTCGTGGGTCACGAGTAGAACCGTCTTCTTCAAACTCGAAAACACTTTTTTCAACTGTTCCTGTAAATCACTGCGCACAAGAGGGTCGAGGGCGCCGAGCGGTTCATCTAGAAAAATCAGGGGTGGATCAAGTATCAAGGAGCGTACGAGCGCCACCCGTTGTCTTTGACCACCGCTCACCTGACGGGGATATCGAGTTAGCAATTCGTCTGACAACCCCACCATTTCTAGCAGAGTGGCCAGTCGCTTCGTAAGCGTCTCCCTTGAGAGTCCATGCACTTCGCCCGGAAGCAAGACGTTGTCCATGCACGTGAGATGAGGAAACAGTCCCCCGTCTTGAATCATGTATCCGAAGAGCTCCGCCTTTTGCCGGTCGGGCAAACGGGTCGCATTCAGATTCTGTATCAAGATCTCGCCCGCGCTGGGCGCAATTAAACCGGCCGCGAGTCGCATGAGAGTGGACTTGCCGCTTCCGCTTTGGCCAAGAAGAACGTGGACTTTTTCGGCGGCTAAACTCAAACAGACGTCGGCCACGACCGGTTGGTCATAAACTTTGGTAACTTTGTTGAATATAATCATATAGAGCGCTCCTAGATTGGAGGATGCGCTCACGAGATTCATCTATATTAGGCCTTTATGACATTTAATTTATCTTGGGACAGACTCACGCGTTACAAAACTAAAGGCGATTTGAACTTAGGCCGCCAGCCAATGACTCAAGTAAGTTTTTGACCTCGGCCCACGACCAAGAGCGTCCCGTGGCTTTTTGTAAGTGAGCCGTTACGGCAGCTTGATCCTCTAAGCTGTCGTGCGCCTCCAAATAATTCAACAAAGCGGCAGCGGCTCGGGACTGATCTTGATCCAGGTCGGCCATCGCCGACTGAAGGGCTTCGTGATCTTCTTTTTCGATCAGCGATTGCTCTGGATCGACAAAACCTTCTCCATACTGCACCACACGGCGCGAGCTCCCGTCCGCATTCTTTTCCCAACTTACGACATGGGGCATGAGTACGATGTCCGAGGTAATTCGAGCCCGCCTCTCGGATTTCAGCGGTAGGTCTGCCGCCTCGAGCGCCTGATACCAACCGCCGTAGAATGCCAGCGCCGCCGAATAGATCGCGTAGACGTTGAACGGCTTGTGATATTCTTTTAAGGTCAAATCGCGAACTCTTTTGGAGCGAACCAAAAATTCCGAAAGGGTAAGGTTAATCCTATTTTTCGATAAAAAGTAAAGTAGGTCGCTCACCAGCTCGGGTGTCCAAGGAATTCCGCGCGCCCGGGTACGAATGCCTTCTGTTGGCAATCCCGCCGCCTGCAAGCCCTCGATCCAAGAGCCGAATCGTGCTCTCACAGCTATTTCTAAAACCTGCGGACCGGCGGCGAAACCAAATTGATCAAACATAATGTGAATCAACCGCATTCCATCGCGCTCAATATTTGTGAAGTTCATGTCCGAGTAGTGGGTGGAGAGCGACTTTAAGATAAAAACAAGGTCTTTCTTTGAGGCTAGATCCAAAGCGCCGCGGGTGCTCCAACGAATTCCCTGGAAGTTTAATCCCGCGGCCCGAACCGCCCCTGGCCAGGAACCATAAAATAGTCTTGCATACTTGCCCAGTGTCGCCGGTCTGATGATGGTACCGAATCGGTCAAAAGTAAGCCTGCGGATCGCAGCGCTTTGCGCCTCCAGTTCGATCAAATTTAAGTCGGTAAAGTGCTGACTGAGGAACTGAACGACCTCGATTACTCGCTCCTTAGTCCACTCGCCCTTGTTATGCACCAAAACATCCGTGACCGGCACTCCCGCCGCCTTAAGCGCTGCTGGCCATGTCTTGAGCTCAGACGTGCGGACGCGGAAGTACATGGCATAGGGTGAGATTTCAAAGCCAATCGCATCCTTAACTAATTTTAGGGCATGGGTGCTTTTCTTTCGCATTGAGCGATTATCGAGAGCAATGCCCGCTTGATGCCAGACCTGAATCGCCTTCACGATTTCCTCAACGCTGAGCCGTCGAATCATAGAGCGGTCGTGCTCCACAGGATTCTCACCGACCGCCTTGAGAGTCATCTCCCAAGACCCAAAGCGTTTCTTCATAGCGGCAAAAAAACCCGGGCCCTGGACATCGATTCCGAATTGATCGTAGAGGATCTTTCCGACTTGTTCGGGATAACGTTTTGTGATCGATGAGGGATTGAGCGGAATTCCGGCCTTTTTAATGGCGGCAAATACCGCACCGAGATCAACGCGCGCCCAGTCCGTTCCGCGTACCCGCTCGAGACCAGTCTCACAGGCCCGCCGACCCGCGAGCGAATGCCCCGTCGCGGTCACTGCGAATAGTGTCAAAAGCAAGCCTGCAAAGGTTTTTAAGAGTCTCAACAGATCACGTATAGTTTAGCGGCCCCGCACTTGCAATGTCGGGATTGTTAAGGAGCCAAATCTAACTAATGAATGCACGCTTTTGCTTTCCGGCAACTTTGCTAACGACACTAGTGTTTTTACAATGGCCGGCTTGGTCCATGTCTCAGCATTCCTGCGAGCCGTATTTGGTCGGCGCCAATATTGAAGGTTTGATTCAAAAGGCGGAAGAGGCCGGATTGGGGACCATTGAGATTCAGGCTTGGAGCCTGCGTTCGGTTCCCGGGCCCCTAGAATTTCGCCGCAGTCTAAACTCAACTCAGTTACCTGTAGCCGAGGGTTTAAAGAAACTGGCCCGGACGGCGACTCTTGATCAGTGGCCAGAGATTCAGAAGCGGGTCTCGGCCGCCCTATATCAGGCTTCTGTTCATGCCTCAGAGCGAACCGAGTCTCGTGATCGTACGGCATTTGTGTTGGCACCTCGCCTCGTTCATTCCTGGCCAACCTTCGAGATCGACTATCTTTCGGAGCCGACTTTTGACGGCGGTGAGAATATTTGGTTTGCCTACGTGGATCGTGAAGGTCGCGTCTTTCAGATCGACTTAAAATCGGGTGCCGCCATTATCGCCAATCCAAAGGATGTTCCTATAGATATAGATGACAGAATGATCTCGTTTCGAGCTGATTTTCGAATGATTTCGCGCGGTCCCGGCCGCATGCCATTTTTGCAATACACGCGAAGACGCGATCACTCTGTAGCCTCACGCCTAATCTATGGCAGTGAGCCCTACTCAGTTCACCGCACAGTTAGGTTCAGCGACAATCACTACGAATCGGACATCGAAACCCATGTCGTGGCCTGGGGAAGAGACGAAAGGTTTGCCTTTCGATCGCCATGGCTGCCGAAGTCGGCGGAAGTCGTGGATCTGACGGGTCGGGCGAAACCGGTAGAAAGCTTATCTCACCTCTCACGAGAATCCTTTTTGAAGACAAAAGATGGTCGCGTGCTATTGGTCATCAAGAGCCTTGAGGGTTTGCAGGTCCTTGAATACAAGGGTGACAGCTGGCAGGGAGTCACATTGATGCGCGGCTCACATTTCTATTCATCTCCAGCTCTGGCTGAAGGCCCTAACGGAGAGATCTGGCTAGCAGGCTTAAAGGGTGGCAATTATGGCAAGGACACCCTCGAGTTGTTGGAGATTTCTAAACCCGGTGCAAGGGTACTCGAGGCGCCGTTTCACGATTCGAACCCATTGGCCCCACTGCAGCTCGCAGTCGATGAGGTGGGAGTTCCGTGGGTTTCAATCGCCGTGCACAATCACGATGAAGATCCAATCAACGGCTACAAGATCTATCAGTTCGGAAACGACGGAGATGGGACCTATCGCGTGATTCCGCGGGAGCAGCTCGATAATCCGTTCTCAGAGTGGATACGAGATCCCCTTGGTCGCCTCGTTCTCGCCAACCACGAGCCGAAGCGGTTAGATATAGTGGACCCGCACACATTGACAATCTTGAGTTCTATCCCGGTCCCTTTGTCAAAGGCCCATATCCTTCGGACTCACGACAATTCATTTGTGATGTTTCGATCTTCCTCTACCCGCGTGGAACTCCACCAACTTTTTGGGCGTCGAGGGGAATGACTTCCTACTCGTTCCCGCCCTCTTTGCCGTTCTTGTCGGTGGCCGGGAGCGAAGAGAGCGACTGGTGTTTGAAATCGGTCCCATCAAAGGTCACGATCTTCGGCTCGCCGTCCATGACTGTAGCCACGGCCACGGGCCGCGACCAAATGGCAAAGACGTTGCGCATGGT
>JALHOQ010000267.1 GCA_022842925.1 Bdellovibrionales bacterium
ACAAGATCTCCGCCGTTCGGACAGCGCGGACAGGGGGGATCATTTGAAGGTGGTTTCGGTGACATGTCTTAGCTAAAAGCAATTTCCCAGCCAAAACAAAAGCTTCGGCACGACTTGCCAACAGGCAAGTCGGCCAGTTTTTAACTACTCAACCGTCTTGGCCAGCTTCTCAAGAAGCTCTTTCCATCCCGCTTCCATAATCTTTATATCGTCCGCGAAGTCGGGATGCATATGATGGGTGACGACAACCTCGCTCCAATGTCCGAGGTTCTCGATTTCGATGCAAACTCGGTCAGCGTGCTCCGAATATTGTTCCACCCGCAGATCGAACTCGAGTATACGCGGCCGCTCAATGCGGACAATTTCTCCCAGGTGCTCGACGTCCGCACCGTCGCGTTGTTCGACAAAAACGTACTTGCCGCCGACTTTAGGTTCGATCTCAACCCGAGTCATCTTGCCCTTGTCGGTGGCGAACATAAACCGCTTCGCCCGCATCGGATCAGTTAGTGCGCCGAACACGCGGTCGGGGATCACCTGTACCCTGCGCCTCACTTGCAGCTGAATTCTATTTTCCATTCTTTAATTGTAGGCACAGAACTTCAGCGTTCGAAATCAGTTTCTTTTAGTAAGTGCATGTGGCGGGGAGTGACGTCCTTCGGCCCCGTGGGTGTCACATCGCGCGGCGGTTCGCGGCGAATGAACATGTCCTCCATGCTCCCAAGATTGGTGAACACGCGAAACTGGGCAGAACGCCGGCCGAAAAAATAAAAGAGCGCCGCCAGCATAGACAGTCCATTAAAGGCGAGGGCCAAAAACGTAAACAAGATAGTAAACGGCGAAGCTAGGAAAAGAACCACCCAGGCCACGAGACTTTTTTCGGTCATACCCATATGAAAAAGCCGGTAGCTCAACCACAACGAGATTGCCGCGGGCAGAGTGACCAGGAAGGCCGTCTTAAAAAAGGAGCGGGCCGCGCGAAAGGACATGGCCGAAAACTATGTCCCCCCAAGTCTCCTGTCAACGGCCGAATAAGGGCCGATACACGCGCCAATAAGCGGTGGCGGCGAACACGTGAAGAATCACCATCACGACTGGCAGAATCAATTCCTTCACTCCGGGCGTGAGAAAAGCGTGCACGAAAAAGATATTGACCGTGATCGGCGCGAGAATCACTAGGGCCAATGCGGGAGCATAGCCCACGAGAAGCAGAAGCCCGCAGATCATCTCGGTCGCCTTCAGCAGCGGCATAAAGTAAACCGCAGCCATTAAACCGGTGAAGTAGGTCTGAAGATTCGGTGGCAGATCGGTCGGCGGGGGCACAAGGTTAAACAGCCCCGCCGCGCCCGATAGAAAGAAGATTAAGCCCATAAGATAGCGCGCGATCGTGGGCGTCAGCGTTTTCAGTTTGTGCATTTGGAATTCCCCCAAGAGTTAGACTAACGACCATGTTCCCAGAATTCTATGACAGAAAGTAACCGATTCGCTACCCTAAAAAGGTCGTAAACAGGGAGGGAACGATGCAATTCAAAAAATGGGGAATGATCGGCACAGCAATCTGGTCGGCTTGGCTGGTGAGCGTAAGCACGGGATGCGCCTCGGGTGGCTGGAAGCTGACGCGCGACTATGCTCGTTTCGTCAATCGTCAGCAGATCATCATCCGCTGCGTTCTTTACATCCTGACGTCGTTCGTATTCGTGGCGACTATGCTCATTGACGCCGTGATCTTCAACACAATCGATTTTTGGCAGGGTCGAGTGAGCCAGGGGACATTTGAATTTAATAAAGAAGGTCGGCGTTTTGTGGCCCGACATACTCTGTCACCCGAGACCCATCTGCGGGAGTCGCGCATCGAGGTATTCGAAAGTGATAAACGAGTTCAGGACATGATTCTGCGTGAAGTGGCGGGCGGCCAAATCGACATTTTCGTGGACGGCGTTTTAAAAGGCCGGGTCGACAATATTGAGTCGGCACCGTTGTTGAGTTTCTACAATAAGAGCGGCGAAAAGACCGGCTCTGAGCTGATGTTCCAAGAGACGATTATTGCCCGAGCGGCCCAGTAAATTGACCTGGCCTAAAACTCGGCGCGAGCGCCGAGTACGGCCTTATGAATCCAGGCGAAATTATAGACTTTGTCGTTGTCGGCGCCGCCCTCGATGGTGCGGTAGCCGACAAAGGCCGACCAACTCGGAGCCAAAGATCGTTCAAGAAAAAGTGCAATATCGAAGGCTCGGCCCTGCGGGGCGGCGAGTCCGTCCATATCAAAGCGAAACCGCCAACTCTCTCCTAAGCTGCGAACGGCCTGAAAATTCAAAAGTGGAACGAACCCCACATTCTTTTTGCTTTCAAAGAGATTCCCCTGTGTTAGCCGCACCTCCGCATCGCGAATCTTAGCGGTAAAACCAAGCGCCAGCTTCCATTCACCCCATTGTTCGAAATGATAGGCATAAGTCAGGCGATAGGAATTGAACTTGTAGTAGGCCGTGGTTTCGGTCCCAGCGGCGAAAGTGGAGTCCTGAAAAAGCGTGGCTTGATCGAGCTGACCGTCGACGTCAATTGCCAGAGGGGCATAAAGAGCCCGCAGCTCATGGCGGTCGTTCCAGATATGTCCGGCGTAAAGCCGGTAGGCGGGAAATGGGCCTGACTTGAAATCGGAAATTGAAAAATCGCCGCCGCCCTCACCGGGAACGCGCTGATCATTGCGACTTTGCCAGGTCAAATCGCCCTCAACTGAAATCCAAGTTTGCGCGTGAGCGGCGAAGCCGAAAACAAAGAGAAACAGAAAAATCATCTTACTCATCCTTCGATTAAACTCCGCGAACCCGTCAGTCGGCAAGCCCGATGGAGCGCAAATAGCGAAGTGTGCGGTTCGCCGAGCCTTTGAGATGCTTTTTTAGGCGGGGATTGTCGGCTCGAGAATTCAACCAGCCGAGCATCATGATTTTGCGAGCGGGAATCAGTTGTTCTAGTATCCGCTCATCCGCCTTACTCCAGCTCGCCACGCTGGAATAGCCGTCGATCAGGGCTTGTCTATACTGCGGCAGTTCACGTCGGCGTTTCTTTCCTAACATGTACTCGGCCGAAATAAGCGGAATAGCCAAGTCGTGGGCAAAAAAGCCGACGCCGCAATCGTCAAAGTCGATTATGCCCAGTCCGGAATGGAACTTAAGAATATTTCCGAAGTGAGCGTCCGCGTGAATCAACCCTTGTCGCTCAGGATAGCGTCGCTCGAAGGCGCGCAACTTGCGGTAAACCAGCTTGCGCGCGCGCTCGATGGCGGCGCTCTTGGTTTTAGGTACGCCTATCAACGTGTGCACGGGACCAAATTTAGGAGTCGGGCCCACCAATCCATCCGCTGTCCAGTATCGGCGATGACGAGACTTGGGAGCCGTCTTTTGCAAGAGTCCCAGGATGCGACCGAGATCAAACATGATCTGGGGTGTGAGCGACTTCTCTATGAAGTGGCCGTCGATCCATTCAAAAATGCAACACCGGCGCAATCCCACGCCCGGCATTTCCACACTCTCCACCAGCTGACCGTTCTTTGAGCGCACCGGATTGGGCACCGGAACAATACCTCGGGTGGCGATTCGGGCGAGCCACTTCATCTCCTCTTTCATCGCGGGGAGCGTGTGGTAATCGTGGCGCGCCACGCGAAGCAGATACCTTCGGCCGTTTCGAGCGGTCACTTTGAAAGTGGTGTTCTCGCCATGGTGAATGAATTCGAGCGACTGAACTAAAATCGGATAGCTCTTGAGCGCCGCGCGGGCCAGGTTTTTGAGACGCCGAACCTGCGTCAGGTAACTCGTCTGATGAAAGGGGATCATGGTTAAGGACATGCCAGAAGCTGGACGGCTTTGTCACTGACGAACGCGCTGCTGTTGCTGCCGAATTTCCCGCTGCAGTTGTTCCATGCGGGCGTTTCTTTGAGCCGAATCGAACTGAGCGGATTGCCGGGAGCGCCAGTAGGCCAGATCGGTTTGTAAATCGGATAACTGAATCTGTAGACTGGCGAGTTCGGCTCGCAATGCGGCCCGTTCATTGTCTCGCTGCTGGGCAACGTTTAAATCCGTCATTTCGGCGGAGGTCTGCAGGGCCGCGATCTGACTTTCTATCTGTTCGACGGAGGCACTCAGAGTTTCAAGGTAATTATTTAGGTTTGTTACGGCCTGACGTGTTTCGGTCGTGGCATT
>JALHOQ010000268.1 GCA_022842925.1 Bdellovibrionales bacterium
AGTCTCTGTTAGAGACAGTGTCGATCCTGCCGACAGTTTTTTTTAAACAAGTGTCTCAACCCCTGTCCAATTGTCTTTAAAGTCCAATATTGCAGCCGAACCTGGACCTACGTCGATAAGTTTGTAGATCGATAAGATCAAAACGAAGGCAGGGACCTTATGAGAAAGTTAAATTGGTTACTGTTCATGGCCGCAGCCACTTTACAAACAGCCTGCGGAAACGGGGACTCCTCTTATTCGCTGAATGCGGATGGAGAAACTTTCAACCAGGCATCCAGCACTGTGAACACAAAGATCGACGTCCTATGGATCGTCGATAATTCAGGCTCCATGGCATCATCGCAGCAAAACCTCGCGACGAACTTCCCGTCTTTTATCAATAAATTCACCGAAAAAGCGTTCGACTTCCAAATCGGGGTCAACGCGTCCGACGCCTACCTGGCGCAATCACCGCTGTGGAACAACTACTACAATCAGAACCCCAAGCCTGTTTATTATGAAGGCCAGATTCAGTCGATGAAGGGCAAGTTCCGCGACGGCGTCGGCAATTCACACTCGGGGTTCTTTGTTCTCACGCCCTCGACTCCCAATTTGCATCAAAACTTCGTGATCAACGCCATGCTCGGTGTAAACGGACGCGGCGATGAACGTATGTTTCAGGCCATGGAGCAAACGTTGCTCAGCCAGCACAATGCCGGTTTTGTGCGTAACGATGGCTTTCTCGCCGTGATTCTCCTTACGGATGAAGATGATTTTTCTAATCCGGCGACCACGTCTTATAATAGTTACGTCAATCAGCTTACTCCCGTGAGCTATTATGTTTCGCTGCTCGACGCGGTAACAGGCACCTCCGGCGCCACTCGACGCTACAACGTCAACACCATCTCTGTGCCCGACCAAGCCTGCCTCAACTCAATTTTTAACGGTGCCCAGCGGATCGGCGTGCGCGTGCAGCAGCTGGCCGATGCCACCGGTGGGAAGAAAGGCAGTATCTGCGGAAACTTCGCCACAGAGTTGGCTTCCATCGCGGAGCAGATCGTTCAGCTGTCGACTAAATTCAGCCTCGGCAACAAAAAGCCCATTCCTTCCACCATCGTGGTTCGCGTAAACGGGTCCGTGGTGCCGACTGAAGGCTGGTTTTATGAGCAGCCCACGAACAGCATCGTCTTTAACAGCGGATTTACGCCCCAACAAGGCGCGCAGATTCAAGTGGCCTTTGACCCGGAGATACTCGACTTCTAACATAGAAGTGTGAAGAAGATGTATAAGCACATTATAGTCGCGAGTTTGGTCTGCTTTACGACCGGAATCGCCTGGGGTTTTTGGTCGCATACGAAGCAACAGCGGGCCATCAGCAAGAATCCTCCTCTGAGGGTCCTTTGCGCTGAAAATTGGTTGCCCGACGCGGTACTTCGCGAATTCTCCGCCCAACATCAGATCCCCATCCAACAGTTCACCTACGCAAACCCCAGCGAGTTCCTGCGCCAAATGGCCAATGCCGATGGGAAGATCGACGTAATCTGCACCAGCTCCCTGCTATTAAAAAGCCTCGTGACCAGCCAATGGCTTAAAAAACATGACTACGCCTCGCTTGAGAACAGCAAATTTATCTCCGTCGATTTTCTCCACCTGCCCTACGACCCCGATTCGCATTACTCCGTGCCGGTTTACTGGAATCTCTATGGGTTTTTCGGCAAGGGCGAGGGTCAGGCCGCTTCCTGGAAACAGACCATGCAGTCCAAGAAAGTTTCGCTCTGGGGCGATCACCTAAACGTGCTCAATATGCTTTCGCGCAACGGGGTTAGAATCGAAGAGCGCCTTCAGGATTCAG
This sequence comes from Bdellovibrionales bacterium, assembly GCA_022842925.1. Lineage (GTDB taxonomy): Bacteria > Bdellovibrionota > Bdellovibrionia > Bdellovibrionales > UBA1609 > JALHOQ01. The sequence goes on from JALHOQ010000268.1 coordinate 1,832, forward strand.
AAAGCAAAAGTTTGGACACGGATTTGCGCAAATTCATGCAATCCGTCGCGCAAATCTATGAGCCGACGCCGAACGCGATCGCGGCCGAAGCGATTACGAGCAAGGTGGATTGGATCCAAATCCCACTGTCCCACGTGGCCCGCCTAGTTGGCGAAACTTCGCCTTATCGATTCTGGCTCCCGACCGATGGCGGCACCGTCGAAGTGGGGCTTTATGCCATCGGTTCTAAGAGCGAACACCCGAACGTGGCCTTAAAACTGATCAATCACCTGATTTCAAGCGATCAAGCTCTCGACCTGCATCAACGACTGGGCGGCAGTGTCGTGCACTCGAGCCTGCACCATCTCGATTCGATCGCGCCGCTACAAAAGGCGGAGGCCTTACGCCGCTTTCCGTTAACCCGGTACGCGTTTCCCGATTTAAGCGTGGATGCAATCCCCCGCTTTCAAAAGTTCTTTTCTGAAACCAAAAATTTACAGCGGAATGAGTGATATGCGGCTGCGGCCGCTGAGGTTGTTAATCTGATCGGTGCCGGCCGGAGTGCGCGCGCGGATTTCAATCCACAGCTCATGAGCCCCGCGCCCGCCACCGGCGATGCCGAGGCCTTGGCGGTTCACCGGATCCTCGGTGATCGATCCCAAAAACACATAAAGTTGAAAGCGCCCGTTCGCGCACAGCGTATTGGCTTGCGTGCCCGTGCCGCCGGTTCCAAGCATATCGCTCGTTCTCACGGCCGCAGCCCGGCCAACTTGATAAAGTTCCCAGCGAACCACGTTAATGGGGAAGCCACCTTCATTGCAGTCGCCACCCAAATTGAATTCGCCGATATCGACAGTCACGCCATACTCGGCCGTGGTGCCGGTATTGGCCTTTATAGACAAGTCATCCACAGATTCCGTAATACAGTCGTCGTCGCAGGTCGTGATCGCGCTGGCGGACGAATAGACCGCGGGCTCGGCATAATTGCCGCAATTAGTGAACTGAGTCACCATCACAACACCGATTAAAGATAAAGCGAGCCAGCGCAGGGTTTTCATATCATTTCCGTATCGACTTGAGTCTAGTTAAACTTTACGCTCAGTTTGCCCTTTTTTGAACCTTCCGTCTCAAACTGAGACATGTTACACCGGGCGGGTGAAGAAATGGATCTCCGCCTTACTCATAAGCCTTTTGGTCCACCCGGCGTTCGCCCAGTCGGACGTGTTTTCGTTCCATCTCTTTAGTGAGCCCCATAACCTCGATCCGCAACTCACCAGTTCCGCTTCGGGCAACTACCTGTTTTTCAATGTATACCGAGGGCTCTACCGCTTTCATGATGAGAAAGGTTTAATTGCGGACGGCGCCAAAGACTGCCGGAGGCAGGGGTCCAATCTGGTTTGCCAGCTTCAGCCCGATGGCAAATGGAGCAACGGTGCGGCCATCACGGCCGCCGATTATGTCGCCGCCTTTCGCCGGCTGATTGATCCGGCTCTGGCGAGCCCGCAGGCCGACGTGCTATTCTCGCTTAAGAACGCGCGCGCGATCTGGCGCAAAGAGAAACCGATCGAACAGCTCGGCGTTTCCGCCGAAGGTCCGCTGACTTTGAAAATCGAGCTCGAGGAAGAGGACCCAGAATTCGAATTCAAACTGATCCATCCGGCCCTCTCGCCGCTGCCCCCGGGCGGCTATTTAGGTAAAAACCGCGTCACCGATCAAGTGACCAGCGGACCTTATCAAATAAAAGAGTGGAGAAATGGCGGCTGGATCCAGCTGCAAAACAATCCACACTATCATGTGCGAAGAAATCGTCCAGAAGCCCGCGTGTTTTTTGTCGACCACGACTCCACGGCGATCACTTTATTCGAGAGCGGTAAGATGACCTTTCTCCGCCGGATTACGGCGGCTGAGATTCCGCGCCTGCGCACGAAGCCCGGCTTTCGCCAGTTCCCCATGGCCCGCTTCGATTACATTGGCTTCGGACCGCAACTGAATGACTCGCCCGAGGTGCGCGAAGCGCTAGTGAAGTCCGTCGACTTCCCCCAGTTTAAACGCCTGTTCGACACCTTTACTCCACCAGGATGCCCCAGCCTTCCCGCCAATCTTATGGACCGCGTCCCCTGCCTAAAATTTGAGCCCAAGGTTGCGAAGGCACGCTTAAAGAAGAACTCAACGCCGCCCAAGGAATTTAAGTTCAGCAAAATGGGCGGGGATGATATCGCCCGCGGAGCCGAGTGGTTTCAGGGGCAATGGAAGAAGAATTTAAAATGGAAAATTGAGATTGGGAG
>JALHOQ010000269.1 GCA_022842925.1 Bdellovibrionales bacterium
GATCGACTGGCCTTTCATCCAGGTTGGTTGAACACACATATAGGACAAAGGAACCTTGTTCGGCCTTACGCCTTCCTGTACTCTCTGTAGTTAGGGATGGCCGTAACATTTGAAACTCTCATAAAAAAAGGCACCAGTCTCAGCGACGATCAGCTGGCCGTGCTGATGCGAAGTCCGAGCGCGCGGGGCACTCCGCTGTCCGAGACATTAAGCAAGCTCACCTTCAATACGCCGGAAGAAGCTCTGGCCGAACTTTGCAAACATCTCGGTATCGATTTTATTAAGGACATCCCGATCAATGACATCGCCGTCGATATCGTGCGGGGCATCCCGATCAACTACGCCAAGACGCAGGAAGTTTTGCCCTTCAAAGAGGAGCCTGACCGCGTGGTCGTATTGACCACCAATCCGATCAATCATAAGGCGCTCGAAGACTTGCGTGTGAAATTCGGCAAGCGCATCCATCCTCTGGCCACCACGTCTTCGCGCATTCAAGACGCCATCAACCGTGTGTACGAAAAGTCGACCGCGGCCCTCGAAGGCCTCGACGATATCGAAAGCGAAGATCTCGATCTAGACGATCCCGTCATCGATCTTCTCGATGGCGGCGACGACGACGCGCCGGTGATCAAGCTAGTCAACACGCTGCTGTTTCGCGCGGTGAAAGAAAAAGCGTCCGATATTCACGTAGAACCGTATGAACGCGACATGGTCGTGCGCTTCCGGATCGACGGCGTGCTCTTTGATATTTTCAAGCCACCGAAGAAACTGCAAAATGCCATCACCTCCCGTATTAAAGTGATGGGCAACTTGAACATCGCCGAAAAGCGACTCCCCCAAGACGGCCGCATTCCGCTGAAACTGGCCGGAAAAGATATCGATGTTCGTTTGAGCTCCGTGCCGACCGCCTTTGGCGAGCGTCTGGTGATGCGTCTTCAGGACAGAAGCAACGTGGTGTTGGAGCTCGAGCAACTCGGCTTCTCGCAAGACTCCCTGGTGAAGCTCGACAGCATCTTAACTAAAACTTACGGAATTATGCTGGTCACCGGCCCCACCGGTTCCGGTAAGTCGACCACGCTTTACGCGGCGGTCAGCAAGATCAACAAACCCGACATCAACATCATCACCGTCGAAGACCCGGTCGAACAACGAATCCACGGCATTGGCCAGATTCAGGTGAATTCCAAAATCGGCCTCACCTTCGCCAGCGGGCTACGCTCCATTCTGCGTCAAGATCCGGATGTGGTGATGATCGGTGAAATTCGAGATTTAGAAACGGCGGAGATCGCCATCAATGCGTCTCTAACCGGTCACTTGGTGCTCTCCACCCTGCACACCAACGACACCGCAGGAGCGTTCCCGCGCTTGATTGATATGGGTTGTGAACCGTTTCTAATCGCCACATCCCTTATGGCCGTGGTCGCCCAGCGTCTGGTGCGCGTGCTCTGCCCGCATTGCAAAGAAGGTCATATCCCGACCGACGTGGAATTGCGGTCGCTGGAGCTGACTCGCGAACAGGTCCGCGGCGCCATGGTTCACAAAGCCGTGGGCTGCAATCACTGCAATCAGAAAGGCTATATTGGCCGTTCGGTAATTCAGGAATTGATGATGATCAACGACGAAATCCGCTCGCTGATCATGCAGCGCAAAGACGGCGCCACGATCAAACGCGAGGCGATTAAGTCCGGAATGATCACCTTCCGCGATCATGGGATCCAAAAAGTTTTAGCGGGCATCACCACGATTGAAGAACTGCTGACCAGCACCCAAATGGATATGTAAACCGCCATGCCGATATTTGAGTACCGCGGCCTGAACAACAAAGGGAACAACGTCAGAGGCGATATTGACGCCGAAAACGTGCGCGCCGCCCGAGTCAAACTTAAGAAAGACGGAATCTTCGTCACCGATCTAAAAGATCGCTCCCGTAAAGTTACGCGAACCGACAGCAGCCGCAAGGGTTCGCAAAAAAGCGTGGGCGTAGCCGAACTTTCCATGATGACCCGTCAGCTGGCCACTCTGATCAAAGCCAACATCCCTCTTGTCGATGCTCTCGCCGCTGTTTCGGATCAAGTCGAGAATCCGTTCTTGTCGATGGTGGTGGCCGACATTAAGAACGCGGTGAATGAGGGTGGTTCGCTGCATAAAGCGCTGACCAAGTACCCCAAAGTTTTCGATAAGATTTACGTCACCATGTGCGAAGCCGGCGAAAGCTCAGGTACGCTGGATTCTATTTTGATTCGCCTCGCCGAATTTAAGGAATCCCAGACGGCGCTCTCGTCGAAAGTTCGCTCCGCCATGCTCTATCCGATCTTGATGATGGTCTTCACCATGATCATGTTGGCGATTCTGTTCGTATATGTAATTCCCCAGATGATCCTAGTTTTCGAATCCTCGCCCGAGTTGAAGCTGCCGTGGTACACGGTCCTGATCATCGACATCAGCAACATATTTATTAACTACTGGTACGCCCTGATTGCCTTTACGCTGGTCACCGTTCTCCTGTTTAAAAATTGGAAGAATACGCCGGCCGGGCGAGCCCAGTGGGACGCGATTTTTTTAAAGCTTCCGATCGTGGGCAAGCTCGGGCGAATTATTGCCGTGAGTCGCTTCACCCGCACGCTGAGTACTCTGCTTACGGGAGGCGTACCGATGTTGTCCGCCATGACGATCGTGCGCAACGTGGTCGACAATGAAGTGCTCGCTCAGGCCGTGGATATCGCCCGCGATAATATCTCAGAAGGGGAATCGATCTCGGGCCCGCTCAAAAAGTCCGGTCAGTTTCCCCCGATCGTAATTCACATGATCAACATCGGCGAGAAGACCGGCGAACTCGAAAACATGCTACTACAGGTGAGCGAATCTTATGATTTTCAAGTTAAGACTGCGGTCGACGGACTGACCTCTCTGCTTGAACCATTGATGATTATTATAATGGGATGCGTTATCGGCGCTATTGTTTTTTCGATCATGGTGCCTATGATTCAATTGTCGAGTTTGGGTGGATAGTTTAAAAATTTATCTGAAGCGTTTTGAAGTTTGATGAAGGAGATTTCATGATCCGCAACAACAAAGGTATGACCCTACTCGAGATTATGATCGTGCTCGTAATCTTGGGATCGATCGCCGCTATTCTGGCGGGCCAAGTGATGGGTCGACTTAAGACCGCCAAAATCCGCCAAGCCAAAATTCAGATAGGTGAATATGGCAAAGCTTTGGATATGTATTTTACCGATTGCAACGGCTATCCCACGACGGAAGAAGGCTTAAACGCACTCGTCACCGCGCCGCCGTCTTGCTCGAACTGGGGCCCCGATCCGTACTTGAAAAAAGTGAATCGGGATCCGTGGAACGGCGAGTTTGCGTATGAATCTCAAGGCAACGCCTACGTATTAAGAAGCCTGGGCTCCGACAGACGCGAAGGCGGATCGGGCGACGCCGCCGACATCAGCTCGGAAAATTTGTAGCCGTCCCCACCATCTGCTAGTGTAAAGGCACGGAGGTTCATTGAAGAACTCGGCCGGTTTAACATTAGTGGAGATTATGATCGTCACGGCAATTATAGCCGCGACGCTCGGGACCGCTATGACCTACATCGGAAACCGCAATTCCGATACGAAGAAATTCCTACGCAACTTCACCGTTCTCAGCCGGGAACTCCACAACCGCGCCAAATTGCAGGGAGTCGTCTATCGGCTGGTGATCGATATGGGCGTACCCGGTGACGGATCAAAAAAGACCGAGCATCTCTACTGGGTCGAAAGAGGCAACGCCAAATTCGTGTTGAGCGAGACCGAAGAGGAAAAGGCGTTGGAGCGCGATAAGGAAAGCGATCCCGAAAAGAAAAAGGACCCAAAGGGCTTCGAGATCGACACCAGCTTGATCAAACAAAAGTCGCCCCTCCCCGGTGGATTAAGGTTCGACCGCGTGGAGCTGAACCGGCTTAAAAATCCCGTCAATCAAGGCAAAGCTTTTATCCATTATCTTCCGCAAGGACTGACCGATGAGGCCGCCATTCACATAAAAGGCATGAAGAACGAGACTTGGACCGTGGCCATCCACCCTCTGACCGGGAAG
>JALHOQ010000270.1:0-1014 GCA_022842925.1 Bdellovibrionales bacterium
CCACGCCGCCGCTCACATGCACCACGTTCGGATCCACAAAGCAGCGCACAACATGAATGATGGCGTCGGTCTCGCGAATGTTCGACAAAAATTTATTGCCCAAACCTTCGCCTTGAGACGCGCCCGCCACCAGACCCGCGATGTCCACGAACTCGATCACGGTCGGCACCTGCGACTTCGGTTTCACATATTGCGAAATCTTCTCCATACGGTCGTCGGGCACAGTGACGACGCCGACGTTTGGGTCGATCGTACAGAAGGGATAGTTGGCGGCCTCGGCTTTGTTCGAGGTTAAAGCGTTAAACAGCGTGCTTTTGCCCACATTGGGCAGGCCTACGATTCCGCATTTCAATCCCATATCTTATTTCTCCTGGCCTGACGCTTCACGCGGCCGGTTGAACTTGGTGGAGGAGGGGCCAAGCCCACTCTCAACCCAGGTGTCGACAGCGTCGACGTAATGGGAAAATAAATCTTCCCGCAATTTGTGCTGCTCATCTTTAGTGAAATTCTGAAGTACCCATGCATGCACTTCCATGGTCGGTCCGGTTCTTTCACCGGCATCGTTCACATATACCGGTGGGCGGCCGACGCCCACGCGCAACCGACCGTAGTCATCGCTGCCCAGCATTTGATGCAAGCTTTTGATGCCATTGTGGCCGCCAGCCCCGCGCTTCGACTGAAAGCGGACTTCGCCGAACGGGATGTCGATTTCATCGTGTATGACCAGGATATCTTCGAGCGCGATTTTATACATATGGACGAGTGGCTGCACGGCCTCACCCGACAGATTCATAAAAGTCTGCGGCTTGCACAGTAAAACAGGTGTGTGCCCAATATTGATTTTTGCGGTTTCGCCTTTGAACTCGTTCTTCCAATGAATCGGCTGGCCCGAGGCATCGGCCAGCACATCGACTATCATAAATCCGATATTGTGACGGGTCAGTCCATACTTGGGGCCAGGATTGCCCAATCCAACGATCAGCTTCATCCGGCCACCAGTAAATTACTTCTTCG
>JALHOQ010000270.1:1024-4052 GCA_022842925.1 Bdellovibrionales bacterium
ACCCGCAGGTGCAGCCCCTGCGGCGGCCGCACCGGGAGCGGCAGCGGCACCTTCGGCAGCAGCGCCTTCGGCAACCACGGGAGCGACAATCGCTTCCTCTTTAACTTCGGCGCAAGAGGCGATCGTCTCATCCATGCTCGTCATGACTCTTAGGTTCTCAGGGAACTTAATGTCGGACACGTGCATCGAAGCGTTGATATCGAGGTCCGAAATATCGAGTTCGAAGAACTGCGGAATCTCGAGCGGCAAGCACTCGATTTCGACTTCCCGGCGAACCTGGGTCACGAGACCGCCTTCGCCGATACCGCGGGCCTTGCCGGCCAAACGCACTTCGACGTTGACGCGTACTTTTTGCGTCATGTCGGGAGCGAAGAAGTCCATGTGCACCGGACGGCGCGAGACTGGGTGAATGTCCATGGTCTTACGCAGAACTTTAAGACCGTTCAGAGTCGAATCCTGCGACGCGAATGTAAAGATCGAGTTTTCGAAACCGGTGCGGGCGTATTTAACGGCGTCGTTCTCGGCGATCGAAATGGAGAGCGGCTTAGTCTTCGGTCCGTAAACGATCGCGGGAACGAAGCGGCCTTTGCGGAGCCCACGGGCCACGCCTTTACCAGGCTGGCGAGCGTTGGCGCTGATTTTTAATTCTTGAGTGGACATGTTCTTGCTCCTTAGGTCTTTCTTTCTTACTTCGCGTCTCTTTAGATATCAAATCAGTTATCAAACAATGCACTAACCGAATCATATGTATAAATCCGGCGAATCGCTTCGGCCACTACCGGCGCCACGGAGACCACCTTGAATTTAGGTGAGTTCTTGGCGGCTTCCTTTAGCGGAATCGTGTCGGTGACCCATACTTTTTCCACACCACTCTCCTGCAAACGCGTGAGGGCGGGACCGGATAAAACAGGGTGGGTAGCCACAGCGAAAACACGTTTTGCCCCATTGTTAAGCAGGCTGTCAACCGCCTGAACCAGGGTTCCGGCCGTGTCGATCATATCGTCTAAAATTACAGCTGTTTTGCCTTTAACGTCGCCAATTAAATGGAAAGCTTTCGCCTCATTGGGACCGGTGCGGCGCTTATCGATGATGGCGATTGAGGATTCAATTCGCTTGGCAAAGGCCCGTACCCGTTCCACTCCCCCCGCATCGGGGCTGACGCAAACAAATTGCTCGCCGTAACCCATTTCTTCGCGCCAGGCGCGGGCCAGGGTAGGAATGGCGAAAAGGTGGTCGACCGGGCCGTTAAAAAAGCCTTGAATCTGGGAAGCATGTAAATCCACCACGACCAGGCGATTGGCGCCCGCGGTGGCACAGAGCTCGGCCACGCACTTGGCGCTGATGGGGGCTCGGGGAGCGACTTTGCGGTCCTGGCGAGCATAGCCGTAATAGGGCATGACGAGAGTGATTTCAGCAGCCGACGCACGCTTAAGCGCGTCGAGCAGCATAAAACACTCCATGTAATTCTCATTCACCGGCGGGTGCGTACTCTGGATGAGAAAGACGTTACATCCGCGTACGCTCTCGTGAATTTCGACTTGCACTTCGCCGTCGGCAAAGCGGCCGATGTCGCAGTGACCAAGCTCAACACCAGCGGCCTCGGCGACCTTGCGCGCGAACTCCATATTCGAGTTGCCTGAGAAGATTTTCATTCTTGTCATTGTGAGGGGGAAACTTAGCTCAGTATCACAGCCGCATCAAGGCCATTAATTCTCGAATGGCCTTGGCTCGGTGTGAAAATTGATTTTTTACCGCGAGACCCAATTGAGCGAAGGTTTTGTCATGCCCTTCGGGAATAAAGATGGGGTCATACCCGAATCCGCTCGTTCCCTGGGCAGAAGAGGCAATCTGTCCTGTAACCAAACCCTCGATTTTGTGCTCACCGCCATCGGGATCATAAGCCACAAAGACACAGCGAAACTGGGCCTTGCGGTTTCCGGGGGAGCGAATCTGCAACATCTTAAGCAGCTTGGCCACGTTTTCGCGGTCCGAGGCCTTGTCGCCCGCATAACGGGCGGAATGGATGCCGGGCAGGCCACCCAGGCCCTCCACCTCAAGTCCGCTGTCGTCGGCCACGACCCAAATTCCCGGCTTTAAGGATTTTAAAGCGCGGGCCTTAATACGGGCGTTGTCTTCGAAGGTTTTTCCGGTTTCGGGGGGGCTAGAGTAGAAACTCATTTCCCCTGCGGCGTGAATCTCGCACCGATCACTCATCAGGTTTTTAAACTCAGTCAGCTTGCCCGCGTTGGTGGTCGCCACCCAGAGTTGGGTGCTCATCACATGGGCTTTAGCGGAAAAAACGAACCCACAATCTCCGCCTGCTTTGTGAACAATTGCCGGCAGCCTTGAGCGGCGAACGCGGCCATTTCGTCCATCTGCTTTTTGCTAAACGCGCCACCTTCGGCGGTGCCCTGCACCTCGACAAAATCACCGGTGTCGGTCATCACAAAATTCATATCAGTCTGGCAGGCTGAATCTTCGTCGTAATTCAGGTCGAGAAGCGCTTGGCCGTTGAGCAGCCCCACGCTGATGGCCGCGACATAGTTTTTCAGCGGAATGGTGCTGATGGCGCCTTGGTTCTTCATAAATTTAAGAGCGAGAGCGAGAGCGCAGAATCCGCCGGTAATGGCGGCGGTGCGGGTGCCGCCATCGGCCTGCAAAACATCGCAATCGATTTGAATCGATTTTTCGCCGAGCGCCTTCAAATCCACGGCCGCTCGCAGAGAGCGCCCGAGTAGACGCGAAATTTCCTGGGTGCGCCCGGAATTCATGGCTTTGTCTCGGGTGATTCGCGTGTGCGTGGAGCGGGGGAGCATACCGTACTCGGCCGTCACCCATCCGCTGCCGCTTCCACTCATCCACTTGGGAACATTCATTTCAACGGAAGCCGTGCACAGAACGCGAGTGTAGCCCATCGCGATTTCGACGCTGCCTTCGGCGTAGCGAATGACTTCGGGTTGAATGTGGACGGGGCGCAATTGATCGAGGGGTCGTGTGTCTAAACGCATGATTCGACTAGTCTTAGAAG
>JALHOQ010000271.1 GCA_022842925.1 Bdellovibrionales bacterium
TGTTGGAGTTCAGTCCCCGGATCGACCCGCGCACGGCCGATTCCTTCGTCGCTCGGCACCGTGCCGATATGGAACACCGCTACGCCCAGATTGCGGCCGAAGAGCAGTCCATCATCGACGGTATCAAGCGAGAGTGGGTGGACGGTTGGCTCGCCAGGATCAAAGCGCGTTCCGAAAAATGGTACCAAGATCGCCGGGGGGAAATTGAAAAAGAACCCGAGCCGATAGTGAAGGAGCGGTCCATGGCCGAACTGGAAAGCTACCACCGCAGAATCCAGAACTTCATTTCCGAACAAGAGTCCAAAATTACCGGCGAAATCTCCGCCCGCGAATCCACTCTCACCAAGATGAAACACTTCTTCGATGCTGGTTTGCGCGAAGGTTACACCCCCGATCATTTGGCCAATGACGCGCGCTATGCGATCGCCGCAGACAAGAGCCGCCGCGACCAGGTTTTCGATAGCGTTTTCCTTGAATGGCAAGGCGGTAGGCAAGGCGGCGGCGGCTTTGAGGCATCCTGGGGGGAATGGGACAAGGAAGATCTTTTGGGTGATTTCGTCGCCGGCCAACGGGCCCTCTTTGCCCCTTTCGACGAGAAGCGAACTTGGCTCAATCAGCGCTTAGCCGCTATCCAGACCACCTGGGTGGCCAAAGCCGAGCAGCTCAACGCTAAGCTGCTTGAGACGATTCGCTCGCTCCAGACCGACGCCAAGTTGCCCGAAGGCGAAGTGCAGGAGCTTCTGGCCTTCCACGCCCGTTGCGTTAACCGCGTCGACGATATGAAGCGCAAGTCCGCCGCGGACCTTGACCGACTCATGGCCGAATTGATGGCAACCCACGGTAAGGATAAATCCATCGAAAGCGTGTGGGGCAAGATTGAAAGCGATTGGAAGCGCGGTGAGATGGTCGTCAATGAAGAGTGGCGAGTTTTCTGTTCGAGCTTAGAGCGGGAGATCGAAGAAACCTCCCGCCAAGAAATCTCGGTCGAGCAGCTGAAATAAAAAAAAGGGCCGGGCCTTTCGGCCCGGCCCCTCTCTGACTTCACTAATCTAAGTAATCTTTAATAGACTCTTTCAAAGACACCAATTCCACCACCATCTCGAATGGCGCATCTTTCTTGAGCGTTGCATCGATGTAGGGTTCGGCAAACTCGATTTGTTTTTGCAGCGCTTCGAGGTTGGTCCGCGTAACTGCGGAGCCCGGACCGTGAGCATTGGCTTGTGCCAGGGCGCGGCCGGCCACCGTCTTGATCGGCATCAGATAGGTGACGAACTCCGTCGCGGGATCCGCGTAAGGACGCAGCCCATCGACAAGCTCCGCGGCCCGACGGGCAAACTTCGATGCTTCATTCTTCGACGGGAACGGGATCGGGCCCACCGGGGGCGCCGGTGGAGGGTTCGGCTTGTCGCGGTAGATGGGCCGCACCCAGTCGCGGTCCACTTCCACTTCGACCGAGGTGACGACGACGTCGCCGTAGCCGCGGTTCCATAGTTGAACCGTCGACGTGGTTTCGTGAATGTCGACGGTATAGCTCGGATCGTGCGTCGGAACGTAAAGCGAGTCTTTCGTGCTGCCGTTGACCAACACTTTGAGCGTAGAGCTGCGGTATCGCGAATACGCGTCAATATGGATACGTTCCACGCGGCGCCATCCATCAGGCACCCAGAAAGTTTTGGATTCTCCCGGACTCAAAACGACATCCTGACTGGACACAACGAGTCGCGAAGTCCGAATCTCACAACAAGGATCATGAGCGACAACCGGTTTGGCCGCTACCAGTAACAGCCCTGCCAACAATAGTTTTTTCATAACTTACCTCCGAATGGTTTACGCGAGCGTAGGCTGCGCCGCTCCAGCGTCTCAATGAGAATTGGCAATTACTGAGTCGGAAGTGAGAAGCAAACGAGGCTTGAGAAACAAAGAAACAAAAAGTGGGATAATACGTTGACGCGCCGAAACAAGCGGCAGTACTGAAATTGCAAGAGGGAAGGGTCATGAAAACATTACTTGCAGGCGTTCTGGCGGCGGTTTGGGTGTCAGTTCCGGTTCTCGCGGACGATGAAGTCACTCTCGCGAAGGAAAAACTGTCTGAGCAAATCGAGCTCATTGAGCAGATCGAGCCGTACGTAGAGCGCCCGAGTCTCGCGCGCTTGTTCGTGCTCAAAAGCGCGTCGAAAAGCGTGCTTACGTCGATCGACGAGACTAGCTACGGTCATGCGAAGACGTTTCAAGAGTATCAGCGTCTCATTGTGGCGTACGATTTCTCGATCGCGTTCTTCCGCGAGATTGAAACGGACATCACTAAGGAGTCCATCGTGGCGCTCTTGAACAACGTTCAGGAGATCAAGACGGATAAGGGGCTAGACGCCTCGCCTTACACCCAGATAACGGAGAGCTCCTACGCGCAGATGCGAGAGCTCATTAAACAGATGCGGAAGCTCGCGATTTCCGAAGGCCTGCAGAAAAAGCTTGGCGACGTCGAACCCGTCATCGGTGAAGTGATCGCTATCAGCCAAGCTAAGAAGGGCGATCGTCGGACGGTCTATCCCGTCGCGCGTAAAGCGTACGACGCGATTGTGAAGCTCTACCCAGAGATGGAGCGCATCTCCAGCGCGGACGCCGCTTACGATATCTCACTCGAGATTCAAGGGCTGAACGAGTTTTACGCCGAATTCGCCGAGTTCGATGAGCCCGACGGCGAAAATTGATAGTCGTCTGCAAGGCCGAATCGACGAGGGGTGGAAGTTTCGTCTGAATCGGGAAATTGAGAAGGCGATGGCAGTTTGCGTACAGCTCAAGCAGTCGGTGCGTCTTCCGGCCGGCGACTTTCAAGTGAATGACTTGAGAGCCAGCCTTCGGGCCGGAACGCATCCTCAGGCTCTCACGGGCGTATCCGCGCTTTATTGTTCCTTGGTCCGGGCGCTCCGCGGCACTACTCCGGCACAAAAACTTCTCACGGAGTTGGATGCCTTTTGTTGGGAGAACGATTGCCTTGATCACTTCTATCAGCATTTCGAAGGCGCCATGGTCTTGTTCTCAAAAGGCGAATACGCCGAAGCGCTCGAGCGGTTTTTCTCCGCCGTCGCCCATGCACATTCGCCCTGGCAGAAGATGTGCGGCGGGTTGAATGCCACGCTTTGTCTCGAAAATCTCGGGCTTCCCTTCGACGGGGCCATGGGTGAAACCGTGGCGGCGATTCAAGAATGCGAAAAGGGCTCCCTGCGCTCGACCGCCGAAAACCACATTAGGGCGCTCGAGATGCGAAAGGAGTTTCGCGCGGGCGAAATCAGCCGAGCGATTGCCCTTGGGGCCAAACCCGATCCTAGCCGCGCGCACTATTACTCGTTGTGGTTGCGTAGTTTGCCCTACCACAAGGGCTTCCGCCCTCCGGTGCATTCGGATCTTCCGCTGTTTCACACGAGCCGCTTCTTTCACAAGGATTATCGTCTGCGATCACTTCTCGGTATCGGGCATCCGGGCGATTGGCAGGAAGGATTCAACTTCGAATTTGCCGATCGGTTGTATTTATGGGTGTGGAAATGGTTACAGGATCCGCAGTCGTTTCCCGTCCAGAAAATCGTGCAGCAGTTGCGCTACCTCGATCTGTCTTCGCAGGTGCATCGCATGACCGCGGAAGACGTCTTTCTCACCCGCAACGCACTTTTGTGGTTGGGGCTATTCGATTTGAAGAACGATGAAAGCCTGCGGGGGCTCGTGCGATCCCTGCCCTCGTTCCCCGAGGAAGGTTTTTCGATCTTCGAACTTGAGTCTCTCGTGATTCACTGCGCGCGCGCGGTGCGCGATAGCAGTCAACGCGAAGCGAAGGAAACGCTCGAACTGATTCGCAATCATCCATTGGCGCAATCGAGGGATCTGTACCTTGTGCCACTCGCGGAGAGTCTCTTCGATGTGACGAAAGAACCTTCTCCGCCCCTAAGAGCGGTATCCGCGCATTTACGGTCGCTGTTGCCGGTGCAGGCGCAAGTTGCGGCGGATCGCATCCGCGTGGATTTAGCTCTGGGCATGGTG
>JALHOQ010000272.1 GCA_022842925.1 Bdellovibrionales bacterium
AGGAGAGCCGGGGAAAGAGATTTTATACCCGGTGGCAGTGGTGATTGTCGGCGGGCTCATTTCCTCTACACTTCTCGACTTACTCGTGACTCCCACGGTCTTTTTGAACTACGGCAAGACGGCGGTTGAACGTTTTGCGAAAAAACATAAAGATAAAGACAAAGGAGACTGGCAATGACAAAGACGTTTTTATTTCTCAGTTTGGTTTGGTCCGGAGTTTGTTCCGCCCACGAAGGCGGCCACGGCCCCAAAGTGTCGGATACCGGAAAGTATGGCGGTTTGATTTCGGCGGTCGTCGCCAAAGCCGACGCTGAAAAAGGGGCTGCCGCGACCCTTGTGCACAAAGCGGAATTGTCCCGCTCGGCGGACACCATTCGGATTTATCTGTATGACAAGGACATGAAGCCTCTTGATCTGAAGGCCTTCGACAAGAAAGGCAGCGCCAGCTTGATTGCCAAAGTAAAGGGCAAGGCGAAAGAAATGACTTTTCCGCTCGACCTCAAAGGTGGATCGTTTCAGGGCCCATTGCCTAAAGCTCCGGCCAAACCCTATAGCATCGACGTGCATATCAAAGAAAAAGGCCAAGAACTGACGGCGGTTTTTGAGAACCTGGATTAGTTCATGCTTCTCCTCTGGTTTATTGCCGCTTCCTTTCTCAGCGCCGGCGGCGCTGAGATTCGTTTTGAGGAATTACCGAAGCTTGTGCGCGATCGCAATGCCAGCGCTCAGGCCTCGTCTCGAGCGGCCGAAGCGGTGGTTGCGCGTGAAGGCTATTTGCGGCGTTCATTTCTTCCGCGCATAAGTGTAAAGGCCGGTCAGGAGTCGGCCAAAGTCGGAGCGGCCGCGCGCGAGGAGCTTGGCTATTGGTCGGCTGAGGCGCGGATCAACATTTTCTCCGGCGGTCGTGACCGTCTCGAAGAAGGCGCTCGGCGGGCCGAGTCTGAGGCCGCCAAAACTCGGGCCGGCTTTGAATTTCACAACGAACTGTTGAAGGCACGCAAAAACTATTGGCACCTTACCGCCACTTTGCTCCTGATAGAAGACCTACGCGAGGCCATCCACGGCAATGACGAAAATATCAAAGCCGCGCGTAAACGCTTGGGCGCGGGAGTGACCACTGCCGCGGACGCCGTTCAATTTGAACTTGAGAAAACCATCTTGGTTCAGAATCTAAAGCGGCTTGAGCACGAAGAGGATGTTCTTAAGAACCGACTCTCCGTTTTATTAGGATTGAGCGAACACAAGGAACTGCGGGTCGAAAAACGCATTCCCCATCCGCCTGAGGCCGAGTTTCAAGAACGCGAGATCGCCGCCGAAGAAAATCTCGAGGTTCGAATGTTTCGTAAGCAGGCTGACAGCGAAAAGCTGCGCGCTCGCCAATCGAACCGCTGGTTTTGGCCGAAGTTCGATCTCTATGCGCGGCACGGGCAACCGTCTTTGAGTGATGACTACACCTTGGCCGTGCGCAAGGAGACCGAAAGTATCGCCGGAGTTAACCTCACACTCGACCTGGGACAAGCCTTTCACGATCGCGCCGAATCCCTCGCGCAAGCGCAGCAATCGCAGAGTTACGCGGCTCGGGCCGAGCATAGGGCGCGCGAAGTACGGGCCGACAGTCACGAACTTCAGCACGATTTGCGCCTTTTACATGAGCTTCTGCACGATGCCGACGCGGATGTGGAGCGAGCGCGCAATTTTTTACGATTAACAAAAAGCGAATATGCGCGAGGGGTAAAAAACGGACCTGACCTCCGTGAAGCCTTTCTAAAACTGTACGAATTTCGCCGCAGGAAAATCGAACTTGGCCTCGAATATCAATCCGCAAAGGCCGAGTTGGAGGCTCTGACGGCCCGCTAGTGGCACCCTTCATGCACCTCCTACTCCCGTGGCAACTAGCCATAGAAGCAATTAGGGAATTAATCCACCTTTAGGAGGTCAACTTGGACACAACCATGGATCAAATGTCCGGCTCGTCGAAGCCGCATCTGAAACAAGATGATAAAGAAAAGCAGATTTCGAAGAAGGTCGAGGAATATACATCTGGCATTCCCTCGGCCGCCTATTTCGGCCTAGCCGTGGGAAGCATGATTCTTTCGGCGTCCATCGCCGCGTTCACTAGACGTAAATCCGCGGCCAATTTTATTGGCTTATGGGTACCCACGCTGATGCTGGTCGGTGTTTACGACAAGCTCGTGAAGCTCGAAGCCCGCGATTAAGTTCGAAAACTAGGGCGCTTCGGCGGCCTAGTTTTTTTCGCGCGGAAAATAGCTCGGTCGCAAATTCACATCTGTGGTGTCATACAGATCGGTCGTAACCGCTTCATTTCCATCTAAGAGATTGAGAAGATCATCCCAATCGCGTTTGTCATTGCAGGCGCCGCCAAATGTATATTCACAGGCAACTCCGTTCTCGACGCCGCCCGTATTGGCTGTATTTACCGAAGTGGTTCCATTCGACGTGGCGTAGGCAAGGAAGTTGCTGTAAGTGTTCCATTCCCTAACCGAGACTTGAATTCGATGTTTCACTTCGAAGGCCGTGTCGAGACATTCCAGTTTCAATCTCGGTTCTGTTGATGGGATGTAAGATCCATCCCGATCATCGATCGGCTCATAAGCATAAGGCAGAGTCGAAGTCGTGACTAAATCGACGAATCCAGTGTGGGTATGGTCGAGATCGCCATAGTAATTAGCGACAGAATAATTGGTGCCGAATTTATTGGTGGTGGGAGACTTGATCTCCCACTCCTCATTTATCCCTGCTGCTCCGTAGTAAAGCAGGTTCAATGGCCAGCCCTCGCTCGATTTGTCAGGCCAGGAGTGGATGCCCGGTCCGCCGAGACAGGCCTCATACGAGCCACCCCATTCGCCCATGTCAGACTCCACACCGGGAGAATCTCCGGTGATTATGCGTTCAATTTCGTAAGAACCAAAGCAGCAGTTCGGCCCCTTATTGGCGGTTTTATCATATTTGCATGTGACGTCGCCGGAATCCCGCGTATCGATTTCCACTTCATCGTGTCCGGTGCATCCCGCCACGATCCCAGCCTCGGTCGTCACCGCACAGGAAGTCACGGAGCTGTTTCCAGCGGTTGTTAATATATTAAAGGTCACTTTGGATGGCCCCACGCCTGGCTCATAGTTCCAGTAGAAATAAGGAGTCAATCGGACATAGGGGCAAAAGTTCGGGGGAGAGTTGAAATTGAACTTCAATGGGTGAAAGCTTAAATCCCCCTCTTGAATATCGACTAGACAAGACACGTCCTGAGACGTGGCCGCAGATGTCGCGATGGAACAGTCCGTGTTGAAGGCCGCTCCCTTTGTCATGTAGGCCAAATATTTGTTGTCGGTATCCACCTTGATGTAAAAACCTAGATTATTGACCACGTTTGGTGGTGCATCATCAGGATCGGTAGGATCACTCGGGTCGTCGACCGAAGGACTGCTGGTCGTCTCCTGCTTTTGCCCGCAGCCGAGTGAGAACAGAGTCGGCATGAGCACGATCAGCGCGATGGAATTCAACTTTTTAAAGCCCATAGACTACTCCCTTGACTTAAGTCGCATCGGCTAGACCAAAGTAAGAGTTGAGCTTAACGCGCGGCGATAAATACGATTTATAGAGTTCGTCGACTAGTTTGACGGAAAAACGCTTCTAACGCGGTGGCGATAAAAGCCAGTCGACCGTTTTGTCGAAATCCGAAAACATGCGCAGTTTACTCCATCAATTCGCACGACTAATAGCCGATAACAATATTAGGGCAACCTCGCCTTATGTTTCAAACTGAGTCGCACGTCGGACGGTGAATGGGAAAGAGATTTCTGGCAGCCCTCGTGGCGGGCCTTCTGCTGTGGACATTTTTCTCGCAGGACACGGGCGTCGACCGCGCACCCGCCGCTGCTGACACCCCAGTTCAAGATGTTTTAACTTCCCAATCACCGACTGTTCCAGCAACCGAAAAGAACTCCGCGCCGCCATCCGCCCAAGCCCCCGCGCGCCAAGCCCGTTTCAACTATGATCC
>JALHOQ010000273.1 GCA_022842925.1 Bdellovibrionales bacterium
AGTAGGATGGAGTTCTTTTTCACAATTCCTATTAAAAGAATAATTCCGATAAACGAATAAACATTGAGCGACTGTTTAAAGGCCACAAGACCAAACAGCGCACCCGAGAAAGCGAAAGGCAAGGCGGCGAGGACAATTAAGGGATCAATAAAGCTGTTAAACTGAGAACCCAAAACCATGTACGCCACCAAAATTCCTAACACCAGCGCGAACACCAGGCTAAAGAACGCGCGCTTAAACTCCTCGGAACTCCCCGAGAGGGCTACGAAATACCCCTCCGGCAAAACCGTTTTGGCGATGGCCTGCGCATCCTCTAGAGCTTTTTCCTGAGCCACACCCTTGGCCGGATTGGCACTGACGGTGATGGAGCGCACGCGGTTTTCGCGCGTAATCGTGGGCGCAGTCAGGCGATTTTCGATTTTCACCAGCTGCGAGAGCGCGACCAGCTCGCCCCGAGTATTCCGAACCAAGATCGAGCGAATCTGATCCAAGGACTTCCGATCGGCCTCGCGCAGCTGAACAATGACGTCATAGCGAAGCCCACCCTTGGCATAAAGAGCGGCCGGAAACCCTCCCACCAGCACTCGCACCGCGCGGGAGATTTCCGAAATCTCCACCCCCAGCTGCAAGGCCCGGTTGCGATCGGGAATAATATGGATCTCGGGCGCCCCCTTAACATCGGGAATCTGCACGTCGGTGAACTTTCCGCTCTCGTTCATGGTCTTCACGATCTGTTCGGCATAGGTACCAAGCTTGTCCCAATCGGGACCACGCACGCCGAAGTTCACGGCATAGTTGCTGCCGCCACCAAAAATCCCGCCGCTCCCGCTCGGGATAAAGGCTCGAACATCCTTTATGCCTTTTAATTTTTCACGCAAGACCTCCGCCACCTTCTCTTGCGACAGCTTTCTCTGCTTACGGTCCTTCAACGTGATAAAAACAAAACCCGAATTGCTCTCGCCGCCCGAAAATCCGCCCACTCCGGCGAAATAGCGCTCCACATGGGGATCTTCCATCACCAACTTTTCAACTTCGCGCATCTTGCCATCCGTATAGGCCATGCTCGAGCCCTGCTTAGTCTTGACCTGCACAAAGAGACTGCCTTGGTCTTCCGCCGGTGTGAACTCTCTTGGCAAAACCTTAAACAAAGACATCGATCCTAAAAAGAAGAGGGTCGTTGCGAATAAGGTTTTCCACCGGTGCACGAGAAAAAAGGGCAAGGTCCGCGCATAGCTCGATGACGTTCTCTCGATCAGCCACTCCACAGCGCGGCCGACCTTGGTGGTTCTGTGACCTGTCGCCAGAAACTGCGAACACCGCATGGGCGCGAGGGTGAGAGCTTCGAGGCAGGACAGCAGAACGGCCACGCACAACGTGACCGCGAACTGAAAGAAAAATTTGCCGATAATTCCCTGCAGAAAGGCGACGGGCAAAAAGATCGCCGTTAGCGAGAAGGTCGTGGCGAGCACCGCAAAGCTGATTTCTTTGGCGCCCTCGACAGCCGCCCGAACTTTGTTTTTACCCATCTCGGCATGGCGAATGATGTTCTCGAGCACGATAATCGCGTCATCCACCACGATTCCAATCGCCAGCGACAGCCCCAGAAGCGAGAACGTGTTCAAGGTAAAGCCCAGCGCCTGCATAATCCAAAAGGCGCCGATTATGGACGTGGGGATGGCCAAAAGCACATTGATGGTCGAGGAAATTGAGCCGAGAAAAGTCCAGCAGACGATCGCCGTTAAAAGTGCGGCGAGAAGAATGGTGAACAAAAGCTCATGTACGGTTTCTTCGATATGCGGTGTGGTGTCGAAATTGACCGACATCTCCACGCCCGGTGGCAGCTGCTTTTGCAACTCGACCAACTTTTTTTTGACCGCGTCGCCGACCTCGACCGCATTCGATCCGCGCTGTTTGCGAATCCCGAGTCCGACGGCCGTATCACCTTGCACGCGCGAGATTCGGCGCACATCGTTTAGACCTTCGTGGACTTCCGCCACCTGTGAAATTGCAAGCGGCGCGTAGTTCGGGGCGCCCCCGCGGCGCTTGATCACGACCTGGTTGAATTCCGCAACATTGGCGGCTTCGCCCATCACCCGCACCGCTGACTCCGTTTCGGGCGTGTCGATATGACCGGCTGGCTCTTCTTTATGCTCTCTCTGGATGGAATTGATTATGTCATCGACCGTCAGCTGATAGCGATTCAGTTGCGCGGCGTTTATATCCACCCGAAGCGCCGGCTCGACGTAGCCGCCCAGAATGACTTCCGATACGCCATTCACCGTCGACATTTGGTCTCGGATCTGTCCACGCACCAAGTACATCAGCTCTTCGCGTGATAGCTTTTCACTGCGCACCGCCAGCCACAAAATGGGCTGATCCTCGATGTTGGCCTTGGTGATAATCGGTGGCTCGATATCGTCGGGTAGGTTGCGCTGGGCTCGCGCGATCGCGGTCTGAATCTCTTGCACGGCCACATCGACGTCTTTGCTTAACTCAAACTCGACGTTAATCGAGGCGCGGCCGCTCGAGGCGCGCGACGAAATATTTTTGATTCCTTGAATGGAGACGATCGCGCCCTCGACGGGGTCGATCACATCTTTCTCCATCACCTCCGGTGCGGCCCCTTCGTAAACCATTTGAATACTGACATAAGGAAAATCCACATCCGGAAACTGAGAGACGCCCATTCGGTAAAAGCCGATGGACCCAAACAGCATCAGCGAAAACATCAGCATCCAGGCAAAAACCGGCCGACGAATGGAAAGTTCGGAAATGTGCAAAGTGAGCCCCCCCGAGAGAAGCGAGGCTAAAGTATATAGAATGAAAAAAGGGGTTATGAACCCCTTTTTTCGTTAAGAAACGTTAACAAGGCCCCGTCGCTTAGTGCGAGTGAGCATCGTCCTTCTTTGTTTCTTTTTTCATCTTAGTGGCTTTCTTGGCCATGGCTTTGCCCTTGGCTTTAGTTTCCTTCGCCATTTCGCCACCTTCAGCAGCGGCGGCGTCGCCTTCAGCCATCGCACCATCCATAGTTTCGGTCGTGGTTGTGGTTGTGGTGTGGCCTTTTGTGTCAGCGGCGAAAGCCGAGAAGCTGAATGCCACCAAAGCGGCGAGAATTACTTTTGTCATGTTGAAGCCTCCTTATTTATGCTTACATGCGTGTACCAGTGTTGATACTGGTTCAGGCTAAGGCGGCTTTTAGACCTTGTCTAAAAAAAATTTTATGTTGGTGCAAGGCGACACTATTGCAACAGGGCCCGCAAGCGCTTCAGTCGCGCCCTCTCCTCAGTCGGCAAATGCGTCCCCGAACTGCCTGAATAGCCCATATAGAGCGAGGCTTCGAGCCGATTGAAACATCGGCGCCCGACCGGAGATTTAGGATCCTTCAGCAAACAGGCCTCATAATAACTTTCATGCAAGGTCCAGCTGCCCAACTCGTCGAGCACTTCGTAGGCCTTGCCCAACAGATACAGTCCACGGGCCTGATCGGCGGATTGAGTGGCGTACTTCATGCCTTCATGTAAGGCAGCTGTCGCCCGCAAGTATTCCACATCACCTGCGTGATCCTTTTCATACTGTTGAATCATTTCGGCTTTCTTAAAACGACGCTCCACTTCCGCGAACATGTCTTGCGCTGTCGAAATCTTAAATTTCTTTTTCGCCTTCATTTCGAGCGCCCACTCCTTCAAAGATTTCTTCCAGCCCAAGCCCTGCTCGGCAATGTAGAATGGCGTATCCTCGCGACCCAAAATCCGCTCCATTTCCGTCAGTGCCCGCTGCGGAGCATTCTCCACTCGAATAATTAGAGCTAGGTAACGACGGAGAAGGGATTCAAAGTCGAATGCCCGAGTTTTATGCAAATCTCCTGAGGTCAGGAGCTGTTCCATGTAGCGGAGTGCTTCGTCGTATTTGCGAGTGGCCACCAACAGATCCGCCTTTTCGACTGGCGGCAGGCTGAAATTCACTACCTGATCCAAGTTCCATGCGGCAGATCGGAAGAGCG
>JALHOQ010000274.1 GCA_022842925.1 Bdellovibrionales bacterium
GCGCCCGAATTCCTGCGCCGGTCTTTTGTTCAAACAACCGCGTGTTCAGCCAGCCTGCAACAGAGGGAGGGGAAGTGGCAGCCCAAAATCATCACGGCCAATCCGTAGTCGAAGCGTGCTTCGCTATGGCTGTCTTCGCCGCGATTTTAGGAATCATGGTCAACGTTTATTCTGACCGCGTGCAAAGTTTTGAGCAGTCCGTACTTTCAAGGAGAGGCAAATGAAAACCTTCAAGTCTCGCTGGCACGGCCTCAGCTGGGAATCGCGAATGCTGATATTGTTTACAGCTATCGCCGCTCTGCCGCTCTTTATAAGCCTTTGGCCGGAGGCGTCGCGGACACCTTCCGAGGGCCGAGTCGAGCTGGACACGCATATTCCAAAGGGATTTGTATTGATCCCCATCGAAGTGGAGAATTACGAGGCACTGGACTCTATTCTCGGACGCTTCGGAATCGTGGACCTGTTCCGCTCGCAAGATGGCCGCCGAGAAAAGTTTCCGGTCGCGCGCAATGTTCGCCTGCTTAGAGCGCCGCACAATCCAATGCATTTCGCAGCTTTAGTTCCCGAAACCAGATCGTCTGAAATCCTCTCCCATAGCGGCTCTTACGTTGTCGTCGTCAAACGTGAAGGGGGCGGTACGGAGTTTGTAAAACCGGACAAGGTCCCGCGCCGAAAAATTATTTATGGAGGACCATCGTGACCATTTGGACTGTTTATTTCTTATCCGCTGTTTTTGCTTATGCCGACGGTGAAGTCCTGATTCCCGCCCCTGACATATCCGCGGTCGAGTACCGAGCCTATCTCCAAGCCCACTCTGAGCTCCGCACCCCAAGCGGTGCGCTGGACGCGCGGCGCCCGTCGCGAAATGCGCGCGAACGACTGATTCGTCTTTTTGCCGACGCCCAAGCCGCCTACCTGTCGGACGACCTTGAAGGCGCCCGAAAGAGTTTTGAAACCGTAGTAGGCGAGGCCACCACCGAGGATTGGGGGGTGCCGGACCGCGAGATTTTGATTCTGAGTTTTCTTCGGCTCGCGCAGATGGCGCCCACGCCCGAACAACGCTTGGCTTATCTAAAGGGTTCGGCTGTTTTTGGCGCGGCCGAATTGGATCGGAAGCTTTTCCCACCTCCGTTGATTCAAGAGTGGGAGGAAACTTTAAAGAATGTTCCGATGCATGAGGTTCGAGTCGCGGGTCTGGGCCGGGATTGGAGCCGTGTCCTTTTCAATGGTCAGATTTGCACTCAGAATCCGTGCCGCATTCGCGCCGATCGCACGTCCGTTGTGCGGATCACATGGCTCAGTGATCGTTGGCTTCCCGTGACCAAGTTCACCTTGATCGAGCAAGCCGAACGCATCGAGCCCGATCGGCGCGCCTGGCTCGCCGGACGTTGCGAGGAACCAAAGTGGTCCGAGGAGAGCGAGAAGTTTGCGAGTCGCCAGGCCTTTTTCGGACTCGAATGCACGCGCGCGACGGTGGCCCGGGCGGCGCGAGATCTAAATTTCCAACCGTCCGCCGCCGCTGCCTCCCCCACCTGGCCTGAGCCTCCTAAAAAAACCGATCGCCCAATTTACAAGTCGCCCTGGCTTTGGCTCGGCGTGGGAGCTCTCGCCGCCATCGTGGTGGCGAATAACCCAAAATCAAAAGATA
Organism: Bdellovibrionales bacterium; assembly: GCA_022842925.1. Lineage (GTDB taxonomy): Bacteria > Bdellovibrionota > Bdellovibrionia > Bdellovibrionales > UBA1609 > JALHOQ01. The sequence continues at coordinate 1,649 of JALHOQ010000274.1, forward strand.
AAGACAAAGAACCGAGCACCACGTACGGCTATTAGAGCAGGTGTTCGCCGCGAAAGACGACTTGGGCCGGAGCCTCTTCCTCAAGAATCGTGAACGAATTCGGGGCCCAAGATAAATCCGAGTGACTCATGTACGAAGTCGCCTGACCGAGAAGTCTCGGTATGCCGGCATCGGCTGACTCGCGAAGCGCCTGTAACAAGCGGCCAATGCTGGCCCGCTCAATGGGGGCATCGCTGCCAAAATCGAATGGCACTTCAGCTTCCTGCAGGCGCCGCCATTGAAACGCGCTCTCATTCAAATCGCCGATTTTATCCTTCAGCCACTTTCGATCACTCAACCAATGCGCCGGCTGCATATGGCAATAGACTTCAAGACCTTTCATTTTTTTGATGGTATCGGCCCGCAAAAGTTCGCAGTGCTCCAGGTGCAGCGGCCCCGTCACTCCCTGTTCCTTCAATTCACCGGCTGTCACAATCAGCTGATCGGCCGCCTCGTCACCAATCACGTGGACGGCCACGTCGATTTTTTCTTCCCACGCCCGGCGCAGAACCGCGTGCAGATCTTCCCGTTTCCACAGTAAAAGACCGCGGTGATCTTTGCCGTGATAGCACTTCGACAGATAAGCGCCTTCCGAGCCCAGCGCTCCGTCGTAAAACACTTTAAGTCCCATCGCGCGCAAATTTGGAGTTTCGGCGCGCTTGGCGCGGATGACGAGCGAGATCATTTTATCGAGCTGATCGATTGTCCGAATCCAAAAGTACTCTTCGACCGCGAGAGTGAGAACGCCCGATTGATCAAGCTTCACGGCCTCCTGCCACTGAGTTTCGTCGCAGGTCATATCACGGATATGGGTGTAGCCGGCTTCATTAAATATCTGCACGCCTTTGAGCAGCTGGCGTCGAAGCTCGAATTCCGTGGCTTTCGGAATTTGATCGCGCACGAGTTCCGCCGCCTCATCAATCAGAATGCCGGTGGGGCGGCCGTCGGCATCCCGTTCAATTCGACCACCCTGCACGTCCTTGGTGCCGTCCCATAGTCCCGCTCGCTTAAGCGCCTCGGTGTTCACCCACGAAGCATGGGCATCGCAGCGAGATAGAACCACGGGTTGGGTGGGAAAGAGTTCGTCTAATAACTTTCGGTGCGGTTTTTCACTCCAAAGGTTATCGTCCCAGCCGAAACCGAGCAGCCAGTCGCCACGCAGATGGGCCGGATTGAATTTTAAATCCTTAACGTCCTGCGGTCGCTTTAGATTTTCTAAGCGAAGACGTTGGGAAAAATCCCCTGTAGCGGGCCAATGGACGTGACTGTCGAAACAAGCATCGATCTTCATCGTTTCTGAATTTACGGGGGCCGACTCTACAGGTCTATTTCTTTTTGACAGGCGTTACGACGCCGGGACCCGAAGGCGCCGGGCCTGGAGCCGGAGCGACAGTTCCGCCGCCCGGTCGGATGACATTTGGCGCGCCCGTGCCGGTGCCGGGAACAACCGTCGTTCCAGGGAGCGCAGTTGCTCCACCACCAGACGGAAAGGCCAGTGTCGGCGGAGCATAATAACTTCCGCTACCGAGCATTTGGATATTCTGCGAAATCTGATTCATCTGGTGAACGTAGTTGCCCAGAACATTGCTGCTCATTCCCGGAACGTTGCTAACAGAAGTCAGTGGTCCTCCGCGATAGCCGAGCGTCGCGGGTGCATTGTAAAACTGGTTGCCACCGCCGTAATATTGATTCATCAGGCTCGCCTGCGGATAGCCGGGAAACATTGGAGAAACGCCGGCAAATTGGCCCTGCTGAATGCCATAGTTCATAAACGGGCTTTGCTGCATGCCACCACGCTGAAATGGCAACATCGCCGGCTGATTGCCAAAGCCGAAGCCGGGCCGGCCGCCTATCATGGTACCGGGAACCTGGCCAAAGCGCTGGGGCATCTGAGTCATCGGACCGCGCGCCCGAATCGGATTGAGCCTAGCAGGAGCATTGCGCCCGTTACCTCCGAGCCGAGGCATAAACCCCGGTCCGAAGCCAGGATTGAACATCCGATTGGTCGCAACCGGGTTCATAAACGGAGCCGCGTGATGAGCATTAAATGGGCTTGGACCGTTGAAGATCGAGGAAAGATCGTTTCCGAACGAGGGATTGCCGAATGCGAGAGGGCTAGTGTTGTTGCAGCCGAAAGCTCCCCGACCGATCGAGCCGGGAACGGCTCCGTAGACTTGATTGTGCATTCCATAATAGCCGCGCACAGGCGCAGCATAGGGGCGCGCGGGGTAAGCTCGATAGGGCACTTGCTGCCCGTAACCCTGTGGCGGCAACATCGCGGGCCCCGGCC
>JALHOQ010000275.1 GCA_022842925.1 Bdellovibrionales bacterium
GGTCTACCCACTTGGTTTAGCATCCGGGTCAACGACCAGGGTTTTATCGGCCGCAAAAAACTGGCCGATATCGTGGTGACCATGAACCCGGCCACAGCGGCCGAGGATTTCAAGCTCGTGCGACCGGGCGGTTTTGTGTTTTTGAGCAGCGAATGCAAAGTCGCAGCACCACGTACGGATGTGACCACGGTGATCGTGCCCTTTAAGGACATCACTCAGCCGCTGAGTGATTCGATTAAACTGCGCAAACTTTTGATCAACATGACCTATGTCGGCGTGCTGGCTGAGTTGCTGGGTATCCCCGCCGACGTGATGGACGCGACCATCGATCATCAATTTGGTGATAAGGCCTCGGTGATCGACACCAATAAAAAGGCCATTGCCGCGGGTCGCGAGTACGCGCGACTAAACATGACAAGTTTGAACTTTCCGTTCCGAGTGCAGCCTCATCCTAAACAGAATGACGGACAAATGCTCATCGACGGCAATACGGCGTCCGCCATGGGCTTGGTCTTCGGCGGTTGCACCTTCGTGTCGTGGTATCCGATTACGCCTTCGAGTTCCCTGGTGGAGTCCTTTATCGAGCTGGCCGAAAAATACCGCGTGAAAGAGAATCAGCGCGATTTTGCAGTCGTTCAGGCCGAAGACGAGTTGGCCTCGATCGGTATGGTGGTGGGCGCTGGCTGGGCTGGAGCCCGAGCGGTGACTGCGACTTCCGGCCCTGGAATTTCTTTGATGGCAGAGGCAGCGGGCCTCGCCTACTACGCCGAAATCCCAGCGGTGATCTGGGACGTGCAGCGGGTTGGGCCTTCAACCGGACTCCCGACCCGCACCATGCAGGGGGATTTGCTTAAGGCCTACTATCTGAGCCATGGCGACACCAAGCATGTGGTGCTATTGCCCTCGACACCGCAGGAATGTTTTGAGTTCGGCCAGGTGGCAATGGATTTGGCGGAGGAGCTGCAAACGTTGGTGCTGGTTTTGTCCGACTTAGATTTAGGAATGAATCTGCACGCGAGTAAAAAGTTCGCTTACCCCACGACGCCGATCAAGCGCGGAAAGGTCTTGACCGCTGAGGAGTTAGAGAAACGCGGTGGCTTTCAGCGCTACAAAGATGTGGACGGTGACGGCATCGGTTACCGAACCGTGATGGGGACAAAGCACAATCTAGCGGCGTACTTCACCCGCGGCACCGGTCACGACGAGGCCAGCGGTTATTCCGAAAAACCAGATGTGTATAAGGCGAACATGGACCGGCTGGCGCGCAAGTTCGAAACCGCACGTTTGAAAGTTCCGCCGCCTGTAATCGACAAACGCCCGCAAGCCAAAGTGGGCTTGATGGCATACGGAAGTTCACGCGAATCCTTGGCCGAGGCGCGGGCACACCTAGCCGCGAGGGGCATTGCCACTTCGCAAATGCTGGTTCGGGCGCTACCTTTCTCGCGTGAAGTAAAAGAGTTTATCGAACAACACGAACACGTTTATGTGATCGAACAGAACCGCGACGCGCAAATGGCCGCAATACTCAAGGCTGAGTATCCGGAATTGTGGCACAAGTGCAAATCGGTGCTGCATTATGACGGTATGCCCCTAGATGCCGACACTGTGACCGAAAGCGTTTCACAAGCGGAGGCGGCGTGGAATTAAACCGAATTGGGCTAAGCAAGGCCGACTACGTCGGCGCCAAAAGTACACTATGCGTGGGCTGCGGTCATGACAGCATCACCAATCACATCATCACGGCGTTTTACCAGTCGGGCGTGGACCCACTGCAAGTGGCGAAGCTCTCGGGCATTGGCTGCTCAAGCAAAACTCCAGCTTACTTTCTCAATCGCTCGCACGGCTTCAACAGTCTCCACGGGCGCATGGCTCCGATTGCGACCGGTGCGCACCTGGCGAACGCCAGTCAGATTTTAATCGGCGTGAGTGGCGATGGTGATACGGCTTCGATCGGCCTCGGCAGTTTTGCCCATATGCTGAGACGAAATGTTCCGGTGATTTACATCTGCGAGAATAACGGTGTCTACGGTCTGACCAAAGGTCAGTTCTCAGCCACGGCCGAAGCCGGCTCCAAAGCTAAATCCGGATGGGTGAACCCCTATCACAGCATCGATCTCTGTTCGCTGGCGATTGAGATGGGCTGCGAATTCGTGGCCCGCTCCTTTTCGGGCGATGCGCGCCAGCTTGTGCCGCTGATCGATTTGGCCATTCGCCACAAGGGCACGGCCTTTATTGATGTGATCAGTCCCTGCATCACGTTTGCTAACCACGAGGGCTCCACCCGTTCCTTCGACGCGGTTAAGACTCACAATATTCATCTGCAGGAGCTGGGCTTTATCCAGCCCCAGGCGGAAGTGAAAGTGGACTATAAAGAGGGCGAAACCCAGGTGGTGGACCTGCCCGACGGCAGCCGCTTCACGCTGCGCAAGCTGATTGAGGCCGAGCACGACGTCACCCGCCGCGATTTGGCCCTTGCCCGACTGCATGAAGCCAAAGAACGTGGTGAATTTTTAACGGGATTGTTTTATTGGAATAAAGACTCAAAGCCCTTAAGCCAGCGCCTCGGCCTGGCGGACACGCCCCTAGCCCAACTCGGCGAGCACACCCGCCCGCCGCGCCAAGCCTTGGACGAGATCCAAGCGCGCTTTGAATAGTCGCGATCGCGTCGACGCGATCGCGCCGCATATAACCGCGATCGCGTCAACGCGATCGCGCAAAATCCGGTGCCGTAGCTCAGCTGGATAGAGCAGCTGCCTTCTAAGCAGCAGGTCCGAGGTTCGAGTCCTCGCGGCATCGCCACTTGTCATTGTACCCGTAGAACCGAGCTCAGCCCGCGTCCCATATTGCCGGAAACGCTGACCGCCTGCACATCAAATCCAAACGTCGCGATGCCGATTTGCAAGAGGACGGAATGCGAGGTCGTAAGTACGTTGCTCGCGGGAGTAATATTCTGCACGCCCGATTCCACATCCGTATACAGCACCTGAGTGGTGGCGGGAATATCCGTCGTCCACGTGGCGCGCAGGACACCCTCGCTATCCAAATCGGCCGCGAAGTTCGATATTACGGGACCATCGGATTCCGTACATGGGTTATAGCCCGCCGAAGCCGGGATTCTGTAGTTTCCGGAGGCGATGGGCTTCCAGCCGCGCATTAAAAGGCCCAAATAAGCGGCCTGTGGATTGGAGTTATTGTCCGGATCAAAGTACATATCGTTGCCGAGTTGCCCGCACTGCGCCTCGCTGATCGGCGCGCCGTGGATTTTGCGCCAAAGCGGAATCAGGCCGATGTGGTAGCGAGGCCCTTGATAATAGTCGAGCCGAATCTTGTGTTGCGTGGACCGAGTGAATTCCAGCGTCGAGCCGCATCCCATGCGTGTGGGATGATCGCCATCGTTTTCAACGAGGGGTGAAAAGCTCTCACCGGTCGAGTACGATAGAATCGCTCCGTCATCGGAGAGCAGCGCGAACTCGTAAATTCCTTCCTCATCTTCTTCCGTGAGCTTAAGTCCACCCTCAAAGCGAAGACCAAAATATTCGATCAGCGGCTGACCGCTGTCATCTTTGACCAAACCACCGGCCTCGGTTGGAAAACCCGATCCAAAGAGACGAGTAGGCACATTCACCTGACTAAAGAACAACTCGTTGGCGCTTTCCGTTCCACTCGTTAGCATCTCACCAACGGAATGAGGAATCGGTTTTCCCACCATCAGATAAAATAGCCGTGCATGTAAGCCTTGGTCATAGGTGCCAGGTTGGACACCGCCAAAGGGATCGCAAACCAGCTTATGCGCCGGATAGCGATTGACATCGAAAGGAGCAAGCGACCCCTCGCTATTTGACCGTTGCTGGCCGCAGCCGACCGAAACCGCAAGTGTCATGATAAATAAAAATACTTTACTTAGGCGCATTCTCCACCCCCACAGTGTAAGACAC
>JALHOQ010000276.1 GCA_022842925.1 Bdellovibrionales bacterium
GATTTTATCGGAGCCGACGTGCGGGTTCGACATATACTCGATCTCCTTCGGCGCTCCGAACTGCACCAGCCGTTGCATCACATACGGGATATGCGTGGATTTGATCCGGGTAATAAGTTTGCCGTCCGAAAAAAGCCCGGCCCCTCCCTCACCAAAGCCCACATTGTTCAGCGGATCGAGCTCACCCCGTCGCCAAAACTTACCGATCGCGATCACCCGCTTCTCGGTCGGGCCGCCTTGTTCTAAGAGCAAACAGGGCACACCACGCTCAAGCAGGCGTAGGGCGGCGAATAATCCGGCCGGGCCCATTCCAACCACAACTACGGGTTTGCCGGTGTATTTGACCTTGGGTAGTTCGATATGGGGTTTGCCGATGGGCTCGCCCGCCGCGAACACTTCCACCGAATAGACCATTTTGGGTTGATGGCGTCGGCGCGCGTCCACGCTCTGACGGAGGATGCGAAAATCCCCATAACCCGGCTGCAGCCAGGCCAAATGCTCCTCAAGGGACTCATCGATCCCGAGCTCTATATTCCGCAGAGTGCGACTCATGGCTTAAGGTTCTAAAACCGGATCGGCAGCTGAGGCAAGTCCGCCAGCACAGGATCGAGAAGCTTTTGATAGCCAAAGGCTTCCGCCAACGTCCGTACCATATGCCCCGGCTGAATCTGACGCTTGAACTTCTCATTTTTAAGCATGTATTCGGGGATCTCCTCGCGCGTTCGGATTGGTTTGCCGGCTCGAAAGTCGAAGTTGCGGGCAGCATGAAGACTGGGGCGGCCAAGCATTCCGGTTTGGAGAACACTTTCTCCCACGGTGTAGCCGCCCTGCAGGCGGCCGCCGAGCAAGAGATAGGAGTTGGTGTAGCCGTTATGCTCTTTACCGGAAGACGAGGATGAGCCATTGAGATGGGGTTCCCGACTAAATTCGCTGGTGGCGACAATTAGCGTCTGATCGAAAAGGGAGCCATTTCCATCTGGGGCTGGCTGAGATTTTAGCATGTCGACCAACGCCACGATTCGGTCGAATCCAGATTTAAGTGCGGCGGGATGGGTAGCTAGGTGTCCGGTGTGAGTGTCCAGATTAAAATTGGGTACGTTGGCACTGAGATGGGCTGTGCGGGAAACACCGGCGGCAAAAGCGGCTACTGTCGCGGCCATATCGCGCTTTTCATTGCTCGAGTCGAGCATGGCGCCAATGGTAGGATTTGCGGCTTTAAACTCTGCTAGACCTTTGCCGAAACGCGCATCATCTCGCTCCTGATCGGCCACAAAGCCGTCCTCTTCGAGAAAGACTTCTTCATTGCTGTTGTTACTTGGCGCTTGCAAATTGACAATTTCGGAATCCGATTTCATTTTCACACGGAGACCGCCTAGTTGTAAGGCGCCGTTGGAATTGCTGGAATTTACGATATTTCTTGGTCCACCTTCCTCAATATCGCGGGCCGCTTTGAGCGCGGGGATAGCCGGCACAGAGCGCTCCAACACTCCGCCAAGGGCCCATCTCGCGCAATCCTCGTGACTGATATTGCCCAGCATACTGACGCCATTGACTACCACGCACTGCTTGGCGAGGGGAGCGAGGCCCGCAGCGGAGGGTGCGAGTCGCAGGCCTTCCGGGCGGAGAATTTCTTCAGGGCGGTAGCCGATACAGAGTGCGCGATCCGAGAGCGTTTCGAGCTTTGGTCCCTTCTTTTCTTGCGGGTCAAGCCCGAGTATGACGTCCCAGCCACCACCGAATTGCAACGTGATCAGATAGCGGAAGCGTCGACCGGAATCCGCGTAGGCGCTAAGTCGAACAAGGTTTGATAAAGACGCGAGGGCGGCGATTTGACATGTTTGTTTTAGAAATAAACGACGATCCATAAAAAACCTCAGAACGTTAAATAATTTGTGGTTAAAAACACCTGTTGACTCGATTCCTGCGCCCAAGTCAGAGGATTAACATATAAAGTTTGTTGTCCTTTAAGTTTTCCATCAACGTAGCGTTCGATTCGGCGTTGCATGACTCCATCCGCTTTAGGAGCTCGCCCGGTGAAGCGTTCAAGCATGGCGCTCATAATGTCCAGCATCATGGCCCGAGTCATTTGCACGCTCTCATTGTCGCCAAAACCTTTTTGGTCGGCGAATCGGGAGAGTCCCAAAAAGTCGCGAACCTGAGCGCGACTCTGGGGTGAATTCACGGAGTTCGTAACTAGATTCGCGAAATTTCGAACCTGTTGAATGTATTGGCTATCCGGATTCGGATGAGCTTCGCCGGATTCTAGATTTCGAGTTTGAGCCTGTTGCACATTATTCCATGAATCGGAATTCCCCCTAATCTCGATAGCGAAGGCGTCGGCTGTGTTTTTCAAGATACGAGTCGAGAGGCGACGGCGAACCGTAAAGTCAAAGCCAGGACGGTGGTCGAAGGTCAGCTTTTCTTCGTTCATCTTGTTCTTAAGCTGGGCCCGAAGGTTGGCGTCTTGCCATTGCGGAACGCCATCATCGCCGGGTGCTCCATTGGCGAGCCACGCGATCATAAGCGCGCGTTCATTGGCTCCAAGCTTCCAGCCGGCCCTTGGTGGTGGCATGGTTGCGCGAGAACCGTCGCCCAACAGATCTAGGTCTTTGACCAGCTTTTCGGTCATCCAGGCAGATAAGGGTAGTTTGTTTATAGACGGACCTCGTTGAATGGCCTCATGGCAAGACGTACAGTCGCGCAAGATCCCGCTGATATGTGGGGAGCGGATCGTTTCCGCCGTGAGTTGTGGAAAGCGATGAAAGTCATTCGAGCGAACAAGATATTGAACAAAATCTTTTGGGCGGCGGCCCGACGTCTCAAATGCGCGCACCAACTCGGCTTCCTTGGTGGCGGTAAGGGGAACGTCTTTGCCGATAAACCAGTCCCAAAAGTGGCGCACCTGACAGCTGACATATTCCGGTTGCTTAACCAGGGCTTGAGCCAGCTCCTGCATGTTTCGAAATGGAACTTCAGCGAGCTCACCGCTTCGGCGTTTGAAGGTGAGTGACCCGGCCTGGGGCCGATTGGTCATGCGATTCGATACGCCTTTATAGGCCTTTGCGATGGGTTCGAGCTTGTAATGGCAGGCACTGCACTTAGGGTCGTCCGCATGCCGTTGGGCCAAAGATTGCGGAGGAATGTTCGCGGTGCCTCCGGCGTGATCTAAACCCGCCTCTTCGATTTCTTTTTTGGCTGCTTCATCGGGGAGAATAATGGCTTTCATCTCGTCGCAGAGAAAGATCCTAAAAAGGGCGGCGGCGCGCTTGCGGTTTTGGTTCACCGGTGTGGTCGGGAGACGATCGAGAAAACTCGAGTCGGAAAGTACACCGGCCACCTGCGGGCTTTTGACCTCGAGAATCTTCCCCCTGTTCTCGAGAGGGACTGGACTCTTTCTGAGGCGGCTCCCTAAATCGGACTCCCGTCCCTGTTCTTCAAGTTCGAGGGTGTAGGCTCGAAGCCGTTTCAAATCATCGGTGGCGAGAACATCTTTAAAAAAGGTTTCGTTTGAGGCCATGAGCGAATCGAAAATAGTGGGATCCGGAGGAGTTAAGGCAATAACGGGGGCTGTCAGCAGCTCATCCCATGACCTATTTTCCCTTACGACTCGATCGAAAAGAACGTGAAGAGATGTGAAGTTATCTTGCCCGTAGGAGCTGCTGCTAAATGGGCTTTTGACTCTGTACAGGGCCGAAAGCTTATCGATCATCGATAAACGGAAGTTTTCCGTTTCACTATATTGGCGCGTCTTTTCGGCAAAGTAAGCGTCGAACTCGGCCCCCGCTTTGGAACGGCTCGCCTTCCATTCTTCAGTCGAAATGTCTTGCGACCGCATAAGCAAAGACAAGCGGCGCAATCGCTCAGTGTTATTTAGTTGCAGAACT
>JALHOQ010000277.1 GCA_022842925.1 Bdellovibrionales bacterium
TAGCGCTTCTTCGGCTCAATCATCGCGCGCCGGATGAGTTCGATCAGGCGCTCGGTCGCCAGGTCGCGGTTGCTGAGCTGGGTGCGCTCGTCGTCGGCAACGACGATGAGTTCGTCGTCGGAATTGATCCGCCACCCGGCGGCGGCGCGGAGGCGCTGCACCGCCGCGGGTGAGATGGGGATCGCGGCGAGCGGCACGCGGAGTTCGATCTTCGTGCTGCGCTTGTTGACGTTCTGACCGCCCGGCCCGGGGCTGCGCACGGCACGGAACGTCAGCGCGCCCGCAGGGATCACCGACACTAAGCTGGCCCAGCGTGAGCTGAAAGCCGACCGCTCGCCCGAGCGCCGCCAACTGGTGGAGCAGTTCGTGGCCGAGTACAATCGCATCGAGCCCGCGGTGCGCGCCCAGGCGACGCAAGAGCTGGAAGCGGCGGTAGCTAAAATCGACAAACCGAACGGCGTAAAGAGCGAAGCCGAAGCCTTGGCCCGGCAGACCGAAGTCAACTCCCGCAAGGACTTGAGTTACGTTTCACCCAAGGCGCCGCAGACGGCGGAGATCGTAGGGACGATCAAGTCCCTGCAAGAAAAATTGGACGAAATGGTAAAAGGCCGAGTCGTAGAAGGCCGTGAATGGGAAAATATATTCGGCTTAAGGCAGCTCGAAGAGCTGGTCGCGGCCAAAGAGAAAAAAGTCTCTGAAATGGCAAAAACTCTGGACGATCAATGGCAGAAGCGCATGGTCGGTTCCGCCGAGCTTCAGGCGCTGCAAGCCGAATACGATCGCACTCTTGAAATCTATAAAATTCATTATCCGAATTACGAGAACGCCAAAAGCGCGTTCCTAGCCGATCTCGATCGCCAGGGGCGCCGCAAAGCGGAGTTTATCATCAAGCAGACTCCGGAACTCTTGGGCCTAAGAGCCAAATCTCAAGCCGCGAAGCGCACATTTCTGGCGGCCAAAGCCAAACGTGACGAAGCCAAGCTGACCGAAGGATTTAGAAAGGCCCTAGCCGAACTATCCGACGCTGATCAGTGGCTCGACACCCGCCGCCGCTTTATCGGCATCACCCAGCAAGACCTCGCCGTTGCCCGCCAGTCGTACATCAAAGCCATGCAAGCCGCCGGCGAACCCGTCCCACTGACAATCGAAGCCTACAATATTTATGACCTCTTCAACCGCGACCTCGACGAAGTCCGCGCCCACCTCGAACGCGACCGCTTCTTCCTGCAAGCCATGATCAGCTTTATCTCCCGCTGGGACAGCTTCATGGCCGAACTCCGCCGCAAACACAACCTCCTCCCCAAAGATGAAAGCGGGTATTAGGGTATCGGCATGTTTACACATAAAAATTTCAACGATGAGATCTGTCTAAGACTTAAAAAAAGCCTTTGATTCTACAAATCCGATTTGGCAGATTGTCCCGGTGCTGATGGCAAATTCTTTGGAGGGACGCCATGAACAATAAAGTATGGATCGCGGTTTCATTCACTTTGTTAACCCAAGTTGCAAATGCCCAGACGGACCGTCAGTCTCAGGCCGCCGAGCCAAAGAAGTCGACCGATAAAAACACGGGTTTGAATCTGAGTGAGAAGCCCGCTTTTCCTAAGGCTCTTCCCTGTTACGTTAAAAAGGAATGACTTTTCGTCTTGGGACCCGGCAGATTCGCTCCGTAGATTTGATCGGCCAAGATCAAGTCGCACGCTTAAAAAAAAAGTTTAGCGCGATTGACCCTCAAGAATTCGAAGTGGCTCTAAGGGAGCTTCTTCGCTTCTTATATCTCTCGGCTCATTGTCCCTCCCAAATGTTTTTTCCGGGAAACAAGCTGATTGATGATTTATGGCATGCCCTGATTACGGAGACCGAAAGTTATCAAACCCTGTGCAATCGCTTAAGACCCGGAATTTTTTTGCACCATTCGGGTGTGCCGTTCGCTGAATACATTTCGAAGTTGCCGAGCGAAAAGGTGCATGAAGAGCAAATGTCCTGGCTGGCTTCCTATCACCATAGTTTCGGACGGATCGAGGCGGACGCTTTCCGAATGCTCTATCTGGCCGAATCTTTAGCTGAGCGATTGGGCTGCGATTTAGCCGGTCTGAATGCCTTCGCCGCACAGCTTGTCGCTCGGGCTCTGGAGAATGGTGACACGACTTTTGAGTACGATGATTTCCTGGCTCGAGTTCGTGGGGCTGCAAGCACAATCGACCGCGATCCTGAGGTTCTGAATCGGTTCCTACGCGAACTTGTAATGGAATGTTCAAAAGAGGGCTCGTCACTCAATCCGTTCCAGAACCAGCATATGGAGAAGCTGTTTGGAGCCTCCACCGCGCTGGCTTTTACATTATGGCAGCACTTGGCGGCCTGCGAGAGACTGAGTGAGTATTCGGAATGGCAGGCAGAAAACGATTCGGTTTGGCAAAATTTAATCAGCGGTCGCTCCCTTTGTGGCCTGGCCACGACCCATTTGGCCCGTCCGTCGGGACCAAGTATCAAAGGAGAGTTGAAAGGTGAGCAGCTGGTGATATCGGGCCAGGCGGACTGGGTATGCGGTTGGGGACTTTTCGATCATCTGTTGGTGGGGTTCGAGCTGGGTGAGGAAATCTGTTTTGCGGTGACATCTTTTCCAGGCGTCTCTGAAGAAACGGGGAATCGCGCGGTTATCGTACCTCAGGCTATGGCCTGTTTGGGTGGATCAGGGACAGTTTCAATAGAGTTTCGCAACTATCCGATTTCCATCCAGAGCTTGGTCTCCCGACGGTCAAAGAACAATGCGCCGATGCCACGCCCCTCCCGTTTTTTGGTTCCAGAAATCGGAATCGCTAAGTATGCGGTCACCGAAATTGAAAGACAGGGAGCTGTCACGACTCATCCTCGAAAGAAAATGGTTCTGGAGAGTTTGGATAATGTGAAGGAGCGAATTCAAGCCCTTGAGGAATTGAAAAAAAGGGGCTCGCTCGACGAGCTGATGTATTTGCGCGATGAAATCAATAGGGACGCGGTGAGATTGCTGGCTATAAATGAGGGCGCCCATTCCATCCACCCCGAAAGTCATGTTCCACGTTTGCAGCTGGAACTCCTTCTCTTGGATTCGGTCGCGCAACCGCCGTCGTGTTTCGCTCGAAAAGTCAAAGCGGCTGCTTCAGGTCAACATGTCGAGCCTTCTTAAAGCCCTGCTTACATTCATAGTTTGCTTCCAGACTCTCGCCTTTGCTGAGTCTTATTCCTATTGTGTTCCAGTACCGAAGATTGATTTCAATCCTTATCGAGAAATCAAGGACGGCAAGGAGCTCGCATACCTGGTCCTGTTGCGATCCTATATTTCAACCAATTCTGCAGAACCCGGCCTACTGGCCAAGTATGAGTTTTCTCCCGACGGGAAAGCCTTTACCGCTCAGGTTAATCGAGATCTGAATTGGTCCGACGGGACAAATCTCACGGCGCAAGAGGCGGCCGATGGAATCGTAAAGGCGCTTCCCTTTCGGGCGCTGGGCGAGCGGGTGAAGGTGAAGAAAGTGGACCTTTTGGATGAGTCCAAGTTCAGATTAACTTTTGATAGTCAGATCCAAAATTTAACCGGCGTGTTTCGTGAGGCATTGAGTACAAACTCAAGACACAATCGTTTTTGGCCGATCAAAATCCGAAAAGTTGATGGGACGATCCTGGTTTTGGCAAAATTCCCTCAAGATGAAGAGAGCCGCCTGAAGTTCGGAAGCGACAGAGTTCAGTTTCTCGCCGAGAACTGTAAAAATCCAGACTTCACCATTTTTAAAGAAATCATAAAGGATGTTAATCGGTACGAATCCGAAAAGAGTTCAGCTCCCAGTGCAATCACACTACAGCTCAATACA
>JALHOQ010000278.1 GCA_022842925.1 Bdellovibrionales bacterium
GGAGCATACCGTACTCGGCCGTCACCCATCCGCTGCCGCTTCCGCTCATCCACTTGGGAACATTCATTTCAACAGAAGCCGTGCACAGAACGCGAGTGTATCCCATCGCGATTTCGACGCTGCCTTCGGCGTAGCGAATGACTTCGGGTTGAATGTGGACGGGGCGCAATTGATCGAGGGGTCGTGTGTCTAAACGCATGATTCGACTAGTCTTAGAAGGCGACCCGAGCTTTGTCCATTGAATCTTTGTAGGCCTTTAGACCGCGGTAAAGATCCTCCGCCATGGATCTGAGCTTGTCGTCGTTCGTGAGGTCGGCAAAGTCCTCATTGTTGGTGAGAAAACCGAGTTCCACCAAGGCCGAAGGAGCCGTCATCTGGCTCAGCACGAAAAAGGGCGCTTGGCGTACGGCGTTGGTGCGGCCTTTACGAAAGCCGCGCCAGTTCGATTTGAGTGCCTTCACAATGTGGGAACTGCGCCACACGCGATCGCCGTTAAGAAGATCCGTCACGATGCTGGCCACATCAGGTGAAAGGCGGTTCTGGTCGAGAAAGTCGTAAGTGGGCGCCTCTTTTCCTGTCGGCGCTTCCTCCTCGAAGGAATTCTCTTTATGTGCAAGGAACATGGATTCTTCGTCGGGCTCGAGTTGATTTTGAAAATAGAACTCCGCCCCACGGGCGCGCGGATCCGGGTTGGAGTTGACGTGAATACTGAGGAGCAGGTCGGCTTGAGTTTTTTTGGCGATATGAGCCCGGTCGCTGAGGCTTAAACCATTTGTGCTGGCGCGGGACAGGATGGGACGGAATTGGCGGTCCTTTTTGAGGAGTTCAAAAAGATGCTGGCCCACTTTAAGAGTGATATCAGCTTCGAAAACATTTTTTCGAGTCGCACCTCGATCGCGCCCCCCGTGCCCGGGATCGACCACCACGGTCAGAGGTTTTGCCGAGGCCAGAGAAGAAAAGAGTACGAGGAAAATCCATCCTAGAGTTCGTCGCATCTCTTTAGATTAAAGGCGCTTGAGATAAAAAAAAAGCGACCTGGAGGGTAAGGAGGGGGACCAGGCCGCTAAGGGGGGGGACCTGAAGTACAGAGCAAGCTCGGTGCCAAGGTCTACTGCGCGCCTATTCGCGCTCGCAACCGCCCTAGGTCCAGAGTGGAATTGCCTTTGTTCCCGGCCGACTAAGGTAGGGAATTTTATCAGCGCTAACTCAAAGCATTAAGCTATTGAAGTAGCCGAACTAATTTCGGTTCAAGAGGTGCGGGTCTGGGCTAGAGGCAGCGGTTCCTAAATGGGTTCACAATGGAAACAGTTTCACCGTTAAAAGCCGGCCCGTTTTCTCCGACAAGTGAATATCAGGAGTGTGTGTTCATGCGAAGCTTATGGTTTTGGTCTTCCGCTCTAGCCGTTTGTGTCTTATTCGCTCCGCTCGCCCCGGCCGACGACGATTTCGGCGTGGAGGCGGAAGAGGTGATGAATGAAGCCGACGCAACGTCGGAACGGGCCCGTGAGCAACGCAATCGCGCGGCCAAAGAACGCGAAGAGCGCAATGCGCTAAAAAGCCAAGCCGCCAAAGATCGCGCCGCCGCTAACACGCGCCGTGCCTCGGCCGGCAAGGAGATCAAGCAACTCGAAGGCGAAATCGCGCAGATGCTTAAAGAGCAAGCGGCTGCCAAGAAAGAAAGCCAGAAGGCACTAAAGGAAATCGCGCGCGATGAGGCCCGGCTCAAGGCGGTCACGACCAAGGTGCAAAAACTAAAAGGTCAGAACGAGGCGCTGAGCCAGCTGCGTGAGGAGCAAAAGAAGCGTCAGTCCGAGCTCAGCACGAGCATCGGCAATCTTCAGGTGGAAGAGGAAAAGCTGGCCGTTGAAGTCGACAATCTGAAAAAAGATACGGCCTTCAAAGAGGCGCAAATGAAAGAAGCCTTAGCGCGTCTGAAGAAAGTCGAAGCCGAAACGGCGAAGCGCAAGGCCGAATCACAGAAGCGGATCGAGCAGTACCGCAAGCAACAAAGCGCGGCTCAAGCGAAAGTCGAGCAGGCTGAAGCCCATGTGCAGAAGCAGAACCAGCAGCTGCAGCAGCTCGAGGATACGGCTCGTGAGATGGAAAACAACGCGCAAGACGCTCGCGATCGGGCCCGCGAACACGCCAAAGAATTAGCCGCGGCCAAACGGAAAGAAGCTTCCGTGCGCCAGCGCATGCAAAAGACCAAGCAACCGTTACCCAGCGCTAAGGCCGTGCCCAAAATGGTGAAAAAAGGGGATCGCACACCGGCGGCTGCCGCTGCGGCTGAGCCGACGCCGCCCGCGCCCACCGCGACGGGAAGTTATGGCGAATCACCGGGCCCGACCACTCCTGTGCAATCGGATTCTTTTTCGCCCGACCCCGCGCCTCCGGTAAAGCCTTTTAAGGCGCCGGGGGGGCCGCCCAAGGGCGCGACCACGGACACTGCGCCCGTCGAGTGGTGACTTCGCCGCGACAAGGGCCAATCGAAATGGAGTTGAATTAGACCGTCGAGCCAACTGCCGTTAGTGAGATGGTCGATCTCGTCCGCGCCCTTCTCTTGCGAATACATATCGTGGTAACTGGCCCAGCTTCGGCCGTGTAACAGTTGCCGCAGATCTTTAAGAAACTGATACCAGTCCCCTTCATCAGCCTGGCGCTCAAGCAAAACTTGCCCTAGGACATTGCAGAAGAGAAGGCTAGCCTTAGGATGCTCCCGGAGAATTTCTTGAATCGGGGCCAGCGACAGCCGACCCTCCCGCCAAAACATATCGCGCTGATGGAACTTTAAATGGGGATGGCGATGGCGGAGCTGAAAGAAAATGCCGGCGAGCGGATCTAAATCATAGGCTTCGATTTTCTCAAAACGCCTTAGCCAGCTTGTGGGCAAAGTATGACCGCCGCTAGGGCCGATCAGAATTAGCTCTTCTGTTGGACAGGTCCAGATCTCGAGCCACTGGGCCACATCGCGGCGGAACGTGCGCCAGCGCCAGCCCGAAGTGAGCGCGCGCCAGTGGTAAACAAGTCCACCGCTGGGGCGAAATAGGCTCATAAAAATCCGTGGTTTTTCATCCAAGAGTCTTCGATAAACTTCGTCATGTAGTTGCGAACTCCGTCGGCCAGCAGGACCACGCAGTTTTGTCCGGCCTTCAGCCGCTGAACCTGTTGCATAGCGCCCCACATGGTGGAGCCACTCGAGCCCCCGACGAGCATGCCTTCTTCGCGGATCAGACGGCGGGCCATCACGAACGACTCTTTATCTTGCGTCTTGACCCACACGTCGACCAATTCGCGATTGAGCACGTCGGGAATAAAGTCGTAACCGATTCCTTCAACCAAATAGGATTTGATCTCGGAGGGACCAGCCAAAATTGAGCCGACGGGATCGACTCCGACTACTATACACTTCGGGTTGCGCTCTTTGATTCGCTTGGCGACGCCGGTGAGTGTGCCGCCGGTGCCGGCGCTCATCACCACCATATCCACTTGGCCACCTAGGTCTTCAAGAATTTCTAAGCCGGTGCCGTTGTAATGGGCGTCTGGGTTGGCGGGATTGGCGTATTGATCGAGAATGTGGGCCCGCGGCAATTCCTGCTGCAGGCGTTTGGCCACGCCGATATGGGATTCCGGTGAATCCCACGCGGCCTCGGTGGGTGTGCGGATAATTTCAGCGCCCAGTGCGGCGAGTATGACTTGTTTCTCGCGACTCATTTTTTCGGGCAAGGTAATAATGACTTTGTAGCCGAAGACGGCG
>JALHOQ010000279.1 GCA_022842925.1 Bdellovibrionales bacterium
CGAGTGCGCGATCGACTTTTTCTTTCGCATGGGTAAACGCGCGCGAATTCGCGCTGTAAAAACCGCTGGCGCGCTTTAATAACTTTTTACGACGGCGACGGGAGACGACTCCACCTTTTACTCTCATGGCTTACTCCTTAGGGCAGCAGGCAACGAGTGATTTGATACTCGTTCGCGGAATGCACATAGGCCGGTGAACCTAGGTGACGTTTACGTTTCGACGACTTGTTCGACAACAGGTGGCGCATGCGGGATTGGCCGCGCTTGATTTTGCCTTTACCTGTAACCTTAAAGCGCTTCTTAGCCCCGGAGTGGGTCTTTTGCTTCATTGGCTTTGCTCCTCAAACCTTGGACGAAGGTGGCTTGCGACATTGCAAACGCTTGGAAACCTGACGGTTTGAATGATTGGGAATACTGTTTCAGAGCCGGAGAGGCAAGGATATGCACCTCTCCGTTCCGGTATTTAGTAAGTTTTATATGGCGCGTTAGCGACCTATTCGTCCGCTTCGTCGCCCTCGTGGTCGTCCTTTTCCTCGGTCAACTCCGGCTTGGGCTGATTCTTCAGGTATTCCTTAACCTTTACCGGATCTGGCGCGAGCAGCAAAAAGGCCTGTTTACCCTCAAGCTTGGGCGGCGTCTCAACCATGGCCACGTCCATCAGCATGTCTTGCACGCGCCGAAGTGTCTTCATGCCGTACTCTTGATGCGCGAGTTCCCGGCCCATAAAGCGTAAGTTCACTTTCACCTTATCGCCTTCAAGTAAAAAGCGCCGAGCGTTGTTCACCTTCACGTTGATGTCGTGAACATCGGTCCGCGGCCGCACCTGGATCTCCTTAACGGTGATCACGGTCTGCTTCTTCTTGGCCTCTTTGTCTTTTTTCTTATTCTCGTACTTGTACTTGCCGTAATCCATGATTTTGCAAGTCGGAGGTGTCGCGGTGGGTGCGATCTCAATCAGATCCAAACCGCGCCCTTCGGCGATGCTCAAGGCCTCGCGCGAGGACATCACGCCCATCATCGTTCCGTTTTCATCGATTAAGCGCACTTGCGGGGCATAGATATCGCCGTTAACGCGAAGTCCCCCGTCATCTTTTTTGCCTCTACGAAACTTATCTCCGAAACGGTCGCGGCCGCCGCTTGGGGGTCCGCCTGGTCTAAAGGGACGAATGTTTGGCCTCCTGGTTTAGTTTATTGGCCGGCGGAGTAAAAACTGTCTCCAACCGACGCTCTCGAATCTCTTTTTGCAACTGCTCACTAAAACTCTCAAACGACAACGCTTCCAAAACCTGGCCGCCCTTGAGACGCACGGAAACGGTACCGCCCGCTACTTCCTTATCGCCCAAAGTGAGCATGTAGGGAATTTTCTGCAGCTGAGCTTCACGGATTTTATAGCCGAGTTTTTCGCTCCGCTCGTCGACCTCGGCGCGAATGCCTAGATCCTCGAGCTTCTTCTTTAAACCGCGCGCGTAATCCAGCTGGCGGTCAGTTACAGTCAAAAGCACCACCTGCACCGGACTCAGCCAGGTCGGGAGGTGCCCAGCCGTATGCTCAAGGTAAACGCCAATAAAGCGTTCGAGCGATCCCAAGATCGCTCGATGGAGCATCACTGGACGATGCTCCTTATTGTCCTCACCAACATAGCCCAGTTCAAAAGCCCGCGGAAGGTTGAAGTCACATTGCAAGGTTCCGAGCTGCCACGGGCGCTTTAGCGCATCAACAAACATAATATCGAGCTTCGGGCCATAGAAGGCGCCATCGCCGGCGTTGATCTTATAGGGCAGATGGAGAGATTTGAGTGCGTTTTCTAAAGCGCCTTCGGCCGAATCCCAAACGGAATCGTCGCCCATTCGCTTCGCCGGCCGGGTCGACAGAAAGATCTGGTAGTTGCTCATCCCGAGCGTCGAATAGGTCTCATTGAGCATGGTGATAAACTGCGCGATTTCATGCTGGAGCTGATCCATGCGGCAGAAAATATGGGCGTCGTCTTGGCAGAAGGTGCGAACCCGAGTCAGACCGTGAATCACTCCGCTGCGTTCATAGCGGTGAAGGCGGCCGAAGTCGGCCACGCGCCAGGGCAGATCGCGATAGGATTTGCGCTCAGCCTGATAGAGCAAGCAGTGGCCGGGGCAATTCATAGGTTTCATCGAAAAGTCGCGCTCGTCGACTTTCGAGAAATACATGTTCTCGCGGTAGTTCTCCCAGTGGCCCGACTGGTGATAGAGGTCCACGTCGTACATCTGCGGCGTGATGATTTCCTGATAACCGTACTTCTTATAAAGTTCGCGCATCAGGTTCTGAAGTTCATTGTAAATCGTGGTACCCTTGGGCGCGAAGAATGGGCTCGCGGGAGCCAGCTGATGAAAGTAGAAGAGACCTAGATCTTTGCCCAGTTTCCGGTGATCGCGCTTCTTCGCTTCCTCTAAATTGTGCAGGTATTCTTCAAGCTCTTTTCTGTCGTTAAAAGCGGTGGCGTAAATGCGCTGAAGCTGCGGATTTTTCTCGTCGCCGCGCCAATAGGCCCCGGCAATGCTGAGAGTTTTAACCGCTGAGATCTGCCCCATGCGCTGCACGTGAGGTCCACGACAGAGATCAAACCAGGTCTTACCCTGGCGATAAATTCCAACCATGGTCTCGCCTTTTTTGGCCAGATCCTCGATCAGTTCGACCTTAAATCGCTCACCCATTTTACTGAAAGTCTCGATCGCCGTTTGAATCGGCCAATCCTCGCGCACCACCTCTTCATCGCGTTTGAGGATTTCCTGCATTTTCTTGTCGATCAGCTCCAGGTCTTCTGGCGTAAAGCTGCGTGGGCTATCGAAGTCGTAGAAAAAACCGTTCTCGATCACGGGACCAATGGTCACTTTGATGTCCGGCCAAATTTCTTGCACGGCCTGCGCCATCAAATGCGCCGACGAGTGCCGGATCACTTCCAGAGATTCAGGACTTTTTATGGTGATGATTTTGAGTTTAGTGCCATCCGGAAGCTTGGTTCTCAAGTCCACCACTTCACTCTCACCGTTGATCTGGCCACCCAAAGTATCCTTAGCTAAACGCGGCCCAATACTTTGCGCGACCTCGAGAACTGTTGGTTCATGATCGAAAGTTTTGCTGGAGTTGTCGGGCAATACAATGCGGACAGACGACATAGATTAAAAGATCGTCACGGTCGTAGAGGAGATCAGCGATTGCTCGTGAGAAAGAAATGACATCCTTTTCACAATTAGGCTTTCCCCTGCTCCATGTCAAGGGCAGCACCCTGCGTCGTCTGCCGGACCGAATTGTGGATTCTGATCCGAGAAGTAGGTCCGCTTTCCCGGCTCAAAACTCATTAGTTCGTTCCCAAGGGGCCTTGGTCTTGCTCATGGGTTATGTGAGCGAGAGGACCACAATTGAACTCATATGCACTGAAGCCCAACCTATTCTTTCCAAAATCCACCTCTATCGATGCCGACCGGCTCACCGCCTCGTCGCCAGCCGTGTACCTGATCCCCGACGAGAACGGATTGACCGTGAGTGCGAGTCCGCGCCCACGCGAGCTCACCATCCTCAGCCGGGAAAACCGACCGATTCCAGTCTTATACGCCGGGCAACCTCAATCGCTTCGCCCCGGATTTGAAAATCGCCTGATCGTTCCACCCCTTACGGAAATTCGATTCGAACATCCGGAGGACCTTTTTGTCCGCGAAGAAGTGTTCGAGGTACCCGAGGCTCCCACCCCCCCGGCACTGGAGCCGGGAGAAGAACGCTTGGTGA
>JALHOQ010000280.1 GCA_022842925.1 Bdellovibrionales bacterium
GGCGAGTTGGTCAGCAAGACCGAAGCGGAGATGCTGAAGACGAAAAACTTCGGCCGAAAGTCTCTTAATGAAATTAAAGAAATATTGTCGAACATGGGATTGTCGTTGGGTATGAAAGTGGATGGCTGGCCGCCGCAAGGCTGGGATCCGAATAGCCCGGTGAAACCGCAACCGCCGATGCAGCCCCCGGCTCCCACCGCTGGGAACGGCGGCAACGGCACGCCCCAGTAGGAGTTGAGAGATGAGACATAGAAGCAAACGACATAGTTTTCACCGCCGGCCCGGTCCGCGCATTGCGCTGATCCGCGGTCTGGTTTACTCGCTGGTCGAAAACGGTCGAATCAAGACCACCCTGGCTCGCGCGAAAGAAGTACGCCGTCATGCGGAAAAGGCTGTGACTCTGGGTAAGGTCGGTGACCTGGCGGCTCGCCGTCTGCTGTTGTCACGCTATCCGAATGACAACGTGGTTTCGATTTTGTGCGACGACCTTAAGAAGAGAATGGCTAAGCGTCCGGGCGGTTATACCCGCATCGTGCGTGTGGGCGCCCGTCCGGGTGACCAGGCCGATGTCGCGTTCCTCGAATTCGTGGATTACACTCCGCCGAAGGCAGAGGGCGAGGAGACCGTAAAAGGCGCCGCCACCGCTGAAAAGCGTGCGCGTGTGAAGTCGACTTCCAAGGCTCGCTTGAAGAAGAATGTTCGTCGAATTAAGAATGAGTCGCGTAAAGAAGCTCGGGCCTAGTGGCGAGTCTCGCTCAGGCGAGACAAGCATCCCTAGCGTCTCTTGAGACCTAAAAGATTAAATCGAAATTGAAATCGAATGGCGCTGGAAACGGCGCCATTTTTATTTATTGGAGCCCGTCAGCCGGATGGGTGAGGCTTAGGTACAGTGCGATCGCGCTGAGGTCGGATTCGCTTAAAGGTTTTACGATATCGGGCATGGTCATGCCGCCCTGGCCACCTTTGAACTCAGCAAGCCGGCTTTCCAGGTATCCTCTCTTCTGAGCGAAAATCATCGGGGTCATCGGGGTTGGTGTGAAGTCCGGCTGGAGGTGACAGGCCAAACATTGATTCTCAGATACGAGCTTCTTTCCATTTTGATACTGGAGTTTATCCTGTGCGTTCAGTTTCTTGCGAAGAGCGGCGGTGTCGTCGGACGTGACGGAGAGCCGGTAGCGACCGAAGAAGTCACCCAAGTAGGTGAGAGTGGCGATTGTCTTTGCATCGTCGCCCGCTTTTAGACCGAATTCCTTGGCCAGAGCCTGCATTTGAGCGGGCATGACGGTGCCGCGGGCTTGCGGGTCCATGAAGTACTGAAGGCGTCCGACGATATAGGCGGGGTCGTGACCGGCGAGATTGGGAAAGTCAGCCGACCCACTAGTTCCCTGTGGCCCGTGGCAAGAAAAGCATCTTGATGCGAGAGCCAGGTTCACATCCCGCACCACTCCCACTTCGGTCACTGTGGTTTGGGTGCCGCCATTTTCGCCTGTGGCCCAGCGTTGAATGATCGTGCGTTCGCGCTCAGTGATACTGACCTGTTTGGCTGGGTCGGCCTTCGGCATGGCTTTGGAAGCCACCATGGCGCCAATTCGATCGCGTTTGCTTTCGGCCATCGGCTGATCCGAATTCCAGGTGTGGCACGGTGTACAGTGACGCGCGAACAGTGGTCGAACATCGGTGAAGCTCATTTTGGTGCCGGCTGAAGGGCTTTTTTCCTCGGCAGCTGTGGCAACGGGCTTATGCGGGCCTTGGCGTGCACAGGCCGTCATCATAGAAAGACTGCACACACTAAGAAAAATTAGGAGAGAACGGACTTTCACCTTTACCATGTCGGCTAGAGTAGTTACTCCATGCCTGATGTTTACTCAAGGTCGTAGCGCGATATTTACAGGGTTGATTGCTTTTTCGTCGGCTTTTTCGAACCTCGTGGCCGCTCGGCCAGAGTATGCGCTTCGCACCGGAATTAATCGTTGCACGGCCTGCCACTATTCTCCCGCGGGAGGTGGTCCACGAAATCTAGAGGGCAAGTACTACGGCTCCGCCGGTTTTAAGCTCAGCCCTTTTTCAGCGCAACAGTATGCAGGCGCTGAGGTGAAGTTCCTCTACTATTCACCGGAGAAACGCTCGGAAGTCCGCAATGGTTTGGCCGCGATGGCGGGTTCGGTATGGGCCGCGATTCCTCTGACCGAAAATGAACGGACCACGACCCGGCTGGTGGGCGAGCAGAACATTGGCGGTTTCACAGCGGCGGGGCCGCGCCATCTCTATCTGCAAATCGCGGATCGCGATGGACTTAAAAAATCGTGGATTCCTCAACATATCCAGTTCGGCCGCATGATTCCACCGTTCGGGCTCATGACCGACGAGCATCGGACCTATGTGCGCCTGCAATCGGCGTCGGCGTGGAATCAGAATGTGGCGATTGGACTTTTGCTCTCAGGCAATCCTTACGATTCGCTTCACTATGATATAGGCGCGATGAACGGCGGACCGCTCAATGATGGCAGTCGCCTGTCGGCGGGCCAGGCTTCGCAATGGGCCTATCTAGGAAATTTGCGCTTTCAACCCGCGCGTGGAGGGTTTCTTTTTGGCCTAAGCGCAGTTCACTACGACGCGGAAGTCGGAGTGGCTAAGACATCGCGGGCGGCCCAGAGTGCTTACGCGGCATTCAGTCTGCATCGATGGACCGGTGGCCGGGTCCCGGCAACTCTCTTGGCCGAGTACGCTGAAGCTGTGAACATGAACGGAACGTTCACCAACACCTTCGTCTCCGATGTGACCGCCTACGGGCCGAGTGTTGCTTCGACCCGTTCCAAGGGCATTCTCGGGCAGCTCAACTACGACCTCACGGCTAAGGTTCAGCTTCAATATAAATTCGACTCGTTGATCTTGGACTCGAACTTTCCCGCCGATGCCTATGACCGGCACGGGTTTGGAGTGAAACATTACTTTGGCCCGAATATGTGGTTCCAGATGCGCTATGAGAGAGCGACTTCGAGTCGGCCCGGCGAGGAAGCGGGGATCGGTGCGGGTGCGATCGATGCATTTTGGACCGTCGTGAATGCGGCGATTTAGGAGAATAAATATGAAGTGGCTGGTCTTTTTGATTCTGAGTTCGCTTGCGACTCAAGTGTTTGCCCAAGCTGGAAAAGCCAAAGCGGCGACTTGCGTCGCCTGCCACGGTGAGGCGGGGATCAGCGTGAATCCTCTATGGCCGAACTTGGCTGGGCAAAAGAAGGAATACATTCTCAAGCAGATGGCCGACTTCAGGGATGATCGGCGGCGCGATCCGTTGATGTCTCCGGTCTCCAAGACCCTCTCCGACCAGGATATTCAGGATTTGGCCGAGTACTACAGTTCGCTGAAATAAGTTGGTTTAAAAGTCCAAAACTGGCCGACTTGCCTGTTGGCAAGTCGTGCCGACCGAGGGCTTAGGCGGGCCGCTTCAAGTTATGTAAGAATCCGGTTATGAAAATCCATATATAGCCAGAGATGATCGGTCAGAGCTTCCGCTTTTTTGGTGGTGCACCAGGTTTTTCTAAACATTCGGTTCACGTTGGCTCGAATCATGGCGCAGGTGTGGTTGAGCGAGAACAAGGGATCGAAAACGACCTTCTTAAGTTCACTTTGCCCCGTAACAGCTCCCCGACTCCCTTTGATGGTGGAGTGCTGCCAGCCCGTTCCTCTTGTCCACACTGGGTAGCGTGGGTTTTGATCTGATCTCAAGTGAGCGTTCTCGGTCAAAATGG
>JALHOQ010000281.1 GCA_022842925.1 Bdellovibrionales bacterium
ACTATGCGATCTTAAGTTTCAATGGCAATAAGATCGTGACCACGGGCGGTGGCGGAGCCGTTGTTTGTAAATCCCGTGAGCTGGGCCGAAGGGCCAAGCATCTCACAACGACTGCCAAAATCCCCCATTCATGGGCCTTCCAACACGACGATGTGGGCTACAACTTTCGCATGCCGAATTTAAACGCCGCTCTCGGAGTCGCGCAGATGGAACGGCTGGATACGTTTTTGGCGCAGAAGAGAGAAGTCGCCCTCAAGTACGCCGGATTTTTTGAGGGCATGGATGGCGTTCGTTTTGTTAAAGAGCCCTCCGACTGTAAGTCCAACTTTTGGTTAAATGCGATTGAGATGGAATCGAAAGAGAAGCGCGATCAGCTGCTTCAGTTCGCCCATGAAAAAGGTGTTCACTGTCGGCCGGCTTGGGAGCCGATGCATCGTTTAAGTATCTACAAAAACAGTTTCAGCACGATCCTTCCGAATACGGAGGATCTGGCGGACCGTTTAGTTAACCTCCCGAGTAGTGCAAAAAGGATTAAAGAATGAAGAAAATTGCGGTGATCTCAGGTTCTAGAGCAGAGTACGGCCTTCTACAAAACTTCGTTCGCGAGCTCCATCGTGACCCAGACTTTGATCTGCAATTTTTTGTTACGGGCTCTCATTTGACTGCAGAGTTTGGAATGACTGTGCGCGAGGTAGAAAATGACGAAATCCCGATTTTTGACAAGATCGATGTGATTCTTTCGAGCGCTTCGGGCGTCGGCATCACTAAAGCGGTCGGGTTGGCCACAATTGGATTTGCCGATGCATTTAACCGCGCAAAGCCAGATTTAGTCGTTGTCTTGGGGGACCGATTCGAAATTTTTGGCGTTTCTCAGGCCGCTGCTTTTGCGGGCATCCCTATGGTTCATATCCACGGCGGTGAAACGACCGAAGGCGCCTTTGACGAGTTCATTCGACACTCGATTACAAAAATGGCCCAGATACACTTTGTCACGGCGGAAACCTATCGTCGCCGAGTCATTCAATTGGGTGAAAGCCCGGATAGGGTCTTTACCGTAGGGGCTCCCGGCTTAGATCAATTGCGCACCGAAAAATTTTGGACTCTCAATGAGTTATCGGAGCGAATTGGGTTTGGAATTAAATCCGATTTCCTCTTGTTTACCTATCACCCCGAAACGTTAGGAGCCGCCGATCCGGTGCGAGCCCTATCGGAAGCTTTGGTGGCGTTGGAGGCATTCCCTCAATACCAAATTGTCATGACCTATCCGAACGCGGACTCTTGTAGTCAGCCGATGATTCGATTGCTTGAGCAGTACCGGGAGAAATATCCGGATCGCGTTTGCCTAACGCCATCGTTGGGTCGCCTCCGTTATATTAATGCGATGAAGCACTGCGTGGCGGTTGTCGGAAATTCATCCAGCGGAATCATTGAGGCTCCGTTTTTGAAAAAGCCTACGGTTAATATCGGCGATCGCCAAAAGGGCCGGGTGATGTCCCAGTCGATCGTCAACTGCAGGGCGGACGCGGATAGTATTAAATCGGCTATTGCCAAGGCCGTCTCGTTCGACGCAAACTTCTTAAATAGCATAGAGAGTCTCTACGGAGACGGTCGGGCATGCGAGAATATGATGCGAATTCTTCGCGATTTGCCTGATCTGGATGTGCGAAAGAGCTTTTTCAACTTGGAGGTCCATCCGTAATGGAAAAGGCTTTTGTGATTGCTGAGGCGGGAGTGAATCACAACGGGTCAAGGGATTTGGCCCTACAGTTGATTGACGTGGCCGTCACGGCTCAGGCTGATGCGGTCAAGTTCCAAACCTTCAAGGCTGCAAAACTGGTGACGGCTTCCGCTCGCAAGGCGGAATATCAAATTGCCAACGAGGGCGGTCAGACTGAATCCCAGTTCGCCATGCTCGAGCGGCTTGAACTTAAAGATACTTACCATCGTGATCTAAGTGATTATGCCCGAAGCAAAGGCATCAAGTTTATGTCGACCGCCTTTGATCGCGACAGCTTGGCCTTTTTGGTTGAGGAAATCGGTGTCGATCTTTTGAAGATTCCCTCTGGTGAAATCACAAACGGCCCCTTACTTCTCGAGTATGCCAAGTATGGTCTACCTATTGTTTTGTCGACCGGAATGTCCACACTGGTGGAGGTCGAGCGAGCACTAAAGGCATTGCTCTATGGATTTGCAAATCCCAAGCGGCGTCCAGAGAATTTAGACGAGATCGAGGGCCACTACAGATCCGTTGGCAGTTATGAACCTTTAAAAGGCAAGGTTACAGTTCTTCATTGTACTACAGAGTATCCAGCACCTTTGGCGGAAGTGAATCTTTTGGCCATGGAGACTCTCGGTCGGACTTTTGATTTGCCCTATGGCTACTCCGACCACACAGAGGGGATTTTTGTATCCGTCGCCGCCGCCGCCAGGGGGGCAAAGATTTTAGAAAAACATTTTACATTGGATCGCACTCTCCCCGGACCGGACCACAAGGCTTCGCTTGAGCCGGCTGAATTGATCGAGATGGTTCGACAGATTCGACTGGTTGAATTAGTACTTGGGCGTCCTGAAAAAATGGTTCAACACAGTGAAGTCAAGAATCGAGAGATTGCACGCCGGAGTTTGGTCGCGGGAGATGCGATAAAATCTGGAGATTTATTTTCTGAAAATAACCTGATCGTGGTTAGGCCTGAAGGGGGCGCAGACCCGTTTCGGTATTGGGAATTTCTCGGCCAAAAGGCCACCCGCGATTATTCTCCTGGGGACTTCATCTTGTGAGGGGCAATTAAAGAATGGACAGTTTGAGGTGGCGTAAGACCTTATTGAGTTCGAGCGCAAGCATCATGAGCGCCGTGAAAATCATTAACGAGTCGGCAATGAAGACGGCGTTGGTGGTCGATGAAACGGGCCGGCTATTAGGTATCATTACGGATGGCGACATTCGAAGAGCGATTTTAGAAGGCCGATCTTTTGAAGATAAAGTCGACGTTTTAATGAATCGGAATCCCGTAGTGGCGTCATCTTTAACTAGTCGCCATGAGCGAGCCAAAATCATGCAGACCGGGCAACTCATTTCTCTGCCCATCGTGGACGAATCTGGAATCGTGGTAGGGCTAGATCTGCTTGCGAATATTTTAACAGGCGAGAAAAAAGATAATCCTATCTTTCTAATGGCGGGCGGCTTTGGCACTCGGCTTAAGCCTCTCACGGACAGCTGTCCGAAACCGCTTTTGCAAGTAGGCGGGAAGCCGATTCTGGAGATCATAATCGAGAAGTTTGCGGAGCTTGGGTTCTCCAATATCTTCATCTCTGTTCACTATTTAAAACAGCAAATTCACGAGTACTTTGGCGATGGTCACAAATGGAATGTTCAGATCCGCTATCTGGTCGAAGAGCGACCGCTGGGCACAGCCGGCGCCCTCAGTCTTCTCCCAGAAATGGGTCGGGAATTGCCGATGATCGTAATGAATGGCGATCTTGTAACTAAAGTGAACTTTGAGAGTCTGCTCGATTTTCATTTAGAGACACGTTCGTTAGCGACCGTAGCTGTGCGGGAATATGACTTTCAGGTCCCGTACGGAGTCTTGAATCATGTTAAGGGTAAGGTAAATGAGATTGTTGAGAAGCCCGTCCATCAGTTCTTTGTTAATGCGGGTATTTATGTGCTGGACCCGGTGGTTTATCGATCAGTTCCTAAAGGGACCTATTTAGATATGCCCAATCTCCTTAACAAGTTCATTATGGAAAA
>JALHOQ010000282.1 GCA_022842925.1 Bdellovibrionales bacterium
CGCTCTTCCGATCTCTCACGTAACTTTTTTTGCGAGCCTTCATAGGCCACATTGTGAAACTCAATCAGGCCCGAAAGCTCATGGTCCACCAAAAACTTACGCACGACCGCGCTTTCCGCGCCTTCAGTGCCGATCGCATGAAATAGGTGAAAGGGCTTGGTTGATTCTTCGGACATGCTTTAAGAGTATTCGATGCGAACCTTGCTCGCAACTGTCCGGGCCTTCTTCCGAGCCTCTTCCACATTCTTCCCGCGAGCTAAAGCCACACCCATGCGCCGGTACTTGCGCGTGCTGGGTTTACCGAACAAGCGTAGGTCTGAAGCCTTCACCTTCAGCGCCTGCTCCACGCCCTTGAAGGTGAACGAGTCACTCTCTCGGTCCGCTAAAATAACGGCCGAAGCCGAGGCTCCCGCATAAGAAATCTCCGGAATCGGCAAGCCTAAAATCGCGCGCAGGTGCAGATCGAACTCCGACAGGTTTTGCGAGATCAGAGTCACCATTCCCGTGTCGTGCGGCCGCGGCGACAATTCACTGAAATAAACTTCTTTTCCCGCTACGAAAAATTCGACGCCGAATATTCCGGCGCCGCCTAAATAGTCGGTCACTTTTTTCGCCATCTTTTGCGCCTTCAACAGCAAAGCCGGCGACATCTTAGCCGGAAGCCAAGACTCTTGGTAATCGCCCCGTTCCTGCCTGTGCCCAATCGGGGCCACAAACAAAGTCGGTCCACGCTTTTGTTTAATCGTCAGCAGCGTGATCTCGAAATCGAACTTTATAAATTCCTCAACGATCACCTTGCACTTGTCCCCGCGCATGCCTTCCACTGCGTAGTCCCAGGCGCGGCCAACGTCATCAAAACGCTTCACTACCGACTGACCTTTGCCCGACGACGACATGACCGGCTTCACCACATTCGGGAAACCAATCTCACGCGACGCCGCCTGCAGCTCCTCTTTCGATTCCGCATAGGCAAAGCGCGCGGTTTTCAATTTCAGTTTACTCGCAGCCGCATCGCGGATCGCATCGCGATTCATGGTGAGGTGGGCCGCCTTGGCTGAAGGGGTGACTTGGATTCCCCGGGATTCAAACTCACGCAGCTTTTCAGTCCGGATCGCTTCAATTTCAGGGACGATAATTGAGGGATTATGTTTCGCAACCACGCGCTCGAGTTCTTCGCCACTCA
Organism: Bdellovibrionales bacterium; assembly: GCA_022842925.1. GTDB lineage: Bacteria > Bdellovibrionota > Bdellovibrionia > Bdellovibrionales > UBA1609 > JALHOQ01. The sequence continues at coordinate 1,184 of JALHOQ010000282.1, forward strand.
ACATATCGATCACTTCAAACTCATCGGCTACCTGCATGGCCGGCGCATCAAGATAACGATCAACCGCCACCACATGTAGCCCCAAACGCTGGGCCGAAATCACAAACTCTTTTCCCAACTCGCCCGAACCAAGCAGCATAATCTTGGTCATTCAATGGGCCCCGGTTTGATATGGGCCGGCTCGCCGGCAAAGAAATAAAATCGATGGCCGTCGAATTTCCAACCCAGGTTGCGGCGATAAAGCTCAGCCAGAGTGAGACTCGCATCAGTCAGTTGGCGAATGATCATGGCCTCGTAGCGCTTCGCCTCTTTCTTGCTGGCCGGCTCGCGCTTACGGCCCTTATCCAACTTAAGGAGCTCGTTCACGGCCTTGTGCGAACGCTCGGTCTGCGCTTGAACGAGCTGCAAAGTCGACTTTCCATCCGCGTTCTTTTTGAACTTGGGCCACTCTCTTTCGGCCGCCGCGTTCACTTTGCCCAACACGTCCGGATAGAGCATGTCGACCATCGACTCTTCAAAATAGTGGTGCAACCCTTTTTGACCGGTCATTTGCCCGTCATAGTTTTCGCTCACATGCAGCGGCATCGCTAAATCGCCCACATAGTGAGCCAGGGGCCCGGCCAGCAAAAGCCATTTCTCCTGCAAGTCCTGCCGCGGTTTACCCATCGTCTCCGCGGGCAAGGCCCGCAACTTTTCTGACGCCTGTTCGAGCGCCGTCACCATTTCTTGAACGCGCCAATAGGCGCGCCCGGCCTTCGGCTTCACTTCTGGAAACCGGGCTTCGAAGTCTTTGCGGCTCAACTCGAAGGGTTTGCCTAAATCCACCTTATCTTTAAAGGCCCGGTCGAAGATCTCCAGATCCATAAAGTGTTCGGGCTTTTCGCTCTCGTAGGTGGCGGGGCGCTTCCAAATGAAGTCAGGAACATTGGCGTAGTAGCCAAAGTCAAAACTGATGGTGCGCATAAAGCCCAAACCCGGCTCTGAACTCACCACTAAGGCCGCGGTTTCCCCGACGATTTGATGACCGCGCTTTCCCCACGCCCACGACTGAGGCGAAAAACCCACAAGAACTAGCACAAGCGTTATGTATTTCATGGAGCGGAATCTTATGGCTAGATCAGAGCTTCCTCAAGGAGGTTTTTGTTATGAAAACGTTTTCACTGATCCTGATTTTCGCATTCTCGCATCTTGCACTCGCGCAAAGCGTGGACATCAAAGGTACCGACACCGACAGCATGCCGGAAGGCACCACCACCACCATCGAAATCAAAAAAGGTAAAACCGGAACCGTTCCCACGGCGACGGAGAAAACCTGGGAGATCACCGATGGCGAAGCCGACGTGGAAGGCGAAGCCGGCGCCACCAGCAAAGACGCCAAAACCCATTGGAAAAAGGCCTGCACGGACTGGAAAAAAGAACTGAAAGACGATCACAAGGATCCTAAAGAGAGCAAAGTTCTAAGCCTGAACTGCGGCAAGATGGAGTGCGGCGGCGATGCCGGTCAAAAAATCTGCACCTCCAAGGCCACCTACAAGATTAAGACGAAAGTAGTGAACTGACTTTCGTTTGATAATAATCCCAAGTTCCGTCGTAGACCGTCAGCTCGTGACGGTCGAGACGGAACACTCGAGTCGTCATCTTTCTTAAAAAGTGCCGATCGTGGCTGACGATCATCACCGTGCCCGGAAAATTCACCACGGCTTCCAATAGCACTTCCCGCGACTGAATATCCAAGTGGTTGGTCGGTTCATCTAGAATCAGGAGATTGGGCGATTTTGCTAGAATCGTTGCCAGCACCACTCGGCTTTTCTCTCCGCCCGAGAGCACCGAAATCTTCTTCTCCACTTCATCGCCCGAGAACTTAAACGCTCCGAGCAGATTGCGTACGTAACCGACCCCCGCAGTTGGGATCCGGGCGTGCACCTCATCCAAAACGGTCGTACTCGCATCCAGAACGTCGAGCGAGTTCTGACTAAAGTATCCCACTTCAATACTGGCGCCGACCGTGCACTTCCCTTCCGAGGGATCAGTTTGCCCACTGATAATTTTAAGAAGGGTGGACTTACCCGCGCCATTCACACCGACCACGGCCACCCGGTCTAAACGTTTCACCAGAGCGTTGGCGCCATGAAACACGTCCACGCGCTTGCCACCCTCACGCTGCCAAAACTTGCCGAGATTCTCGAGTTTTACAACCTCATCGCCACCGCGGGCTGGCTCCGGCCATACGAAGTGGATGGCCTTTTCTTCTGTCGGGATTTCGATCCGGTCGATTTTTTCCAGCTTTTTGACCCGCGACTGCACCTGTGCCGCATGGGAGGCGCGGGCGGCGAAGCGAGCGATAAACTCCTCTTCCTTAGCCAACATATCATCTTGCCGTTTGGCGGCTGCGATCAGTTGCTCGCGGCGCACGGCCTTTTCTCGTTCATAGAAATCATAATTGCCAGAATAAACAGTGACAGTTTGGTGGGCGACTTCGATTATCTTGCTCACCAGTCGATTCATAAAATCGCGATCGTGACTCGTCATCAACAGCGAGCCTTTGAAATTCTTAAGCCA
>JALHOQ010000283.1 GCA_022842925.1 Bdellovibrionales bacterium
TCCAATGAAAAACGTTTCTTTCAAAAGTCGCCCACTTTAAAACTGGAGAAAAATGGCGCGGTAATTTCATTTTTGACCACGGGAACCGAGGCTTTTATTCTTGTGTTAACCGGGCGAGTAAATAACCCGTTCGATCTGTATCGATTCGACGGAAATCAGTTTTCGCACCTAGGTCAGTTTAAAGACGGACACTATGGGGATGATCGTTCGTACTTAAGCCTTGGCGAGAATGGAGAAGTCCTTCTATCTCTTCGCTTTGTAACTGCAAGCGGCACCCAGATATCTCAATTGTATCGAGTTGAGGATGAGGTGATTCCTCTTCATGAGAAGCCCACTTTTTCTGACCCTACAAAAGCAGATTTTGAAATGGGTGGCCGCATTATGACGGCCAAACTCAGCGATGAGCCGGGATTTCAAATTGTGGACGCGGATGGAACTGAGATTTTTAGCACTCAACTTCCGCCTGTTAATTCGCGATGGTTCAACTATAAGGCCATCCGGACTATAAAGAGTTCCGATGGGCAGATATATGCCTTTGTGCAAAATAGCATCGGGCACAGAGTGTACGTGTACTCGCTCCTCAATCCGACGCGTGGGCCACAATCTGAACGCGTTGGTCGTGCTCCGCAGTCCGACGGCGAACCTCAACTCGCGCCCAAAGGCAATTGCGAAGAGACCCTGGTTCAAGATCCGTTTGCTAAATTGATTGCCCACGCCCTAACGAAACAAGTCTTGCGTCTCGAGGACGTGGCCAAATTGGCTGCCGCGGAACGAGCGTTTAATCCTTTGGCCAATCTTCCGAAGCAAGATGTGGCGCTATTTCGCGGGCTGGAGCAACAGTTGGCGGCCATGACTCCGGAACGGTGGCTTGCGGTCCGCGGCGGGCTGGCTAAGTTGGTCAATCAATCGCACGTCGAGAACTCGGCCCGGGCCGAGTCGCGGGTGGAGACCGAGGGCATTTTAGGCTTGGAGCATATTACGGGAGTGCCGAGCCTCCCGGGGCCTCATGATGCGATGACCTGGTCGCAGGTGGGGCAAGAGACTGTTCTGGATACCGTGTTTTACAATGACAAAACAGTTGAGGCCTTTCGGAACTCCGAGCTGCGGATTCTGCTCGGACAAAGTCATAAAGAAAAAACTGCGGTGATCGGAGGAACCAGGTACCGATTTCCCGTCAATCGTTTTGGCCTGGGTCATCGCCTTCGCGCCGTGCCGGTCACTCTTTTACGGAGCTTGCAGCCGGCCTCGGTTCATATTCCAATTCCTCGTGGTTCGCGGGTCACCGTTGTCGTTGAGGGCACGAACTGTGCTTACCTAGTTGTTGAAAGCGATTTCGCCAATGCCTATGCGGCCTCTCTTTATCGCTTCGATGGTCTCTCGTTAGAGAAATTGCACGAAGGCCCGTGGCGAGACATGGGCGGCGTTAAAGTCGTCGATCAGGACGATCGTCTTCTCTGGGTCAACAATCAAACACTCAGCGTCTGGGAACGGGGCGCTAAGACGCGCGTCTTCCCGCTTGAATTCACGCCATCCCGAACCTACCGCGCGCCCGATGGCCGAATTTTTATGTGGGGGGATACGAGCTATCAAACGGTTCGCCTAGCTGAAGTGTCGGGGGCGGGCATTGTGGGTCGCTACGAGTTCAGAGGATACAAATTTCTCGGACTTACTTCGTACCGTGGATCTGAAAAAGCAATTATTGCGGATGAGGATGCAACCGCCGTCCAACTTTACGATCTAGCGGCGGGCGCACACCCGCATCCGGTTTCGCTGCCTGAGGGAACGAAGCATTTTGGCGCGACGGCGTTCACGAATTCCTATGGCAAGACATTCGTGGCTCTGCATAAGGGGGCCAGAGAGATCCACGTTTACAGCTTGGTTGAAAAGCCCGGTGGTTCGCGGGCCCCGCAGTCGGTTGGCGAGAAGCCAACGGGGCCGGAGCGGAATTGTGAAGACCCACTTGTTCAGGATCCATTCTATAAACTAATTGCGCGAGCGTTAGAGAAGAAAATCCTGCGACCCGAGGATATCGCCAAGTTGGCCAGCGCGGATCAGGCGTATAACCCTTTATCGAATCTCACGAAGCAAGATGTAGCGCTGCTCCGCGGGCTCGATGGACAGTTGGCGGCCATGACTCCCGAGCGGTGGATGCAGCTGAGAGCCCGCTTTCAAATATTGGTAGAGAGTTCGCAAGGCGAGAACTCGGCCCGGGCCGAGTCGCGGGAGCATACGCGCGCGATTGTGGGTCCTCAGCAAGTGGAGTCCTTTGTTATCGAAGGGTTTCTCGAGCACGCGCACATCACTGAGCAAAACGGCAAAATTTTTGTGGCCCTGACCGATTGGCGTGCGGGCGCGTTTTCAAATGAGCGCAAGCAAGATGTAACCGTCTTAGTAGAGAATGACCGCTTTTCTGTCAAAAGCATTGCATCGGCCGGCGCTCTTCAACCGTCTACCGGGCCAAACGGTGAAAGCCTCTATCTTCAGACTTTGCAGAATGTGATTGCTGGACGTTCACGCTTGGTAGATCCGCTGACAGCTGAAACCAAGTATGAATTTTCTGGAAATCTGAAGGGTGTAGCTCGCTTCAAAGATCAGGGTTTTTACACCTTCACTCAGGAAGGGATGGCGCCATTTACCTATCAACGGATCGTGGCCCGTAAGGTCAAAACTGGTCGTCAGTTTTTTAGAAAATGGCCCAAGCTTTCTTTGGCCGGCGATCGTAATGTGGTCTCTTTCCTCGGAACGGACAAGGAAGCCTATCTTCTCGTCAAACGCGGAAAATATAGAGACTCGTTTGAAGTTTATCGGTTTGACGGCGAGACCTTCACCTTGGTGTCGACTTTTGAAGAGGGATTCTATGTCGATCCGATCTCCCATATAAGCCTTAGTGCAAACGGCGAAGTGCTCCTCTCGTTGAGATTTAGGAATGAGGATCAAACGACCATTTCAAGACTGTACAGGATTGACGGCAAGGTAGAGCTGTTGAGTGCTGACCCTTTTTTTCCTGAGTCCGATCGAGTCGAGTTTCAGCTTGGAGATCGGACTCTGCGCGCGGTCCTCGGCGACACGCCCCAACTTCGAATTGAAGATGCCGATGGCGGCCTGATTTCAAGCACGCGGTTGCCTGAGGATCGGTGGTACAATACGAAAGCCGTTCGCTTGCTTAAGACCGCCGATGGACAGATTTACGCGTTTGTTCAAAATGGAATGCCGCACACAATGTACATTTATTCCCTGATCAATAAAACGCGCGGCCCGCAGTCGGTTGAAGCACTCGACAACTCGGCCCGGGCCGAGTCGCGGGAGAGACCGCGCAATCTCTCTGATAGCGCCTCCCGAGGACCTTCGTCCGAGAAGCCCGAGCCCGACTGCGAAGTCGAACTTCTCGATCCCTTTGCCCGGCTTGTGGCTCGAGCCGTGAGTAAGCTGCTTCTGACCCTCGATCAGGTCAAGGCTCTCGTCACAGCTCAAACTCCTTACAATCCCCTAGTGGGAATCCCCGCAACTGTCGACAATACTTCGATCCGATCGGGGCTCGAGCTCGAGCTAAGAAAAATGGACGCGTCCCGTTGGGCCGCGGTTCGCGAAACTCTGCGCCAGCATTTGAAAATCGCGACCGAGCAAGCGGTGGTTCGAGAGGAAAGTCGGGCGGAAACGGCGAAAATGCTCGGGCCCCAGCCGATTTATGAGGTTGAGCTGGAGACACAT
>JALHOQ010000284.1 GCA_022842925.1 Bdellovibrionales bacterium
TAAATCGGAAGCGGCTATTGAACGAATCGATTGGAGGAGACCAAAGGCAGGCGCAATCCACGATCGGTACGATGCTGAATCTGTTTCGTTTTGGCTCTTTCTCAAGAACAGACCGTATGGCACTCGACGAAAGCGATGCCCGCGAAATTGTCGAGGCTGCGATAAAGGCCGGACATACCCAGGCTTTGATTCGTCTTTCTGACATTGCGCAGGAACAAAACTGGTCGGACCTAGAAGGTTTCATCGGATACGCACTAGCTGGTGTGGAGCCAGCTCTTACACCTCATGAAGTTTTTCCGCATACGACCGCCATCCCAGATGGAATCTCTTCCGTTCTGGCGGGGCACCTTCAAAATCTTGAGTTCCTGGAGAGGCGCGCTCATGGCGCGGTCTTCGAAACCGAGGACGGGACTACTATTGAGGCCCCCACTGAAGAAGACGGCTTTGCCCTCCTAGAAACCGGAGACCTCAAGTTAGCGACGGAAATATTTGACCATGTGGGATCGCGACGAGGCCTTTTGGAGGTTGGCGACGCCTACTTAAAAGGGCGAAGAGCTTATGGCGCCTCAGCGCATGGCATTTATATGCTCGCCGCAACTTTGAAACAGCGTACGCTGGGCGCGGCCAAGGGCCTTGCGGATCTTATATTTCCCAGTCGTCTTTTTTCGGAACCTCGACTTCTTCGGCCGGGGCTTGGGCGAGCTGGCGTGCAAGGTTAAGCGGCGAGAGCGGTTTATCGCCTCGCCAGACTTCGGTGAGAGCGTAGCGGAGATATTTTTTCGGCTCTAGACCCGCGCGTTTTACGGTCTCGATGACGGTTTAGAGTGTTGCGGCGGCATCGGCTCCGTCGATGGATTTCGAACCCAAGAAGTTCTTTCTTCCCATGACGACGGACAGGGCTCCGCAAAAGATCAGCCCCAAATAGAGAAAATTATGTAGCCCAAATGTTCGCATAGCCCTTCCGGCTTATCGGAATTTTCCTCAGGAATGTTGAGGGGATACAGTGTTTTAGGAGGCTTTTACCCATTTTGATCCACGTCCCGCGCCGACAGGACGGATAAGCCCGTCTTTTTTCATCTGCCTAAGAACCAATCTAATCATGTCTCGGCTAATTCCCCGGCAGTCTGCCTCGATATCAGAAATCGCAAAGGTTCCTACTCGACGCTCGACTGCTTGACGGACTTGGACAGTTTTCCAGCCTTTGCTGCCGGTTTTTATTTTTCCGACCCGTTCTTCAAATTCACGGTAAGCGCGAATCAGCACTCCCCAAAAATAATCCAGCCAGGGAAAGGCGTCGTGTTTTCCGTCGTGCCAACGCTTCGAGCTGGCTTCCAAAGTCTCGTAATAGCTTTTCTTCGACTCTTCGAAGATTCGCTCCAAGCTAATGTAGCGGCCCACCTGGTAGTCGTGGTGGTAAAGGAGCTGGAGAGTTATAAGGCGGGCGATACGCCCATTCCCGTCCGTGAACGGGTGGATACAAAGAAAATCCAAAACAGTTAGCGGGATGGCAATGAGCGGGTCCTGATTCCCCGAAGTAATCAGTCGATGATACCCGCCGACGAGTTTGTCCATTGCATTGGGGGTAAGATGGGCGGGTGTCGCTTTGAATCGTACTCGTTTGATCGAGCCATTAGGATTTTTCTCCACGATCTCGTTATCCGTCATCTTCCACCGGCCTCCGGGATTTGGTAGATAGCGATAAAGAGTCTGATGGAGTTGGAGAATGACCCCCGTAGTAAAAGGAACGTCCTTCGAACGTTCATGGAGGAGCGCAAGACCATCTCGGTAGCCAGCCAATTCCTGCTCTGATCGATCTTTGGGGTTCGTGTTCTTTAGTACGAGCTCTTCGATCCGCTTGTGAGGAACCGTGATCCCCTCCAGTCGGTTCGAGGATTCGCTCGATTCGATGCTGGCAACCTGTTGTAGGCTCTTCAACACTTCGGGCGCTTGGGCGTAATAGAGTTCTTGCTTGCCACGGTACTCGCCGATCTGGCGCAACGTGGCGAGCTGCGTCGCCGTGAAGGTAAGTTTGTTCAGGTATTTGGGTTCGAGAGAGTGCATGGTTATCTAGGTACTATATCCTTTTAATAGGGTAATTTCGAGTCCAAATTACCCTATTCTGAGCCTGTTTTACGCCATTTATAGGCCCGAAACTGTCCCACTGGTTCAGTGTGCCGATAGCGGGCCGAGCTACAACGTCTGCCCAGGGACCATGCCCCCGTGGATGGAGTAGAGCCAGTAGAGCCGATCAGAAATTAACTGCCCAGGGGACCATGCCCCCGTGGATGGAGTAGAGCCGGATTTATGGAGCGGGACACGGGGTTCGAACCCGCGACCTCCACCTTGGCAAGGTGGCGCTCTAGCCAACTGAGCTAGTCCCGCGCTGTTAGAGACCGAAAGCTAGTTTCTTTTGTGAATAAACGCAAGTTCGGACTAACGAATGGGTTCGGGCACGATTTCGGGGATATGGCCGATAGTGGCCTCGGCGATAATCTGCTGCACTTCCTCGCGCCCCAAGGCGTGACCGCCGAAGTTGAAGACCAGATCGGTGCCGCGCGAAACGAATCCAGAGATCTTCCCCAGCCGGGCGTTGATTTCCGTCTCGGACTTGCCTTCCCGCTGCATCGCCGCCTTGATTTCGGCTTTCTTGGCTTCGTTGGCGTTGTTGAGCGCCGTGGCCAAACGGGTCAGGTTCACCGCCTGGCCGCCGGCTTTGGCCAGCACCACCGGTTTGCCCTGGTCGTTTCCGCTGCCGCCCAATTGCATTATGATGGGACGACGCCCATCTGGGTTGTGGGCATTTGCCATGGGGCTCGCGGCCCAATCGGCGAAAAGGTGCCCGGTATTGATTGAGCCGTGCCCATACATGATGGCGTTGACCGCCGACTCCAATTCCGCCGCCCGCTGCTCGGAAACCGCTTTCGCCTTCAAGACCTTGGAAAACTCCGCGACGAAATTTAGATGGGCCTCGCGGGCTTTTTCAAACGATGTTCCGCCGGTGGTTTGATTAGGACCACCGCGGGAGGTGTCAAAGGCCGCCGCCTTTTCCATGACGAGGGGTGTGGGGCCGCCGGTCGGGTCAGTGGCTTCCAGCAAGAGCTTCTCCGCACGCTGCGCGGAGAGTTCGAGCAGTTTTTTCTGGTCGGCGGGCGCGAGCGATTCGCTGACGATGCGATCGCTGCCGACGATTTTGAACTCCTTTAGCAATTCGCTGTGGGTGTGCATGATGGCCTTCGAAAGCGCCACGGACTTTGCCGCCCCCGGATTCGCGGTTTCGAATCCATCGCCGGTAAACACGAAGAAATCAGTGAACCGGCCGGAGACCGTCAGCATCTCGGCGAGCTTGGGGTCGGCGATGATTCGGCGCTGGAGTTCGGGATTGCGCAAAATAGCTAGAACTTCCGCGCCGTCGGCGAGGTTATCGGCGCTGAGCAGGACGCGCCCGGACCTATCGCCGTAGAGCTCGCGCTGAAACTGTTTGAGCGCGGCTTCGACATCGATTTTCCCGTCGCGCAAGTTTTCCTGGGCCACCCTCTGCAGGCGACCGACGACTTGAGCACCGGAGTTATCTAGACCGTTGGCCGGGGCGTAGGCTCCGTGGTGATCGATCACAAAAGTGAGACAGATCGGAAGAGCG
>JALHOQ010000285.1 GCA_022842925.1 Bdellovibrionales bacterium
GCCCCGGCCGGACTGATTGTCGAAGGCGGCACCGATGAGTCTCAGGTCGCCGCGATCAGCGACGAAGAAATCTTTCGCGCCATCCGCGAAGACGTGCTGGCCGGCGCCTACTACTTGATCGATTACCGCGGCTACGCCGGCTACGAGCCGGGCGACAACGTCGTGCAGATTTTCGCCATGGGTTCGCCCGCCACCGAAGCGCTGCAGGCTTCAAAAGATCTTTTGCAAAAAGGCATCTACGCCAATGTGATCCTGGTGACCAATCCGGACCTGCTGCTCGGCAATCTGGCCCACGAAAATGGCTACCAGCATCTTAAAAACGGACTCGGCATCAACGCCAATCTTTATCTGAAAGACTTCGACCCCACTCAAAACGGCGACCTGCGCAGCTTAGCCGGCCGTCGCGTCCCGATTGTGAGCGTGCATGACGGCGAGATTGGACTTCTCGACAATATCGGTTCGCTGATCGGAGTGAAGCAAGAGACGTTGGCCGTACGTAAACACTCCAAGAGCGGGCGACCCAGTGATATTTACCGCTACCATCGCATCGATGCGGAGAGTGTGCTCCAGGCGTGCGGAAAAGTACTGGCTGAGACGGCGCTGGAGAATCTGATTCTCCCACGTGAAGCAATTCCGGGTGGCGAAACGCCCGAATCCGATTGGCGCCAACTCTGGTCATGAGCGGAGGGACCTTCGCGATCGATTTTCGCTCGCTGAGGGTTTTTCGCGCCGGCCTAGGCGCCTTTCTGCTTCTCGACCTCTTCTTTCGCTTCAAGGATTTCACCAGTCTTCACACCGATTCGGGCGTCCTGCCCGCTCGCCTTCTCGACCATGGCATTTCTCTTTTTCTTCTCTCGGACACTCACCTCTGGGCCGTTACACTATTCGCCGCCATGGCAGCCTGCGGGGTTCTACTCATTCTCGATGTGCGTCCGCGATTGGTATCGATCCTCGCCTTTGTCCTGGCTCTGTCCCTGCGCAATCGCAATCCCTTTATGTCCTACAGTGGAGACGATCTTTTTCGGCTCGCACTTCTCTGGTCGGCCTTTCTGCCTTCGGGCCCACGAGTGCTGGGCGAAAAAAATTTTGTGAACCCGGCCGCGCTTGCGGTCTTTGTTCAGGTGTTCGCACTGTATTTCTGCGCCGGCATGCATAAGGAGCTCGACGCGTGGTGGGAGGATGGTCGAGCGACTTTTCTCGCTCTAAACAGTGTGACCTATGCACGGCCACAAGCCGCGTTCCTCCTGGGCTATCCGACACTTTTGACTTACGCCTCGGGCGCGGTGTTGGTGCTGGAGAGATTGGGCTGGCTTCTCTTCTTTTCACCCTGGCGACATGCCGAGTTTCGAATTTTAGGTTGTTTCGTTTTAGCCGCCATGCACCTTTCATTTGGCTTTTTAATGCGTCTCGAACTTTTCCCGCTGATCGATTCGACTTTGCTTGTTTTGCTGCTCCCGAGCGAGTTCTGGGACCGGCTTGGCGTCCGCGCGGCCTTCACGCCGGTCCCCGCCCCAACGGCGGACCGATATTTGGCCCCTGTGGCTTTAGCGCTGGTTACAGTCGTGGCGGCGATTAATATTTCGCACCTTCCCCAATTCGACCGCCGCCTATGGCGGCCTCTCCGGCAGTTCACGGCGTACACCGGCCTCAATCAAGCTTGGTCCATGTTCACGCCGATCGATCAGGTCACAAACGCCTACCACCGTTTGATTGCCACGAGTCCCGATGGCCGCAAAGTGGATCTTTTAAACGAGCGCGAGCTCACTCAGTTTCCCACTCGCCCCGTGAACGCTCAGGGTGAACAACGCGGCTTCCGCTGGACCAGATATCTCGACGCCATTGTCTTCCACGAGCAGGAGCGCTATCGCCAGCGGCTTCTCGAATTTTTTTGCAAGGATCGCCCGGGCTGGAGAGCTGAATGGTTCTACTTTAGCGAGCAAACGATCGCCGTGCCGGGCGTACGGCCGCTACAGGATTCGGCAGTGATTCTGAGCCGGATTTGCGACTAATTCTTTTGCGCGACCGTCATTCCCTCATGAGTCGGAATGATGATGGAATTGAAGCGAGCCGGGTCGGAGAGCCGCTGATTGAACGCGGTCATGGCCCGAATGCGCCGCTCGCTGTTTTCGGAGTCGCGCGACTCACCCCACAGAGCGCCGAATAAGAAGGTGTTGTCCCCCACGATCAGCCCACCGCTGCGCACATTGTGCTCGGCCCAAGTCAGATAGTCCGGGTAGGCCGCCTTATCGGCGTCGATAAATACCATGTCGAACGGGCCGTCTTTCGCGATGTCTTTGAGTGTTTGCTGGGCATCGCCTTCCATCAGGCGGATTTTTCGCCCGTCCATGGGTTCGGCGAGAAGTTCGCGGGCGATCGCCAGATTATCGGGATTTTTCTCCAGAGCGTAGACCACGCCATCCGATGGCAGAGCTTTCGCCATACAGAGGGCCGAATAGCCGAACAGCGTTCCGATCTCCACGATCGTGCGAATGCCGAAGCCGCGCACCAAAAATTGCAGAATGCGGCCCTCGGCGGGGGAAATCGACATAAACTCAACGCCGCGTGCCTGAAGCTGGGCGCGAATTCGCTCCAGCTCCGCATCGCGTAGACCAAAGGTCTCACTGACATATTTTTCCTGACCCGACGACACTCTCATGCTGCAAGAAATTAGGCCGCGTGTTAGCTTTGTGCAAGCGTGAGTTCATTTCTTCATTCCAAAATCGAACTGGTCCTTTTCGACTTCGACGGCACCCTCGTCGACACCGCGCCGGACTTGGTGCGCGCCACCAATCTCTATCTGCGCAGCAAAGGCCTCGATGAGCTGCCCGAACGCCGCATTCGGGATGAGATCGGCAACGGTTTAAGAAAGCTCATTTTGGATCTTTACCCGAGCGAAGGGCGTGATGAAGGATTTAAAGAACGGGTCGAAAAAGAGTTTCTAGAGGTTTATGAGCGCGAATTTTTAACGTCCCCCCGACTGTTTGACGGGGCGATGGCTTTTTTGCAGGAATTTTCCGGCCGGGTGGCGATCGTCAGCAACAAGCGGGAGCGGTTTATTAAGCCGATTCTAGAGCAGCTGGGGCTGAACCACTTTCCGTGGGTGCGAGTCGTGGGTGGGGATACCTTCAATCATATGAAGCCGCATCCGGAGCCGTTCTTAAAGGTGTTGGAGCTGACGGGCTTCTCGCCCGACGAAACCCTGATCGTGGGCGACGGAGTTCCGGACATCGAGGGGGCTATGAACATCGGCTGCCGCTCGGTGGCCGTGGAATTCGGCTATTCTTCAGTCGATCTACTGAAGGCGTTAGGCGCCTGGCGCTCGATTGCATCGTATGATGAACTCCTTCCTCTCATCGAATCGGTAAATCGGGCCTCAAAGGCCATAACATAGCGCTTCCCAATTGCCGCTAAATTGACTTGTAGTCGCAGATAACGCTACACAACAAAGGGCAATTTTTGGAGGTCATATGGGTCGAGTTATATTTCTGTTAGTTGCGCTGTCTTTGGCGCTTCCCGGTTGCACGAAGAAGTCGGGAGAAGTTGAGAATGGTGTCACCTACGGATTGAGGGTGAATTTAAAGTC
>JALHOQ010000286.1 GCA_022842925.1 Bdellovibrionales bacterium
CCTTAGATCGGACGTGGTGGAGGTATTTCACCGATTCCAGAGGGTCTTCAGGATTAAGCCCGAAGTTTCGGCGCCGACTATCCCGTTACGCCACCTCTCGCGAGAAGTGGAGTCGTTTGAACCAAGTCCGAGCATTCCTTTGCGGATTGTTATCATGGGATCGCAAAACTCCATGCATGCGGTTCGATGGGCGAATGCCATGGTGGCGCGCGGCCATGATGTTCATTTTATAACCATGCATGCGAAAGGCGATGAGCAGTTCGATCGCCGAGTCTTTGTTCATGAGCTCAAATTTCGGGCCCCATTCGGTTATTTTTTAAATGTACCAAATACCAAAAACCTGCTTCTGCGGATTGCGCCTGACGTAATTCATGTTCATTACGCATCCGGGTACGGCACGCTCACGAGTTTATCAACGGATCGCCCGTTCGTTCTCTCCACTTGGGGTGACGATATATTCTCGATTCCTAAACGTTCATTGATCTATCGATATTTGGTCCGCCGGGCGCTCAAGCAAACCTTTCTTATCACTTCAGCGAGTCAATCCCTCGGTGAAGCGACTCGGCGGGAAGTTAAAGGTTCTAAGCCCATTTACCTCGTGCCTTATTCAGTCGATACCGAAGAGTTTTCGCCAAGACTCAATCAAAAGAAGAATGGGACCTTTCGAATTGGCCTAGTCAAGTCTCTTGAATGGGCTTACGGGGTGGACGTTCTGATTCGAGCGTTTGCATTGGTTAACGAGCGGGCCAAAAACGAAAGGCTAGAGCAAAAACTAGAGTTGATATTGGTTGGAAAGGGAAGCCAGAGACCCTTGCTCGAATCCATGGCTAAATCACTCGGTGTGGGAGAGCAGACGCAGTTTCGTGGCGCGGTTTCTCAAGAGATGATGCCGCGAACATTAGGCGAGCTGGATTTGTTTATCGCTCCATCGCGGTCCGAAAGTTTCGAGGTGATTCTTGTCGAGGCTTTGGCCTGTGGTGTGCCGATTATAGGAACTCGGGCGGGCGGGGTACATGAAATCATCGACGATGGCGTAACTGGAATTTTAATCGAGAATGAAAAAACCGAGGATCTCGCCGAGGCCATTTGGCGCTTTATCATCGATGACCGACTTCGCCAGGATTTTGGTGCCGCGGGACGATTGAAAGCTCTCAGGGAATTCAATTGGAATGCGAATGTCGAAGGCATGGAACGTTTATATTACCAGTGCCGTGAAGGGAAACTGACTTAATGTCCAGAGCTCTTAGACGCCAAATTTACCGCCAGCTTTTATTTACGCCGATCAACTATTTGGGGCGAGCCATCTTTTCGGTGCTCCCGCTTTCGGTTTCGGCAAGGGGGACCTACGTCTTTCCTTTAAAAGGCAATCTACGAATTGATTATGGAAAGTATGGCGCCTTTCATATGTTGACCAATGGGTCGGATTCAATCGCCTCGAGAGCTTTCTTTTGTGGAGCCCTTCAATACGAAGCCGCGACGGCAAAGTGTCTCACAGCCTTATTTGCTGACGGGGAAGTGTTCTTTGATGTGGGGGCGAATACCGGAATTTGTTCGCTTATGGCAGCTAATCATCCGAACATCAAATCGATTCACTCATTCGAGCCCGTTGGTTCGATTGCTTCCTGTTTAAGAGCGAACTTTGAGCTGAATAAGATATTCCACGCTAAAGCCCACCAGCTGGCTTTGTCCCGACATTCTGGTCGCCTTCGATTTCAAATCCCCAAAGAGACGATTGTCCTTCCTCTCGGTTCATCAGAGGCGGGCTCAACCAAGGGATTTGATGACGATGTCGAGGTGGTGGAAGTTGAAGCCATCTCGCTGGATGATTTTGTAAAGGAATACCAGGTACGGCCCGACATTATTAAAATCGACACTGAGACTACTGAGCCCGATGTGATTGCGGGAGGACTCGAATTTATTAAGAGTCACCGACCAAGCCTAGTCGTTGAGGTCTTGAACGATAAGGTGGGCCGCGATATCGAAACATTAATGGCTGGGTTGGATTACGAATTTCTCTTTTTGACCGACGAGGGCCATTTTTCAGTTCCGACCATTCAGCGAGACCAAAATTTAAAGTATCTTAACTACGCTCTAATTCCTAAAGAGAAAGTGGCCTCATATCGGCTGCGTCTTCAGGAGTTGCTTCCGCACTGATGTGGCCGGTCTTGAAGTAGCGGTCGATTCCGTCCGCAATTCGCCTGGAAGCCTGTCCGTCACCGAAAACTGTGGACGGCACTAAAACATCTTGATTGCGCAAGAGATCCAGGACCGTGGAAACGAGATTCGAGCTCGCCGGGTTTAAAAGCCGGACGCCGGGTAGAGCTAAAGCTTCATTTCTCTCTGTACGCTCGCGACAAACGACCATCGGTTTACCCAAAGTCGCCGCTTCTTCCTGGATGCCACCTGAATCGGTAATGATTAACGAACAGCGCAAGAGTAGAGAAGTGAAGGAGGCATAATCAATGGGATCCAACAAAGTCAGACTTCCCCCTCCCGCAAACTCCTTCCGACCGGATTCGGCAGAAAAAACTCGAACTGCGGTCTCGCGAACTTTCGGATTCATATGAAGAGGAAGAATCACGTTCAGACCATGTTTTTGAGCGAGCTCCAAGAGTGATCGAAAGAGTTGAAGGAGAGGTTCGCCGAAGCTCTCGCGGCGGTGTAGCGTGGCGAGAACAAAAGGGGAGTCTGCAGCAGGCAGGGCGAGACGATGTTCTCCACTCGCTAACCGTTCTCGCATTAGGAAAAGGGCATCAATTCCCGTATTTCCTGTCGTTAAGATATCTAGGGGGTTTGTGCCTTCTTGAATCAAATTTCTTCGGGCTGCGGGTGTCGGGCAGAAGTGTCCTTGGGCGACCAGTCCCACGAGGCGACGGTTCAGTTCCTCGGGAAAAGGGGAGCTCATCGAGAAACTGCGGAGACCGGCCTCCACGTGAAAGACCGGGATCTTTCTATAGAACGCCGCCAAACCAGCAAAGGCACAGGTCGTGGTGTCCCCTTGCACGACGAGCGCGTCAGGCGAGTCCGACTCAAAAACCCGATCGAGCTGCTCGAGTGTTTGAGCTGAAATTCGAGCTAACGATTGGTTCGGTGTCATCAATTGCAAATCCACATCGGGCCGAATTCCAAAGGCCGCCAATGCGCTGGCCAGCATTTCTTTGTGCTGACCTGTAGAGCAGATTGTCACGCTGAGTCTTTTTCGCAGTTCAACAATGAGAGGCGCTAGCTTTATGGCCTCTGGCCTGGTTCCTAGAACCACCATAATTTTGGATGACATTGGTTTGCCTCGCGTGAAAGATAGAATGGATTATGAAAATTCTTGTGGTGTGTCAAGACTACCCCCGGCCAGACAACAAGTCGGTCTTTGCGTTCGTCCATAGCCGCAGTCTCTACTATTTGAGCCTTGGTCATTCCGTGGAAGTCTTGTCTTTTCAATGTTCTTCGCCCTATCAGTGGGATGGAGTATCGGTTTTTCCTGAGAAGCATTTTACGCCTGAGTTGCTGTCGGAATACTCCCTCACTTTTATCCATATGCCGAATATCCGCAACGGGTTGAGAT
>JALHOQ010000287.1 GCA_022842925.1 Bdellovibrionales bacterium
GCCTGCGGCGAATACATTTCCGTCAAATCCAACGCGAATTTTTTGAAAAGCAGCTGGGAATTGAAAAGGAAGAACTCGAACAATACCCGGAGGAAGAAGCCGCCGAACTGGCGTTGATTTTCGAAGCCCGTGGCCTCACGAAGCCCGATGCCGAGCGTACGGCCAAAGCCCTGATTGTCGATCCCGAGAAGGCGCTGGACACTTTGGCGCGTGAAGAGCTGGGGCTCAATCCCAGCGACTTAGGCTCTCCGCTGGTCGCCGCACTTTCATCGTTTGCCGCTTTCTTACTGGGCGCGGCGATCCCCCTGCTGCCGTTTCTGGCCCAGTTGCACCGACCTGAACGGGCATCGATTTACCTCTCACTGGTTTGTCTGTTTGGGATGGGAGGTGTGCTGAGTCTTTTCACGGGTCGCTCCGCCCTAAGCAGCGGACTGCGGATGGTGCTCTTGGGAAGCTTCGCCGGAGCTTGCACTTTTTTTCTGGGCCGGCTCTTGGGCGTCCAGCTCAGTTAGATTTTTGCGCCGGCTAAGAAGAGAAACCCGCCGGATTTCCAACCTGCTTGGGTGGCATCCAGTTCGCCTAAGCCGCGCAGAATGCGGGCATTGATGAATACGGGGCCGAATTCTAAACCGACACCCGCGGCAAGACCGAGATCGAGGGTCTTAGGAACGAACGTGACTCCGCCACCACTCGTTAGTCTATGACCAAAGTTGATATCGAAATTTGGCCCGGCGAAGAGCCGTAGCATGCCAAGATTGGCCACGACAAAGACGGGAATACCAATCGTGTTGTAACGAGCGGTCGCCAGCGCCGAACTCGCACTCACGATATCCGAGCCGCGCATGACAAAGATCGTTTCGGCCTGAAGGGACACAAAGGGACCCACCGGCGTCTCGAAAACCAGGCCCGCTGCGAGTCCGGGGAAATCACCGGGCGTAATTCCCGTCGGAGCGGTCAATTGATTGAGGCCAATACCGGCTTGGACGCCGAGGCCGGCGTGCACCGTTGCCGGGATGCACCAAACCAAAGCGATGAGAGCGATTTTCTTCAGCATGCCACACCCCTGTCCTTTTATTTTACCGCAAGATTGGGGTGACTTCACCCCGCTGAAGCATGTTTACCGTTTTCGGCTTTATTGTTGAGTATGGTAATAAAGGCGCATGGCGTTGGAAAAATGGTACTTGGGGGCATTCGTGCTGATGAGCATAGCGTCAGCTGCCGTTGGCGTTTCTCCAGATTCGGCCGCAAAACCCGGGTGTGACCATGCGCTGGTGCACTCTGCCCCTCCTTACATTTTCCGCCGCACGCTCCGGCAGTATTGGGAGGAACTGGGGAATGAATTTCCCCGGCACTTAGGCCGATTGCCTCCCGGGGCGGTTTGGCTCGACTCGGGTGCGGGCTTGGGTCTGGCCACCGCCCAGATGCATGAGACGGAGGATCCGCTCTTTGCCAGAGGAAAGGCTTTCACCCGCGTCCCGCTGCGAACTATCGCCGTTTCGCGTGAGCACTTTAGTCACTTAAGCGACTTCTCGACCAGCGTTCGCGATGCCATTAGTCGCGGCGCCCATCGCATCATTGAAGGTCAGCCGGTCGAATCGCTTTCCATTGCGGACTTCGGCCCCTGCGATTTGATCACCGATGTTTTTGGTCCCGCTTCCTATACCGACGATCTGAGCTCGCTTTTTAACCACTACTACCGTTTGCTCGCCCCAGGCGGTCACGCCCTAATCCGCCTTAGCCGAAATACGCAGATCGAAACGCCCCATGGGCAGTTCGAACTTCTTTCCTGGGTGCGATACCAGTGGAAGCTTCCCAATTTCGAGGTGTCGGACGAACGCCTTTTGATTCTCTCGCGGCCCTCGAGCGGCGCCCCCCCGCACTTTCCTCGCCTAGAAAAAGTTCCGGCGGCCGCTGACGCGCCGGTGACTTACCCACCGAGCCGACTTTTTCGAGAGACCTCTAGTCCCGGGTTTTAATTGATAGGCAAAGCTGGCTCCCGCCGGATCCGGAGGACTGGTCTGGGACCAGTTTTGGCGCTCCTCTATTTTTCATTTTATCGTCGATAAACGCTTGCTTTTACCCTCCGACTTATTTACATACATGCGTATGTATATGGAGGCAAAGTGACCTGGAAAGAGATTGATCAAAAGGCGATGGAAATGGCTTCCCATTTTCGGCGTTGCGAAGCGGAATTGCTTCGGCTCCTTACCGTCGTGGATGCGCAAAAGCTTTTTAGGAAGTTTGAACTCAGCAGCACATACGACTATTGCGTGAAACGTCTTCAACTCAGTCCCGACCAAGCCTTAGGTTTTATTCGGGTGGTGCGAAAGTCCGAGACCGTTCCCGCCTTAGGAGAGGCCGTCTTAAACGGAACACTGACCGTTTCGCGGGCAAAGAAGATCGCTTCCGTCGTTACCCCCGCCAATCAAGGAGTTTGGATCCAAAAAGCAGCCGAGCTACCGACTCGCATCTTGGAACGAGAGGTCGCAACGGAAAACCCACGCGAATCTGTACCCGATCGGCTTCGTCCTTTTTCGGGCGAGCTTTCCGCATTTCAGTGCATGGTGGACCGGGAAACCGAATCGCTGCTCCGCGAAGCGCAAGACATTGTGAGTCGCAGCGAACGCGTTTCATCGGACATGAATGCGACGCTAAAGGCAGTCTTGAAGCGCTTTATTCGACAGCATCAGCCCATTCCGAAAGCGGTGGCTCAGCAGACTGGCCCGGCCACGATTGCGTCGATTCGCGGTGGAAAACGAGTGGCGATGCCGGCCTCTGTCGAGAGATCGGTAAGGCAACGCGACCAGGGGACGTGTTCATTCACCCATCCGGAGTATGGGCGGTGTGAGAATCGGCGCTGGGTGGAATTACATCACATCATCCCGGTGAGCGCGGGCGGCGCTCATTCGGTCGATAACTTGGCCACGCTTTGTTCCGCCCACCATCGGTTGCGGCATTCGGGGTGAAAAACTGGTCCCAGACCAGTTTTCCGGATCGCCATGGGCGGCGTAGGGACGATTTGGCCGAAGCAACGGGCCAGCCATGGCCCCACTTTTACTTTTTGGATTTCGGCGCGACTTTCGTCGTCGCCTTAGGCGGAGTTTTCACATTGCTCTTCTGCTTCACCCAATCTCGGTAAGCGGCATTGATATCGGAAATTTCGCAAAGCGTGCCCAGGTAAGTTTCGAGCTTCCTTCCGACCGAGAGTTGGAGAAGATCATGTAAAGAACACTTAGACACAATCATTTCGGTCAACGCCGTCGACGTCTGGTAGTGAAACTTCAAACCACTCGGATCGCGCGTGGGATGATTCATCGTCCGCACGTCGCGAAAGGGCTGCGAGGCCAACCAAACGTAATCGACCGACCCGACTTTGCCCAAGTAGTTGGCCAAGCCTTCTTCGAGCCACGCGGGAATGGCCTGCTTGTACTTCTGGTAAAAGATCGCATGGACCAACTCATGCGAAAAAATGGGTTGGAAATTGTCTTTGCCCACTTCGGGGCCCAAGTGAAGTGTCCCATCGGAGCGG
>JALHOQ010000288.1 GCA_022842925.1 Bdellovibrionales bacterium
AATGGCCGTTAGCGAGGAGCCGAGCCATCTCTACGCCTGGGGCCGATACTACACTTCGCTGATCGATTACGAGGGCAATAACTACGATTTAAACTCCAAGGTGTCACAACCCATTTACGGTGGAACCGGCGAGCTCGCGGTCGGCTATTGGCATCGCAAAAGTCAGTTTGGTATTCTGGCCCACGGAGGTTTAAGCGGGTTCGCCATTGGCGAAAATGTTTACAACTACGCCAACGCGGGCCTGCATCTAGGGTATCGCCATTTCACCGCAGACGGGCGCCGGCTGCGGGTCTGGCTCGGCTGGACATATCAAGAATTTCCAGAATTCTTGCGCGACCCCTTCCTTATGAACTTTGACTTTCATCGCGTAAAGACGGCAGGTCCACAGCTGCAGGTTTCGTATATGGGCGACTTCGCGAACTGGCCTAAGTACGGGTGGCATGTTTATGGAACGATTTTCCGAGGACAACAGGGGATCGAGACGCCCAACGGACTCGATCCGATTCCCCAGCTGAGCTTCACGCTCGGCGCCTTTGGAACCTACAAGTGGACCGACGATCAAAAGTGGATGCTTGGTTATGCTTACCGCCAAGAAAATATCCGCTACAAGTCAAGCGATCGCACGGGTCTCGACAATTTTAGTACGACCTCTGGCCACTACTTGAATCTCAGTATTGAATGGGGTTTGAGTAAGCAGAAATACAAATAGACGAGAGGATAGAATGCGGGCCAAGACAAACTCATATTTTTCACTTCTAACCGGATTCGCAATCGGTGTGATCCTGACCGCGGTCGCATTCGGCTTCGCCCGCCTACCTCGCGGAGATCAACAAGGGCCCGCGCTCGAGGGTGAGCTACATCTAGGCCAAAGGGATTTTATCAACCCGTTGATCGATTGCCCGCAAATGCCAGAGGGCGCTTCACCCAAAAAAAATCAGATCCAAGGGCCGCTGGAAGAGTTGATCAACGATCTGTACAGAAAAAAGCAAGTTGAAAAAGTCAGCGTTGCATTCCGCGATCTCAACAATGGCCCAGCTTTCAGTATCCAGGTCGATGAACCCTTTATGGCCGCGAGTCTTCTCAAGGTTCCGATTGCCATTACTCTGTACAAGAAATCGAATGTCCAACCCGGCTTGATGAATGAGCGGCTGAAGTTAAACGCCAATCTGCTCACAGGCTGGCAGCAATACAAAGTTCTGGGTGAGCCCCTGGTTCCGGGGACCGACTACCGGATTGAAGAACTGATTCAAAGAATGTTGGTTCAGTCCGATAATCAGGCCGCGGCGCTTTTGCTTTCGCACACCCAACCGACCGAGGTGATTGAAGTTCTTCGCGAAATGGGCGTGCCTCTCATCCACAAAGAAGGCGACTGGTGGATTACGGTCGGCGAATACGGCTCCCTCTTTCGCATATTGTATAACTCCACATTCCTCAATCAGCAGTTGTCGAACACTCTTCTTAGTCTTTTAAACCAAGCCCAGCCGACTGGGGGCTTGGTGACGGGCGTCGACAGTGGCGTTCCGATTGCGCACAAATTCGGCGAACGAAAGGTCGGCGCGCTTCAGCAGTTTCATGATTGCGGAATCGTCTACTATCCCCGTCGTCCCTACCTGCTTTGCATTATGACCAGGGGTTCGGATATCAAGCAGCAAGAAAAGGCGATTGAGGCCATGTCGCGGTTGGTATTTGAACAGGTAAAAAAGCAAACTCAGTAAAAACTACTTGCGAAGCAGGAGTGATTTGATTTCCTGAATTTCTTTGCGTAGCGATTGATTCTCTTGGCGCAGGTTCACAACTTCTTGCTCGAGAGCGTCCAAACGCCCATCAGTGGCGATCTGATTGCGCTCCACCACAGAGGCAATCGCACGCATTTGGGATTCATTGGCCTTACACATGCCGTAAAGTTCTTTGGTCGATTGAATCAATGGCGCGACCAAGTTGCCGTACTTCACCGACTTGTAACCGTTGGCGTTGGTCGTAACCAGCTCAGGGAAAACCTGCTCGACTTCCTGGGCGATCAAGCCGATTTCGGGCGAATGATCCTTTTTCCAATTGAAGCGATAGCCTCCAAGCCTATTGATCGCGTCCAAGCCTGGCACAGGAGTAAAGTTTTCCTTTAAGCGCGCATCAGACGTATAGAAGAATGCCAGAGCGTGAACATTGCTGGTGAACTGAGCGCTGCCGACCACGTCCAGAGTATAGGCCGGAGTGGCCGAGCCAATTCCTAAACGGCCGGCTGAGATCACGGTGTGTCCGTTCACACCATTCGGCGTGGGTGTAAGGGTAATGCCGCCGCCCGAAGTGGTTGCTGTGATATTGACTGCGGAATTGGTGTTGCCAGCGCTAGTCAGTAAAAGAGTGCCCCCAGCTGTATTGGTGGTTCGCACGGTCATCGCGCCGCCAGAAGTTCCTGCAGAAGAAAGAATGGTATCACCGCCGGCCGTGCCGTTCATGGCAAAGGACGCCTGAGTGGTGGTCATATTGATTCCGCCGCTGGCGGTGGTAGCGGTGATATTGACCGCGTTCGCCGTATTGCCGGCGCCCGTGATCAAGAGCGTACCACTGGCAGTGTCGGTCGCAGAGAGAGTCAGGGCTCCGGCCGAGTTTCCGGCCGAGGTGATAGTGGAGTCGACAGTGCCCGCGCCGTTTAACGCAAATCCACCCGCCGTTGCCGACAGCGCAAGCGCGCTAGCGGTGGTGTTCGCGGTCGTCAGGGTCAGCACACCGGTACCCGCTCGAACGGTAGTCGCGGCTGCGCCCACGTTGTTACCAAAAGTAGAGGTTCCGGCGTCAAGGGATTGGATCGTTACGGCGCCCGTACCTTGAGCGATATCTGTGGTCGGATCAATTTGCGCGAATGAGATCGTCGTGCCATTGGTGCGCAGAACTCGGTTGGCTACAGCGCCGCTCGCCCAGCTCGGCACGCCCGTGCTGCTCGTGACGAGGGCACCTGTGTTGGCGGTGGCGAACGACGACCAAGTATTGGCGGCGGAAGCGTAGAGGAAATCATATTGAGTGGCGGCGCCTGTCGGGAATGTCGCCGTCGACCATGCAGGGTCGGAGGCTCCGCCCGATTGCAGCAGTTGCCCGGCCGTACCTGCGGCTAGCACTCCGATGGCGGCCGTGCCGTTGCCGAGCAAGAGGCGATTGTCGGTGAGTGAAGCCGCGCCCGTGCCGCCGCGGTCGACCGCGAGAGTCCCACTGGCCGCCGCTCCGATATTGAGATCGGTGAGAAGTGAACCATCCACGGCCGGGAGGCGCGACGAGCCATCGAGCTGCACGATTTGGTTGGCGCCTGTACCGACGTCGACGCTCAGAGTTCCAGTCGTCGAAATCGAACCGCTGAGCAGCCCTGTGCCGGCCACTATCAAACTGACCGTTCCGGCGCCGCCATCATCCGTCGCACACGCCCAGCCGTTGGTGGCGTCAACCCACTTCAATACGTCCCCACCTGAACAGCCATCGGCGTAAGTGAGTGAGTTTCCTGTAGCGGCGTCGGTCATGATAATGCGATTCAG
>JALHOQ010000289.1 GCA_022842925.1 Bdellovibrionales bacterium
AAACTCGTGCTCCAAATAAATCACATTCTCAAATTTTTCAGTCACGATATCAATAATGGCCGTCTGCCCGGAGCGCAGATCGGAGGGAGGACTTTGCACCTCCACGGTAACTTTAAAGGTCGACTGTTGCGATCTCCAGCCGTCGGCATCCTCGGCCGCCAGTTCAATGGTGCGAACGATGCCCTTTAACGTCGATTTTTGGATGGCGTTGACCTTGATTTCAACCTGCATGTTCTTCTTGATCCGAGCGGCGTCGGTTTCCGGAGCTTTGGCGACCACATTGTAATGATCCAGGTCATCGATCTTGGCTATGATGTCTTTGGTGTCTTTCTCCGTAACATACTCGCCTTCCATTTTGCTCAATGCCACGACGGTTCCCGAGAACGGCGCGCGAATGGGATAAACTTGTTCGGGACTTTGCAAGGACGTCGAGATGGAAATCACGGGCTCACCCTTTCGCACCTTCTGCCCGACGTGGACATAAACTTTTTGGATGTAGCCGGAGTAGGGAGCGACAAAAACCGTGCGCCGGGCCGGCTGCACCGTACCTGAGACCGTAACCCGTTGAATCAAATCGCCCCGCTTTACTGTCCCATACCGGGTGCCTTTTTTGCCGCCGCCTCCGATCTTACCTTGAGCAAAGGAAGCGAAGGGCAGTTTCGGTTTATAAATCGCAAATCCGATTCCCGCCGCAAGGCTTAGAATCGCAATCCCGATCAGACTATTTCGACTTGAGAGCTTCATATATTGTGCCCTTGTGGTAGGCGTAAGCGACCTGCTGTTTTCGAAGTGCAAAGTATGTACTGGCAAAGCGAGAACGCGCGTCGTAAAGCGAGTTCAGGTTGGTGATCAAGTCCAAGTACGTGGCGCGTCCATTGCGGTACTCGGCGCGGAGAATATCGTAACTCTGTTGCTCGATGCTTAAGAGTTCCTTGGTCAATCTCGCCGATTCCGAAAACTCGTTCAAGCGCAGAACTACGTCCCGTAAAGTGACATCGAGATCCAGTACGGCCTGCTCGTTGCGGGCTTGCGTGCTTTTTTCTTTAACCCGTGAAACTTCTAAATCCCGCCGCCGTATGCCCCAATCCCAGATGTTGTAGTTAATCGTAATCAGCGCCGACCAACCCTGCTCCCGGGTGTCGTAAAATGACAAACCGCGATCCAAATAGTCGCCATACTTATCGTAAATCTCACCCTTCAGTTCCACGGTCGGCCAATACTTGCGCTCGATCAGGCGGGACTGATACTCGGTTTCGCGATTTTCCATTCGGTAAATTCGGGCGCGCCGATTCTCCATTCCCCGCAACTCCGGCCATGGCCCGGCGGGAATCGGCGCGGTCAACGCCGCCTCCTCGGCGGAAATGCCGTTCTTGCGCAGGGCTTCGCGACTGATCCCCGTTTGCGAGGACAATTTTTCCAAAAGATTTTCGAGGTCGTTGTCACGCCGGAGCAGATCGATTTGAATCCGGCGAAGCTCGGTTTCGATCCGCAATACGTCCCGTTTCGTCTTTAATCCTTGTTTGTATAAGGCCTCAAGAGAACTGAACTGCTGGCGAAGCGAGTCGCGCTTGTTATTCGATATTTGCCGGTCCTGCCAGGACGCGGACCAATCGAAGTAGGTGTTGGCGATTTTTAAAAGCTGATCATCACGCTCGATTTCATATAAGAGCTGCTGACGCTCGAGTTTGAGGGCGGCGATCTTATAGTTGGTGAGGGTCTCCCCGTTGTCATAGAGCTTCTCTGTGGCCGAAAGCTTAAGGGACGAAACCGCCGCCGTGGGGCGGGCATCTGGGTCGGGATAACGGTCGCGAAGTCCATGCTCCGTCGCGATATCCACCGAGGGAAAGAATCGCGCCCGGGCTGTCTTGAGTTCCAGTCGGGTTTGCTCAAGCGCCAGTTTGCTTCGGCGAATCGCGGGCGAGTTCCCTTCAGCCAATTCGACCAGACGGGCCAAACCTGACTTGGGGAGCTCCGCGGCGGAAGCGTTCGCTACGGAAATAATCAGGGTGAGAGAGAAGCCCAAGCTTCCAAGTTTGCGAACCATTGTGCTAAGCCTAACGCATATGTCTGCTAAGGAAAAGCTGTCGAAAGATTTAGTCTATTTAATTTTGAGCGGCATCTTCATCGCCAACGCTCTACTAGCGGAAATCATTGGAGCGAAGCTCATTCAGGTCGGATATTTCACCTTGAGCTTGGGCGTCATCATTTGGCCGGTCGTCTTTGTGACTACGGACTTGATTAACGAATATTTCGGTAAACGAGGAGTTCGCAATCTGTCCCTTTTCACGGCCGCGCTCGTTGTTTACGCGTTTGGTGTTTTTTTTATCGGAATGGCGATTCCAGCGGTTTCGTTCTCGCCCGTTCAGGACGGGCCTTTTGCCACCGTATTTGGTCAGTCGCAATGGATCATCGTGGGCAGTATAGCCGCGTTTCTTGTCAGTCAGCTGGTGGACGTTTTTGTCTTTTGGGTGATTCGCGCGCGAACCAAGGGGAAGCTCCTGTGGCTGAGAGCCACTGGCTCGACCGCCGTTTCCCAACTGGTGGACACCTTTATCGTGGGCTTTATCGGGTTATACCTTCCCGGTCTCTTAAATATGCTGCCCGAAGGGCAGCAGGCCATGACCCTCCCACAACTCATGATGACTTGTTTGTCCGGATACACGTTTAAATTGATCGTGGCCGTTGCGCTGACACCCGTAATTTACATCGCCCACTCCGCCATCGACCGGGCTCTCGGTCGAAGCGAATCCAAACACATGATTGAGGACGCCGCACGCGAGAGCTTAAGGAAATAGCGTTTCATTCTGAAACGAAAATCCCCCTAGCTGAATTTGCTGTTTACTGCACAACTTTAACGCGATACGTTATAAGAAGGCGCCCACATCACGTTTCCAGGTACGTAGCGACGCTTCAGAGAATCCGCACAAACTACCTAGAGGAAGTACCGTGGGAAACACGAATCTGCGCAACGCCAAATCCATCATCCTAATATCCGGAATTGCTCTAAGCCTTACGGCATTCCAAAACTGTTCCGATGTGAGTTTCGATCAAGGCTCAAGCTCATCCGCGAGCCAAGCTCCGGGCGACAGTGGCGGAACACTCGGCCAGCCCGGTGGCCCCGGCGATGATGCCGGAGGAAACGTCGGGCAGCCTGGCGATCCGAATAATCCGGGTGGCGGAACCAATCCTCCCGGCGGTGGTACCAACCCTCCAGGCGGCAGCAACCCATTAAATCCTCCCGGCGGGACCACTCCTCCTGGCGGCACTGTGGCACCTGGCACTCCGCCCGCAGCCGCAGGCATCATTCCAAAAGTCGTCTTTATTGGTCCGCCCTGCATACGCGGAACGAACTGCGTGGCCTATTTGGAACTCGATCAGCCCTACGCGCAAACCGTGGATTTTATTTGGTACACGAACGACACCGCTTACCTCACGCCTAGCACTCCGATTTACGGTCAACCCAATGTGCATTACGTACCCGTGCTCCGAACCCAGAACCTGCATGTCACTTTTCCGC
>JALHOQ010000290.1 GCA_022842925.1 Bdellovibrionales bacterium
GCAAACCGCGGGATTCAGTGGCTGAGCTAGGGCTGAGAAAGGCAATGCCGCAACAAGAACCAAAAGGCCTAAAATGGAATTCATGGGGTGTCTCCTACCGCTTCAGCCGGAGCAATATGTAAGCCAGCCGCACAAATTGACCCAGTGCGGCCTGGGTGCTAAAGGTGGCGGAGCATGGCATGGGGATGGGGATGGGGCATTTAGAATTTGGAATTGTGGGCGCCTTGGATGAGTCGAGCGGCCTTCCGATCCGCGATGGCAAAATTGAAATCAATGAGTCGCTGTTAAAAATATTGAAGCAGCATGCTTGCGATACCGCTTTGCAACGGCCAAGTGGCCTCGCTTGGTTTTAGTTTGTTCTAATCGCGAATTTCGAGCCGAACCGGGCAATGGTCTGAGCCCATCACGTCGTTCTGGTGGTGGGCGCTCTTGAGCCGCTTTTTGGATTCGTCGTCGATCAAGAAATAATCCAGGCGCCAACCGATATTTCGCTCGCGCACCCCGGGCCGATAACTCCACCAGGTGTAGTGGCCCGGCTCTTTGTTGAAATGGCGAAAGGTGTCGACGTAGCCTTTTTGTAGGAATCCGCTCAACCAGGTGCGCTCTTCAGGGAGGAACCCGGCATTTTTAACATTGGACTTCGGGTTCTTAAGATCGATTTCGGTGTGGGCGATATTCCAATCGGCGCAAAGAAGGACTGACTTGCCTTTGGCGCGTTCCTTCTCAACGTATTTGTTGAACAGCTTACAGAACTGAAGTTTGAACGGAAGGCGCGAATGGTCGCGACGGCTGTTTGGAAAATAGGAGTTGATCACGGTGAAGTTCTTAAACTCCGCGGTGAGCACTCGTCCTTCGGCGTCGATTTTTTTGTCGCCGATGCCGTAGCGGATGTTCATTGGTTCTTTTTTGCAAAAGAGGGCCACGCCGCTGTAGCCGGGTTTTTGCGCCGGGTGCCAGTAAGCGTGGTACTTCTGTGGGTTTTTAAGATCGGGTTCGAGCTGCTCCGGTTTGACTTTGATCTCTTGCAAACAGACCACGTCGGCCGATTGTTTTTTAAACCAATCGAGAAATCCGCGCGATCCGCAGGAGCGGAGCCCGTTCACATTCCAGCTGTAGAGTTTGGCCATGGCTCTCTATAGCGCGAAAATGGTCCCATCGCCAGGGCCGAAAATCAGCCCATCAAGGTTAATTTAGGACCTAAATTCAATATTGCTCTTCCAGCATCTTTTCTGGTGGCATCGCGAATGCAGTCCGATTCACGCGATGCGTACGCCATGGCTCCTTCTCCCAATTCTTATATTGAACCTGACCTCAGCGGTTTCCTGCCACCGGAAAGCTCATAGTGGAGGCGGAGTCGTCGACGGTGGCGGGGGAGGGTTTGTCCCGTTGAGCAAGCCAGAGGAGGTCCGCGCGGCGCTTCGGCAAGCCCTGGAACTCGGATCAAATCCTGTTCCTCAGAGAAATATTTTTGTGAAGTTCATCTTAGATGCCGCATTTGATCGAAGAGATATAGACATTCTTCGCCGCAGTCGACGGGTATTTCCGAATCTCATTAGGGGAAATGTTCGGCCGGAGGAGTTTGATAGGGAACTCAGCCAGGCTCTTCGAGTTATGAAACCGGAAGGAGGCCTTTCATCACCAGGAAAATTAAGCTTTGACGTCAGTACAGAGGGAGTTCAAAGCCCAGTCCTCGCACGATTCTTAGATTCCACCAATATTCAGATCAGGGATGCAGGAGATTGCGCGGCGGGGAATGGAGGTCACGGAGATGCTTCCGTCACCAGTAACTCTCTTAATGGCAAAGTTTGCTTTTCCATCGGCAACCTCACCCGTCTCACGCAGGAGGTTCTACTCAAAGAAATCTTGGCACTGATGCTTCACGAAGCAGCTCATCTAGGAGGTGCGGACGAGGAAGAAGCAATGGCTTGGCAATCCTCTTTCTCCAAATATTTTAATGAAAAATTCCTGCGGATCGAAGGGTCCCAAGATCTCGTTTCACAGAGCACGAAGCTGGCTCGTATCGGATTTCGAAGATTTTTGAACGAGGTCAATAATTTGGACACAAAAGGCGTTAATTTCCGTAAAGACATTCAGATTTTAATTCTCAAGGCTCCTAGATTGGAGGATCAGTTTGGCTTTAAGGCCTATGGGGACCGCCTCGTTTCCAATTTACTTTTCTCTCCAAAAAGTCCCGAACGTTTCAATCAATACTCGAACTCTGTTTCCGCGTTGCTTGAAAGGCGCAATTCGCTAGTTGATCTTGTTCCTTTAAACGATGAATTGGACGCCCGACAGAAATTTAAAGAAGATCTCCTCGAATACGCTAAGGCATTGGAGGACCTTATGGACAAGGCCCTAAAAAACTTCTCCGCTTATATACACGGCGGCCCGCCCGGTGAGTGCATTTTGCCTAGCTATAAGCCGCCAGGTTTATGGTGGAGCCGCGTCCCCAAGACCTGTGATCCTTGAGGAAGCTCGCGGGTGCGCTTGGGTTCGCAATCGACAGGTGGCCGCAGAGGGCGTCAAGAAAAATAGATTCGCGCGAGCTTAGAGGGAGGCGGCGTGTACTGTTTAGACGGCCGACTGCCCTTTCTCAGTTTTTAGCAGCCCTCTTTTTATCTAACTATATGAGATCACGAGGGTTTTCGTAGGCCCCACGGTTGCAACAGGTTTGGCTATGAAGTCGATTTTTAATTCCATACTTTTGATTGCAGCCTTAAGTTCCCAACTCTCAAGCGCCAATGATCGGGTGATCAAGCGGATTGCTGGCGAGTGGATTGTGACTTCACAAGATGCACTTGGGATCTCGATTCTTATTCAGCCAGATGGGCGAATCAGTCATTCTGAGTACGGCGAAGGCTATTTAAAACACTTGGGTGGCACCACCTACGAAATCAATTTTAACCGGGCAGATAATAAATGCTATGGGAGCCTGAGCGGATTCCCCGATGGTCGGCTATTTTACATGAAAGTGCGCGGCGATGGAGGCTCGAGTCCAGAGTGTCCTTTTGGAATTCTGGCACGTCGAATCCCGGCTGAAGAGGCTGCAGATATTTCGCGCCCAAAACCTTTGCAAGATCCAATTGAATCTTCGGTCATTAAATGACCGTTTTGGGTAAATTTATGAAAGCCATCCTCCTAACAATTGCTCTAAGCTTAAGCGCGAATGCCTATGGTCTATGTGATCTAAAGGAAGAGCGCCGTCCGAATGGAGGCGATATTAACTATCGCATCGATTTTCCCGATGGCCGCTGGATTATCGTTGCGGGCCATAATCACGGTGAACGGGAGATTTGGAAAGAGGTCTATGGTTTACCGGTAGATGCTCCCAATTATCTGGACCAAGTTCGCAAAATTTTGAGCACGTATCCGCGCCAGGCGCGAGAGCATTTTCGTGAAGATCTTCTTCTCGCTCGTAGGGCCGTAAGTCAAAACGCAGGCTTTCTTGGGGTGGAAACGACGCCAGAGGACGTTCCTGAATTCAGGAAACTGTTTCGAAATGTGCGCTCG
>JALHOQ010000291.1 GCA_022842925.1 Bdellovibrionales bacterium
CACTTCGTCAGACTGCACGCCAAGGCAATCATTGGTAAACGCCCGCACTCCGGCTTGCACCAGTTTTTGGTAGTCGGTCAAATCATCACTATTCAACTTTTTCGTGATTGCGGCCGACCAAAACACGTTTACGCCGAACTCTTTTTCGAACGGGAGCACTTCGGCGCGGCCTTTTTCCAAAACCTCAACCGAATCGATCGTGGGATTCGTATTCGGCATGGTGAGAACAGCGGAGTACCCACCCTTAAGAAGGGCCGTAAGCCCGGTCTCCGGTGTTTCCTTATGCGCCTGCCCCGGCACCCGAAGATGGGTTTGCGCATCCACCCCGGCCGGCATCAACACCTGCCCCTGGCCGTTGACGACCGTCGCACCGGCAATATCACCTGCGGGATTAATGGCTTTTAGACGCCCGCTTTCAACCCAGATACGGGCGTTCGAAAACACCTGTTTCTCGGTCCAAAGATTTACGTTTTCGATAATGTAGGAGGCTGAAGTCCGCTTGTTCACCGACGGCAACCTAACACAGCGCACATCGGATGCCCAGACACAGGGTGTCCAGCCTCCAAGCAACTGTCTCAATTTGATACAGGAGAATGCCGACGTGGTGCGGCCCGCCCGGCCCCAAATTCGCTAAGAATACTGGCCATGAACAGAGCTTTCGGTCTTTGCTTTTTAGCACTTTGGTCGGCGTGGTCTAATGCGTGCGACGACAATCAGGCCCGTGCAGCGATTGGCCGACTCGCGCAAAAATCTCCTACCGGTTATGCGCTTTATCAAAAAACGGCGCAGTACTCGAGTGCGCGAAGCATCTTTCTGTCGATGCTGAAAGGGGGGTATGGCGGGCAGTGCGACCTCACGACCGCCGTGCATGAGGGCGCACATATTCTCGCTGGACCGGAAAATTCCAACCGCTACCATTTAATCACCGGCGAAACCGTTCCCCGAATTGGCGAAGAAGCCGTCTTTTTCAAGCCGAAAGAGCTTTACTCAAAATTCAAAACATTTCCCGAGTCGAATTACCTTGGCGATACAAAGAAGGACGCACCCTCATCGGTAGATGAGTTCGGTTATTTGCTTGATGAATTTAACAGTTACACCTGGGATGCCCAGGTCTCACTGGATTTGGGCGACGGAATTGAGGCCAACGGTATGTTACAATTCATGCAGTTTGTCGCGGCGTACATTGAGCGCGCGGCGCAAGCGCACCCGGCCACGTACAACCGCCTGACCACGGCTCCGAGCCGGACTCCCGTCGCCAAGCTTTGGACCCAGGCGCATGACGTGCTCGCGAAAGTCTGCGCCCGCTCGGGATTTTCGAGTCCATATTTGAAAGGTGCCTGCTCCGCTGGCCAGAACAGCAGCCTCACCAAATTGGTGGGTGAGAAAGCTCACTGCCCCGCGAGCTGCCGCGGTTTTGCCAGCGGTTCGCCTACACCTTCCCGTCCCCCTTCCATTGTCGACTTCGCCCGTCCGAACCGACCGGCGCCTTCGAACAGCGGCACTCAATTTATGATGAGTATCCCAGGGATTTCCCGGTAGGGGTGTATCTCTACGGCGAGGCCGTCGAGAAAGTTCGGCCACGAACTTCGAACGCGACCCTGTCCAACACGACACCTTTCGAATCGCGAAGTTCCAAGACGTGTTTTCCCGCCGCGGGTGTCCACTGCAGATAGGCCTGGGCGCGACCGAGCCGCTGGCCGTTCAAGTACAAGTTTTGATCCGACTTCGGCGCCACAATCTGAATAAATAATTTATGATTGCGCTTCGGAATATCGGGATCGACCGCAATCACCGACTGATCGAGCGGGTACGAAATGCGGCTGCGCACATCGCTCGCCGATTCGATCAAAGCCACCGCCGGCTCCGTCCCGCTCAAAAACCACTCTTCGCGGGTCTCACCGTTATGGACGAAGTTCACCTTGCTCCGTACTAGACCCGCGGGTGGTGGTTGCGGATCCGAAGTTTCGCGTCGGTGCAGATAATTCATCACCTCTTGCCAAACGGGTGCGGCCCCTTGCACTCCGCTCACATTCCACATGGCCGCGCCCGAAAAATTCCCCGCCCACACGCCTACGGTATATTTTTCTGAAAATCCCACAGTCCAGTTGTCGCGCATATCTTTGCTGGTGCCGGTTTTCACCGCGGTCCAAAATCGCGTCGACAATGTGTTTTCGAGACCGAAGGTGCTCGCGCGGGCCTGCCGATCCGCGAGAATATCCTTGATGATATAGGCCGCTTCGGGCGAAAAAACTTTTCGGGAGGTCTGGTCGCTGGCGACATCTGGTGAGAAGCGAAGTGGTGACCAAAGACCGTTGTTGGCCAGCGTGCGATAGGCGTTGGCGAGTTCGAGCAACCTCACGTCGGCCGAACCGAGCGCTAAAGATGGGCCATAGAAGTCCGCCCGTTCGAGCCCAGTAAAGCCCAAGTCCGCGAGGGTTTGCACAAAGTTTTCCACACCGAGCAACTCCAAAGCTCGTACCGCTGGGATATTGAGAGAGGCCGCCAATGACGTTCGCACCGTTACCATCTCGCGAAACGCTTTGTCGAAATTGGCCGGCCGATAGAGGCCCGTGGTGACCGAAATGGCGAGTGGCGAATCCTCGAGTACACTGGCCGCGGTCAGAATCCGCTCGTCGATCACTTTGGCAAAGATGAGAGGTTTCAGCGTGGAACCCGCCTGGCGCTGGGCCACGGCCGCATCCACGTAAGTCGCCTTAGAGCTCGCGCCCACGTTGCCTACATAAGCGAGTACATTGCCCGTGGCGTTCTCGATCACCACTACAGCGCCATCATTCATATTCTGACTTTGCATGGCGGTGATTTGCTTTTGCAGGGAATGCAGCGCCACCCACTGCACCTGCCGGTCGAGCGTGCTGCGGATTAAACCTCCGCTCAGTTGCGGAATAGCGGCCAGTCTCTTGGCCACGTGCGGGGCCATTCGCATAAACGGACGAATTCGATAGCCTTCTTCCACATAACTCAAATGTTCCGGCGTCAAAAATCCGCATTCTTCAGGCGTGCCTAAAATCTGCAACAAGCGGCAAGCTCGGTCGCGCACCTTTTGCACTGGCGCATTTGGCGCGCGAATCAACGCCGCCATTACGGCCGATTCAGGGCGAGTCAGCCCTTTCGGCGCCTTATCGAACAACCCGTGGCTCGCGGCGCTTAAGCCCTGAAGTTCGCCACGGTAGTGCACGAGATTGATGTAGGTTTCCAAAATGCTGCGCTTACGCCACTTTAGTTCCAGGGCGAAGGCTTTGCCGATCTGCCTTATTTTCTGAACAAATCCCCGACGCGGACGGGCCGCGCCCTGAGGATTATCTAAAAGCTCGGCCACCTGCATGGTGATCGTACTTGCGCCTCGCAACCGCTGCCCGACTAGGCCACCTACGAATGCTTTAGCTAAAGCGAGTGGGTCAAAGCCGGGATGATAATAGAAGCGCTTATCCTCAGCCTTAACCACGGCCTCAAGAAACGCAG
>JALHOQ010000292.1 GCA_022842925.1 Bdellovibrionales bacterium
CTTCGCGTGTGTCGGTTGGAGCGCCGATAATAAATAGACCGCCCACTTTCACTTGCGACTCACGCGACATGTAGATGGCATCCACGATCGCATTCTTAGTGATGCCTTTGTGGTAGCCATTCAAAGTCGACTTCGAAACCGACTCCATTCCGTACAATACCAGGTCCAATCCCCGGTCGCGCATCATCGACAAGGTCGGCACGTCGATTCCTGTTACGCGAGAAAAGATCACTGAGCGAAAATCGTGAGCACTCCAGGCATCACGCATCAGTTGGTGGACGTAATCCTTATCTGTAATAAACGTAAGGTCACTCCACCAGGTGAAGCGAAACTTGTAGTTCTGAGCGTAATACTCGATCTCTCGGCGCACACGCTCCACGCTCTTCACATTCAGCTTCGGGAAGGCGCGATAACAAAAAGTGCAATTCGCAATGCACCCGCGACCATACGACATGTAAATTTCAGGAATCACGCCGTCTTTAAAACGATCCCAAACCGAAAAATCCTGAAAGGGCGTGGCATCGAGATCGCCGATCTGACCACGTGGAGAATTTTGCTGGAGAACGCCAGCCGGGTCGCGCCACACCAAACCATGAATGGTCGCGATGTCCTTGGCGAATTTATTCTTTGTGAACCAATCCATAAATTCGGTCAGGGTGAGTTCGCCCTCGCCCACCACCGCGTAATCGGCGAGCACATGCTGCATAATAAACTTGGGATGCGAGGAGATCAGCGGACCACCGAGCACGATCGGCAGATCGGGCCGAATCGACTTTACGACTTCGCAAGCCTTGCGAAGATAATTGAAGCTATCGCCAAAGGTCGAAATACCGAGAATATCTAGGTCTTTGATTTTTTCGCTAAGCGAATTGGGATCGTAGTCATCGCGTTGATCGAGAAGAGTCACCTTGTAACCAAGACCGCGTACTAAGCCGGCGATCATGGACGGTCCTTCAAAGGGAGCGTAGTGGGCCCACTCCCATCCTCGTGGCACCACGAACGGAGATGGCGGCACCAGCAAGCCGAAATGCAGCGAGCTGGTTTGCTTGGCCTCGTGCGGGAGCGGAAGCTGCCGCAGTCGGTTTAGAGTATCATCGTAAATCGTGGGTCCGGTTTTAGGAGCAAGCTTTATAGCCATATAGCTATAAGTTTGCCTTCTGTCCCGTGAGAATCAACCAATTCCAATCCTCGAAAAGCTCTCCGCCGTTGATTTCTACGCCGCGCGCGCGACGATAGGGTTCCGGAGCTTCCGCGATCAGGTTGCGAATCCGCGTTCGCAATTCTACCGGCAACTCGGGCGCGCTGTTCAGCCAATAATCCACCGATTCGCGGACCCGTAGGGTTTGCGAGTCGACAATCGTAAAGCCGTTGTCCATCATCACCCGTTCCAAGTCCTGGCCGCGATAATAGGTCAGCATATTAATATGACGGGCCCATTGCACTTGCTCATAGACGTCATTGTCGTCCTCTGAGAACGGAATGCTCTGAATCAGCATAAAACGTCCGCCCGGCTTTAAGATCCGGTGGACCTCGCGCAGAGTGCGCTCCCCGTTAACCAACATAAAGCTCTGCCGTAAGGTGGCCAGATCAAAGGAGTTTTCGGGAAAGGGAACTTCCTCGACCGATCCGATCTTAACCGGAAAATGTTGTGAGGCGACCCAAGCCATCTCCGGCGTTAGATCCAGTCCGCGCACCTTCCAGCCTAGGTTTAAAAGATTACGACCGACAATGCCGGTTCCGCAGCAAAGATCGAGACAGGTGTTGGCTTCAGCGGGCGCCTCGCCCGCGGCAGCCCTCTGCGCACTGATCAAATCCTCGTCGAGCATCCACCGCGCCGCCCGCTCATAGGTCAAAATACGCTGGGCGAATTGATTGCGAATATTTTCGTGATGAACTTCAGGTTGCATTTCCATTTAAGAAGGCCTCGGCTGTGCAAGTAAGAGTACAAAGTTCCAATCTTCGAGGATCTCGCCGTCACGGACTTCGACGTTACGAAGCTTGCGGTAGGCGTCGGGAGCGTGGGCGACGAGATCGCACACGGTCTTGCGGGTTTCAGCACTGAGTTCAGGCGCTTGGTCCATCCACAGAGTCACCGACTCGCGAACCACTACAAAGCTCTTCTTCAAAACATCGAAACCGTTTTGCCGCAACTCTTCGCTCAACGTTTCGGTTGTATGAAATTTCCGCATCTGCGCCTGCTTAGCCGTATGAACGGCCTGGAGATGAGGGGCATCCACATCGGAGAACGGTACGAGATGGCTTAAGATAAAGCCGCCAGACGGTTTCAACACCCGGTGCACCTCACGCAGAGCCGCTGGGCCATCATCCAGCAGAAAATAAGCCTGGCGCATGGCGATCAAATCGAAACTGTGATCGGGAAACGGCAGGCGACTGACATCGGCCACTTGAGCATGGATGTACTTGGACGCTTCCGCGACCATTCCTGCCGATATATCGACACCGTAAGTGTCCCATCCGGCTTCTTTCAGGCCGCGCGAGACCGCGCCCGTGCCGCAGCAAAGCTCGAGAGATTTGCCCTTAAGAGCGTCGGCGATTTTAACGTGGGCGGCCACTAGGTTTGGATCGGTCACCCAATGAACGGAGCGATCGAAGGTTGAGGAGCGAAGGTCGAACTGCGATTTGATTTTGTCGTTATGAGTCGTTTGCATAGGTAAAAAACGATAGCACCCTGCATTAAGGCGCGAAAGTAGTTGCAGCCCTGTTACGCGGAAGGCAAAAATTTTAGTCTATGGACGTCGAAAAATCGCCCCGCCGCTCAATTCAAATCCGCTTTAATACCGATAAAGAACGTATTAACGGCGAATTGCCGGCCTGGCGGGTTTTGATAGACGGCGTCGAACATCTGGCCAAAGACGTCCGCGTCGAAGTTCCGATGTGGACATCCGAGGACATTCTGCCCAGCGGCCAGCGCAAATGGCACCTCAGCTGTGAGGGCGAAGCGTTCTGGGATAGCCCCAACGGCAACTGTGTTATTCGGTAAAAATAAGACATTCAAAGCCCGCGATCCCATTCACCAACTCGGCGCGGCCTTGGCGTTGCTTTTTTTAGGGGCGGCCTACCTGCGTCTGTTTTTTTCCCATCAGGTAGTCACTGATGAGTCGCAATATGTAGGCTCAGCTTTTTTGAGCGCCCTCGGCGGTAAACCCTTCTACAACGAGATGTTCTTTCAACAGACGGGTTCGCTGATCTATGAGCCTCTGGCCCTGGCTTATCATTCACTCTTCGGTCGAGAAGGCATTTTTTTGTTCGCACGGCACGTTTATTTTCTGCTCGCCGTAGGGTGCGCGTACGGCTTTTTTCGTTGGTACCGACGATCTTTCGACTTTTTAACCGCCTGCCTGGTCGCAACACTTCCTCTGGTTGGCAGCGCTTACTCCGCTCTGCCCTCGGTTAGCTACAATACAGTGGGATGTCTTTTTTTTGGACTGTCACTTCTATTCGCTGTTCGGGGG
>JALHOQ010000293.1 GCA_022842925.1 Bdellovibrionales bacterium
AGCGGCTGAAAGTGCGGATGAAGGAAACGGAGGAGACCGCCGAGCTAGCGGAACGCTTGCAACGCCAAGGCGAGAGCGTTGAGCAGATTATCGAGCGCGTCGCTCGCGACTACCCCTACGAGCTGGAAGCGCAAAGACCAATGGCCGCCTTTATGAAAGAGATCTCACCCGAACAACGCTTATGGGAACTCACGGCCGGGAATCGCCACCGGGTGGATGTGATGTGGAAGGCCGTGCTTGCCGAGTTGCTTGCGCAGAAAGAAACTCTGCGGCAGTTTCAATCAACTCGCCCCGGGTCGAGTTGATTAGGTCTCATTGTCGTATTCTATCGTAGTTTCTGTGTTTCAGATTAAGACAGCTTCGATTTCACCAGATCTTGGAATTTGCCGATATGAATATGTATGGTCAATCAGAACTTTGCACTTTGGAGAAGGACAGAGTGTCGAGGTCGGGATGGCTCCCCCGTCGCCGTTGGCTGGGCCACTCATATCGACAAATGCTACGAGGGTAAATTGCTCGTCCGAATTCTGGACATGCCAAGAAAAAATCCCATTCCATTAGATGAAGCCATCAATATCATTTCAAACAAAAAAATCGAGGCTTACAGTGCCGGTGACTTTGGGATGAAACCCGGACAATACCATTGGTATTCGTATCACTTCCTGAGCTACATCTCAGACCTTGGATTTCACATCGAGATCACGGGCGACGAAATTGAAACCCTCGGTGCCTCGGCCGAAATTCGGACATAAGCTTCCGAGACAAGGTGAATCAACTCCGGGCCGAGTTGATTCGAGTACTTGATCCGTATCGACCACCAGCCGCGCGTCGGCTACTCAGGCAATGGCAAGCTCAGCAGATCGATTTTTACTTCAAACCGCTCATCTGGGTATGAATATTCAATTGCGTCTCGCATCAGACCACGTGCGGTGGACAAGGATGAATCCAGTTCACACCTTTCTCTCGTTTCGACATCAGGCCATTGCGCATAACCTACGTAGTCTCCGTTTTCAGCCACATGAAGCCGAGATCCGTAACTTCCACATTGTTCTCGAATCGCCTTCGTCACCAATGCCCAGTTCTCTTCAAATTGTTTTTCGTACCCCGGTTTGATTTTCCAGCGATAGAAAAAAATCGTGATTCCCATTATGCCTCCGATTCAGAATGCTCTAGACGCTTGACCAAAAGGCGGCCAGGCATGGAAATCGACTCTCCCCGACGAGCCACGATCTTAAGCGAAAAGAGAAGCTTCTCCTTCGGATAAAGATCAATCAACTCGCGTTTGCGGATGTCTGGGCCGACTATAAAATTAGGCAAAACACTGCACCCCAGACCGGCCAGAACCATTTCGCGATGGAGGCGAAGATGGTTGGTGGAGGCGACGATTTGCGCCGCAGGATAATCTTTGCGCAGTCGCTCCAAGGTGGGAAAGCGAAGAGTGCCTGAGTCATCAATCTCTCTAGAGCCGATAAATCGCTCGATGACTTCGCGCCGCTTGTGACGGCGACTTACCACCAGGTGAAAGCGAACCGGAATGCGAGTGACGACTTCAAGATTATCTGGGAGTTCGGGCAAATGAAAAAACAAACCGAACTCCAGACGCCTATTCGCAATCATTTCCACTAAGCCATGAGCCGTGGAGACAAAAACATTAGGGTGAATCCCGGGATAAGCGCGAAAAAGATCAACCAACGCCGCCGCCATTCCTGCGCCCGCCATGGCCTCGCAACTGCCAAAGTTGAGCGGCCCAGAGATCGCACGCGCACCCTTTTTGATTTGATCGAGCTTTTCGATTTCCGTGAACGCATTTTGGCAGTGCCGATAAACGAGCTGGCCAAAATCCGTCAGGACTTTTCTGCGGCCGCTCTTTTTAAAAAGCGGTTGTTCAAACCGCTCCTCAAGATTCTTCAGCATCTTGCTCACCACGGGTTGTTGCACGCAGAGCCGATCGGCTGCGCCGCTGACGGAGCCTTCCATAACCGTGAAGTAGAAGTATTTTAGATGTCCCAATTCGAATTCGGGTCGCATGGCCAATGTATTCATCATTGGAATGTATTGTAGTCAATGTATGCATTTTATTTCTGTTTCAGGCGCGGCTAGGGTGAACCAATGGAGGTGCAAATGAATGCTGTTTTAATTCTTGTCCTGGTTGCCTTAGGTGTCGCACGGCAGGCGCAAGCTTCGGGCTGCATGGGTCAGTATATGCTCGATCCCATCGAGCGCCGAGTGGTGGCTAAGGTGGAGGCGGATCAGTATCGAATCTTGAGTTCAACGGAGGAGATAGTGGAGCTAGAAATTCTCGCGACCGGCGAGCTCTTAACGCTTAAAAGCAACGGTAGGAGTCGGCCTTCGTGCACGGTTAAAAACCTATACAAGGTGGACGTCCGATTTTAC
This sequence comes from Bdellovibrionales bacterium, assembly GCA_022842925.1. Taxonomy (GTDB): domain Bacteria; phylum Bdellovibrionota; class Bdellovibrionia; order Bdellovibrionales; family UBA1609; genus JALHOQ01. Next base: position 2,395 of record JALHOQ010000293.1, read on the forward strand.
GAGGGTAACGACTGCGTGCCAGAATTTTTCTGCGTCACGGGTCAATATGTCTTCGCGGTGGATCCTTTTGCGCCAGAAAAGGAGAGTTTTTCTTTTCCTCTCGTCGAAGCGCGAATAGAGAACCAAGGCCTGCTTGAAAACGAATGGCTGCTGAACCGCGTTCTGCCGACGTGGTCCGACCTCTCTCCGGGCCAACCGAACATTCCGGCCCCCAAACAATGCGTGCACGCGAACTACTCCGCCCTATTTTAGGCAGGTAAAGCAGCGATCCGCGATCGGGGTCGCCCCGTCGGCTTTGCCGCTCCAAAGCATAACATTCACCACAGGCGCCTTCGGCTCTGGATTGAGCCGGCAGGCTTCCGCCATCATTTCACGGCCATCTTGATCGAGCTGCTCGGTTGATAAAAAGAGTGGCAAATCCGAGCCGACGCTAAAGATATCCTGAGTCGCCATGATAACCTCCTTGGTCACCATATCCGTCAGTTCAGCTGTGTGATTTTGCGTGTTGAACCGCACGTCATAAGAGTTCGGAGAATGAATATCAAAACACTGCAAACTCTCGCTCGCAGCGAATGCTTGAACCGAAGTCAAAACCAATAAACTAAGTATTGTCTTCAACATAGCAAATCCCCCCTTGGGTCATTTGAGGACAAGAATAGGTCAACGGCCCTATGAGCGAAAGTTCGACGGACCATTTGAACTGTTTTCAGTCATTGCAGCGAAATTTCGGACCAAGATCGTGCAGATTTTTGCAAATAACCCTCTCAGACTTTTATGGCCGGCCGTTTAGGAGTAAAGATTAGCGAACGTCCGTATAAGGGAGGGTCTATGGCTGCGCTACTTTTTGCTTTGCTTATGTTCAACAGCGAAGCGCTCGAAGTCATCGGAGAAAAATCAGAATCGGTTGTCCACTGCTCTAAAGAAATCACTCAGACCAGCTATTTCGTCCTCGCGGACGGAGCTTGTGTGGAGTCCGTCGAGTTTCCCGGCGACTCCTACATTTCAGTTTTGTTCACCCAGTCTGAGAAGGCCGAATTGGACAAGTTGGTATCCGAGATCAAAAAAAAGGGATCTGT
>JALHOQ010000294.1 GCA_022842925.1 Bdellovibrionales bacterium
CGAAGGTCGTCTGCAAACCCGCTCGTGGGAAGACGCCCAAGGCCAGAAAAAATACTCGACTGAAATTGTGGCCAATACGGTTCAATTTTTGGGTTCCAACCAACCGGGTGAGCGTCAGTCGCAGGCGTCCAATGACGATTTCGGCGCGCAAAATTTTGGTCCTGAACCCGCTTTTGACAACAGCGCGGATGAGATTCCTTTCTAGGACTGCCCTTATCTGCCTGTTTTTGAACTTCAGCGCCTGTTCGGTTTGGCAATCCGAAGGGCGCAAGTTTTTAGAAAAACAGGCGTTCGAGTACACGGGCGCCCAAGCTTACCTTTTAGCGTGTCACGAGACTTCGGACCATTCCGGTTGGGCCACTCCCTCCCCATATGGTGAAACGACGATTTTTCGAACCTCAAACCGCGCCGATTTACGGGTCGTGCCGACGACTGAGCGGGCTTTTGCATGTGACTACCGCTTCGCTTCGGAAGCCGAACTGAGCGAACAGCTTTCTGGTGCGGTCGAAAACACCTGGGCTCACTATTTCAACCCGTAAGGCCCCACTTAAGACCAGGGCTGGTTTGCAAAGCCTCTAATATATCCCTTAAAATAAAACTAGTCGTTTCAGCTCCACGCAACATGGCCAGGAGACTCATCGTGATGCGCATCTTCATTCTCGCATGTGTGATTCTACTAACCCCTTCTGTTTTTGCGGCCGAAGTCGTGAAGGTCAAAGGGAAGAGCGTTTTGATCGAATTAAAAGGAGATCCCGCGGTCGCGGGTGATGAGTTCTTTGCGATTGGTCCCGACGGAAAAAAGAAAGCCGTCATTAAGATAAGTAAAGTCAAAGGTGATAAAGCCATCGGCAGACTCACAAAGGGTAAGGCCGCGACTGGCTACACCCTAGAATACAAGCAACAAAAGATGGCCTCAGGCAGCAAAAGCAAGTCATCGGCCGCCCCCATGGCAGAGGCCTCGCAAGATGACGGCTCGACCGAATGGGTGCGCGCCTACTGGGGCATCCTCGGCGGTTACTCAATCGACACCATGAGTGTCTCGGTGACCTCAGCCCTAAATACCAATTTGGGCACGGTCAATATGAGTGGCAATGGTTTCAGCGCCAAGGGCTTTTTTGATTACGAACTCTTTAGCAATATCTGGTTCCGAGGAACTACCGGCGTTGAAATGTTCAACGCCGCCGGCGGGAATATCTGCGGCACTAACAACAACGCCGCTTGTAACGCCAAACTCACCTATCTGACTTTCGACTTTATTGGCCGCTATGTATTTGGCCATGGCAACTTCCGCCCATGGGTCGGCGCCGGTCTCGGACTCCTCTTTCCCGTTCAGAAAGAGGCCACCGCGCTGGACCCGAGCAGCATTAGTACGACCAACGTTCTTCTCGGGCTCGGCGGATTCGACTGGTTTATCTCGCGAAACATGTTTATCCCGTTCAGCGTTGAGTACGGTCTCCTACCAAAATCAGAAGAAGTTTCGGCCAACTGGATCGCCGTGCGCTTCGGAGTGGCCTGGCCGTTTTAACACTTGCCGCCGTTCAAACGGCGGCAGGCTTCTTAAGCGTGCGTAATCCGCGTCACGCCGATCACACCTTTTAGTTTTGCTAAGTCGCTCATGACCTCCGACAGATGGCGAGTGTCGCGCACGTTCACGTCGAATGTGCAGATGGCCTTGAGGTCCTTGGTGGTGCGGGCCTGAGCGTTGAGAATGTTGATTCCGTGAGTGGCAAAGACCTCACTCATCATCTTAAGCAAGCCGCTGGTGTCATGACTGACCACACGGATGGTAACGGTGCGGCCGGCTTCGGGCGCCTTGGTCCCGCTCCATTCGACATCGATGCTGCGGTCCCGATCGAGTTCAAAGCTCTTCTGGCAGTCGGCCCGGTGAATTACGATTCCTCGGCCGAGTGTGATAAAGCCCAAGATCGCATCACCGGGAATGGGGTTGCAGCACTTGGCAAAGCGAACGAGAACGTCGTCCATACCATCGACTTTGATCAGAGAAGCCGATTGCTTGCGGCGGCCCACGGCGGCCTGGAATGCCCGCTTCAAAAAGCTCGGCTCTTCTTTCGGCCCCTCGGGTACGGCCGGGGCCTTTAAATTTAAAGCATCTAAAAGCATTTGCGGAGTAATCGTGCCAAAGCCGATTTTAACCAGCACATCTTCTTCGCCACTACAGCCATGATCCTTGGCGAATTTCATAAATTCGGGTTTCTCAACCACACGGCTGATCGAGGAGCTGGCCTTACGCAAAGCCTTCTCCGTCATCTCGCGACCCAGTTCGAGTGCGCGCTTACGAGCCTCCGTTTTCACGAACTGCCGGATTTTGGATCTGGCTTTGGTCGTAACGCAGGACTTGAGCCAATCCTTTGATGGCGCTTGGGTTTTGGAGGTGATGACCTCAACCGTGTCGCCATTTTGCAAGCGGTGTTTAAGCGAGACCAGCTTGCCATTCACGCGAGCAGCGACGATGCGGGTACCGACGTCGGTGTGGACCCCGTAAGCGAAATCGATCGGCGTCGCGCCCTCGGGGAATTCTTTGACGTCCCCTTTCGGCGTGAACACGTAGATTTCACTGTCGAACATATCGGTTTTGAAATTTTCTAAAAACTCATCGGGAGATGAAGTCTGTTGATGCTCTTTGATCAATTCGCGAAGGCCGTTGAAGCGCTTCAACGTTTCGGCATCCGCCTCGCCGTCGTCGTCTTCTTTATAACTCCAGTGCGCCGCGATCCCTTTTTCAGCGATCAAATGCATATCGAAAGTGCGAATCTGGACTTCAATGCGCTCGGCCTGCGGACCAATCACGGTGGTATGCAGCGACTGATAGTTGTTGGTCTTCGGCATGGCGATAAAGTCTTTGAACCGCCCTGGGATGGGTTTCCACAAGCTATGCACCAGTCCCAAAACCTCATAACATTCGGCGATTGAATTCACGTTCACCCGAAACGCGAGAACGTCGAACACCTGTTCATAGTCGATGCTGCGTAGATGCATTTTTTTATAGATCGACCAGAGATGCTTGGGCCGGCCCGTCACGTCGAATTTGATCTTGGTCCGCTTTTCCAACTCTTGAGTCAGAATCTTGCGCACATCTTCGATATACTTTTCGCGTTCCTTGCGTTTGCGCGCCACTTTCTGCGCCAGTTGATAATAGGCCTCGGGAAATGCGTAGCGAAACGATAGGTCTTCCAGTTCCACTTTGATCGAATTGATCCCGAGTCGGCTGGCCAGGGGCGCATAAATGTCGAGAGTCTCGGTGGCGATGCGCGCCTGCTTATCTGGTGGCATATGATTTAATGTGCGCATATTGTGCAGCCGGTCCGCCAGCTTCACCAGCACCACCCGCACATCTTTGCCCATGGCCACAATCATTTTGCGAATATTCTCGCCCTGCTTCTCGTGGGTGTTGCGAAATTTCATTAGGGAAATTTTGGTCACACCGTCCACCAGGCGCTCGACGA
>JALHOQ010000295.1:0-888 GCA_022842925.1 Bdellovibrionales bacterium
AGGCGGTGGCGCTTTGGTAAACATAAGTTCCCGGCGCCATCTGCTTTGCGGTGGGGTCGAGCGAAATCACAGATTCGCCTTTCCCAGGCGTCATAGCCACATTGTAGTTGGCGGGACACTGCTTACCAGTTACGCGGCGAGCTCCACCACTGTTACAGGCGCTCATTATGAGGAGCAAAGTGGCTAAGCTAACAATTGAAATTTTCTGCATAAATCCCCGACAACGGACAGGTGGTTAAGGGCCAAATCGGACTTTTATAGCACATCGCGTCTAAAGTCTCAACCCTTTCTTTATCTCACTGGCGATCCCTAGCGGGAGGCCGGCTGAAAGGGCTCGAACTTTTTCAGGTCCTTGTTATAGCGGAAAACGTTGAGATGAGGAACCAATTGCTGATCGAAGGTGGGCGCCAAAAGCTCCTGAGACCCGTCCTGATCAATGTCGGCGATGGCGAGACGGGTGACGTGGCCTTGAAAATTAAAGAGTCCATCATGTTTATCGGGAAGTAGAACTCGATCCACGAGGGAGGTCGCGCCGTCGGGGCTCAGGCGCATGACTTCCACCCAAATGCCGTCCTTGTCGCGGAATTTCACTACTTTTGCAACGGCCGACTCATTTAAAACATCGCCCTCAGCCGTAGCGAGGACCTCGCGACCTACTCCCGCTAAACGGCTTTGTACCGACTGGCGCACTGAAGGCGTGAGCACGCCGGCCAACAGGGCCGCTGCCAAAATCATGAACACGCTTAATAAGAGCCAACGTTGCGGCGACATAGGCCTCATTGAAACAAAATTAAGGCTTCAACACCACAAAATTGTATTGGCGTCCCGCGCTCGCGCCGTCGCGCCGGAACGAGTGAAAAGCGGAATTGGTAAAGGTGTCGTCACCCG
>JALHOQ010000295.1:898-3450 GCA_022842925.1 Bdellovibrionales bacterium
GATTTGGATTTCGGGAAAATCCCGATTGAGTTGGGCGCGAACCAACTTCGCCAGATCGAAGTAGCATTTATCAGACATCGCATGCGCACGAACAAACTGCCGTCGGTCCATTTGCGTGGGCACGGCCGCTAAAAGTTTGGCCATCACGTCATGACCGATTTCGAAACTGTCCGCCTGAATATGGGGGCCAAGAACCGCGACGGTGGGAGGTTCAACAAAAAAGAGTTTGGAAGTGCCCACAATATCACCGGCCACTCCACGCCATCCCGCATGCAACGCGCAGACTTGCTGGTCGTTGGCGAGAAGAATAGGCACGCAGTCGGCCGTTTGCGCCACCAATGCATGAGCTGCCCGTCCGGTAAAATGTCCGTCTGCCTCCAAGACTTCAGTTGGGTCGCCGTGCACGACCTGCACGCCGTGTACTTGTTTAAGGAAACAGAACTGAAACTGGGGGAAGTGGGCGGAGAGATCCTCTTTTCCGATTTGCTTGGAACCGAAAAAGAATAGAGCTTGATCGGTTTCGAACTGCAGGCCCAAGAACAAACCATTGCTAAGTAGCGGACGGATCACGTTCCAAAACCCCGAGTCTTTGCAAACTCAATCAGATCTTCGGGCCACGGCAGTTGAAAGAACATCTGCTCGCCCGTACGCGGGTGCTCGAATCCCAATTCGCAAGCATGGAGCGCCAGACGTGGCGCTGCCTTCTTAAACTTTCCGCCATAAATCGCGTCGCCCAGAATCGGATGGCCAAGTTCAGTCATATGCACGCGGATCTGATGGGTGCGCCCAGTTTCAAGCTTGCATTCGACCCAGGAGCAGTCGGAGGCTTTTTTACGAACTTTAAAATGAGTCACTGCCAACTTGCCCTTGCCTGTCTTAGTCGAGGCGAAGCGTTTTCGATCGGACGGATGACGTAAGAGATGCGTCTGAATCGTGCCGCTTGCTTTTGCCGGTACGCCAGCCACGACCGTCCAATAAATTCGGTGCACGGTTTTCTCTTGAAACTGAGCCGCTAGCGCCCTGTGAGCTGAATCGGTCTTTGCTACGACGAGAATTCCGCTGGTGTCGCGATCGATGCGGTGAACGATGCCGGGTCGATTCTCGCCAAAACCCATGGAAAGATCGGAGGTGTGGTGCAAAAGAATATTAACTAAAGTGTCTTGCGCGTGGCCGGCCGCCGGATGAACGACCAATCCTGCAGGTTTATTCACCACAATCACATCTTGATCTTCGTGCAGAATATCAAGCGGGGAGTCGAGCGGACGAAGATCCGTGGGCTCCCCAGGGGGGATCTCGATTTGAATTGCCGCGTGGGCCGGAACCTTGAATGAAGCTTTAAGCTTTCGTCCGCCGAGTGTGACGTAGCCTTGATCGATAAGTAAACTGGCGCGGCTACGTGAGGCGATAATGGCGAGCGTTCCGAGCCAGCGATCGAGTCTTTCGCCGGCCGATTGTTCGGGAACAATGGCGGTGAAAATATTGGGCTTACTTTCCACTTTTCTTGGCTTTAAAAAACTTCATGTAGGCGTCTGTAATTTTCTTTTCGTCCAGACCGAGGGCACGTGTCATACCCACGACAAAGCCGCGAGTGAATACGGGGACCGGGAGAGCTTCAATATCGTTCCCCTCAAGCGCGTTGAGAGTGGTTTTTGTCACTCGGATTTCTTCGGCCAGTTGTTCTAAGGAAACGCCCCGGTACATTCGCATTTTTTGCAGAAAGGCGCCGTCACACTCCTCGACCGCCTCGATTTCTTTTTCTAAATCTGGATTGATTTCGTAAACGCTAAACTTGGTGCGGGCGAAGCCTTGTGGGAGATCTTCGGCCTTAGCCAATGGGCGAAGCACTTTTACGGGGCCAACCCAGTTTTCGTCGATCCGCTTTTTTGCCTCTTGTGCGGAGTACTTCTGCGCCGGCTCCACGGCCGTACTTCGTGGCGGCGCTCCCGCGGGCTTTAATCCGAGCCGGATGTCGTACTCTTTGCGCTTGGCCTGGTGCGAGAGAGTTTGGTAGGCCTCTTCGATCAAAGCCAATAGCTCTTGCGCCTCTTCGGGGCTGAACATGCTGTAAAGTGCGGGACTGGTCGGAGAGTATGTCGTTCGCGCACGTTGATAGGCATTGTAGATTTCGGTGGGTCCGGCGCTATGCGGGACCTCGAGGATCTCATAAAACGTTTGATTGGCTTGTCGTTCGCTCATGAGCTCGTTTTTCTCAGCTATACCACAGCTTTAAGCTGATGAGACTTGACCAGTTTACGCGCCAAGCCCATGAGTTGAGCGTACAGGTGACTTTGACGGTTCGCCATCAAAAGATGGTTTCTTTGCCGCAGCGACTGCCATACCGCATTATCATATTCGAGAGCACCGAGAAACTCACAGGGAAAGCCGAAGTACTTGTTGAGCACACTCTGCAGAGAGTAGCCCAGGTCGGCCTCTTGGCGAGTGCGGGCTTGATTGAGCACGATCTCGTAATTTAAGCCGGCCAATATGTTTTTGAGCTTGAGACCGAGCACGGGCTCGCGCTCGACCAGAACGCGGATCAAATCTGCTGGATT
>JALHOQ010000296.1 GCA_022842925.1 Bdellovibrionales bacterium
GCTTTCGCGGCGAAGTGATCGACCATAATTTTCTCTCCACCACCGTGCTCGAAATCGGTCCTAGTCGCGAAGTGAACATGCTTTCGGGGCGCCAAATGGTGATTCCGAACAGCGTTTTTCTGATGCAGCCGCTGCAAAATTGGAGTCTGCAACAGGACTACGTCCTGCAGATGCTACGGATCACCGCCCAACCCGGCGAAGATTGGAAACAGCTCGAAAAGCTTTTGCTTGAGGCCGCCAATCGAGAGTGTCAGTCGTTTCTCGAGCCGGCCTTGCACGCGATGAAACGCATGGCCCAGCGGGAAGGACTCGATCTCCCGCGAGTCGAGCCGCGGGTCAGCTTGCAGTATGACGATATCGGCCGCTTGCACCTCACGCTGCGCTTTCCTGCGCCGATGGGTGGAGTGACACGGGTGGAACAGGCTATTCTGCGTTCGGTTGTGAACGCTCGGGTCGTAAAAGAAGTCGCGCTGGGTGTTTAAAGCATGGTGAAGGGATTAAGCCGAATCGAGTGGCGCGTGATCAGCATCAGTCTGCTGCTGATGATGTTGTGCGCTTTTTTGCTGGCCAATGAAAGGGCGCTCTCGTGGTTGGGTTTAAATTCCGGCCAGAGTGAAATCGGCGCGCACTTTAAAACGGCCGCGGGCGATGTGCGAACAAAGTTTGAAAGTTCCACCGTTTGGACCAAAGCAAAGAGTGAGATCCGAGTTGGGGACAGCATTTTTGTCGGCGAAGGTGGTCGGGCCGAGATCGAGTTGGTTTCGGGCGCGCGGGTGGAACTTCCGAGCAAAGCCATTTTTCGGCTGATTAAGATGGAAGGAATTCCCTGTCTCGATATGTTGGCCGGCACGTTTATCTGGCGGTTCTCGGGACCACAGGCGGTGGCCATTAAGGGCGCGCGGGCCACACTCACCGGGCGGGACGCGGGCGTAGAGATCACGGTGGATGGTGGAGCCGATGAGCACAAAGTGAAAACCTTGACCGGAGAGGCTCAGCTCCAGATGGAGCGAGCCTTGGCCGGGCCCGATGAGGGGCGAGCGCCGCACATCCTCCCGGCGGCGAATGCGAAGCATTTTTATATTTGGCGGCTTGAGGATTTTTATAGCCTCGACGATCAAAAACTCACGCCGCGGGCGGAGCCTTCGCAAGAAGTCCCTTTGGAAGTGACCTTGAATTGGGAACACCCATCGAGCGGGCCATTCAGTCTCCAGCTCGCCCGCACCACCGACCTCACTCAGGAGCGGCGGTTTTATTCCACAGTTGATCCCACTTATACACTCGAGAAGGCGTTTATCGGAGCCAATTACTGGCGAGTGGCATTCGCCAGTCAAGCCTGGTCCGCGGTGGCCCAGTTTACTGTTGAGGGTCGTTATCTGGACGTTCGCGTGGAACCGGCGGCGCAGGAACATAAGGTCAATCTTCGCGCGAGCCAGGACGTGATGCTGCGGTGGAATTTTTCGTCCGAGATGGCCGCCTACATTGCCGAATTGAGTCCTGATGCGAAATTTTCCGTGGGGCAGACGGAGTCGCGATATCTGACTTCTCCCGAGTTCGTGCAGGAATTTTCTAAGTCTTCTGTGATTTACGCTCGAATGCGGGGCGTGAACAACCGTCAAGAGTTGACCGAGTGGTCACCCGTCGCGCGAATCGTCGCCCGCTAGGCGCGATAATCTAAAATGACTAATGTGACATCGTCGGGCAGCGGTTGTCCGGCGTTGAGATCGTCAAAGTCTTGGTCGATCTTTTTCACGAGCTGCTCGGGCGTGGGCTCCGGGGTGTTCATCAGTTTGCTGAGGTAGGTGAGAAAACGCTTTTCACTATAGCCTTTGCCATCGGGACTTTTAATGGCCAGTAATCCGTCGGTAAAGAGAACAAGACGGTCACCGGGTTTCAATTGTATGCGGTCGACCAGCCAATTGCCCTTGCGTTCGCCGAGCGAATGATTGCGCTGAGTAGTCAGGTAGATCGACTGGAAGCCACCGCCCTCTTTACGGCTCATTTGGATCGGCGGCTCGTGACCGGCATTAATGGCTTCGCACTCTCCGAGCTCGACATTGATTTTGAGTAGGTATGCGGTCATGTTCACTTTACCGTTCGAGCACTCAAAAATCGATTTGTCCCAACTGCTCGCGATTTGGGTGAGCTCCGCGTCGGTGTCTTTAATATAAGCGAATAGTGACCGAGCGGCGGCCGTGATCAGCGCTGCCGGAATTCCGTGGCCCGTCGCATCGGCCACCAGCACGTAAAGTTCGCTCCCTTTTTGATAGTAGAACCACCAGTCGCCCCCGCACTCGGTGGTGGTTTTATTGGTGCCGGAGAGGCGCACATGACCGTTTTGATACGTCGGTGAGCTCGGGAACAGGCTGTCCTGCACCAGCCGCGCGGTTTTAAATTCCGTCTCCATTCGCGTCTTGTCGACGGTCTCGGCGAGGAGCCGTTGAATTTCGCGGGCCATCTTTCGGAACGCGTTGCTCAATATTCCGACTTCATCGTTGGACTTGAAGTCCGGTTCCGTCGAAAAATCGCCGCTGCCGATTTTTTCAGCCGTCTCGGTGAGCGAGTTGATATTTTGGGTCAAGCGATTCGACAAAAGGAGCGCCATGATTACGGAGGCAAAAAAGGAGAAGGCGAGAAAGATAAGAGACTTGCGAAAAAGGCTGTCGAGCGCGCCGAGTGCCTTGGCCTCCTCGATCAGCGAAAGAAAGCGAAAGCCTCCGTAGCCGACTTGGGCCGAAGACACGAGGTAGCGCGATTGCTCGAGACTGTGCATGAGAGTCGTATCTTGTAGGCTGGCGCCCTGCTCTCGCAGAAAATTCTCGATCGAAGCGCCCGCTAAAGGGGAGTTGGTGGAAAGCTGCACTACTTTAGCGGCCGAGACGAAGGCGAGGGCTTGGCCGCTCATTCCCTCGCCGACCAAATCTTTCATTTCAAACACGATCAGAAGGTTGTATGCCGTCTCTCCGCTCTTCGCTTTCATGCTGATGGCGAAGCGCTGTTGGCCGAGGGGGCTAAGGGTCGGCTGATCACTCGGGGTGAGTCCCGAGGCGGTGGCCTGCTCCACCAATCCGGGTGATTTCTCCATGGTGAGGCTGTTCGAAAAATCACGGCCTTCGCCGACCGCAATGGCCGTGATCTGCGGGTGGTCCCAGAAGATCGGCTGAGTGGCCGGAGAGAATTTGCGATTTACCGGATCGAATCCGGAAACGATAGAGCGGGCGTCGAACATCATGCGTTCGATCTGCGCCGAAACCGCCTCGGCCATGGTGCTGACTTGACGCTGCTGAGTTTCAAAGATGTAAGAAATTTTATCCGACTCAAACGTCTTCTTGGCCAGAAGAACATACAAACCCACAAAGCCCAGCGCCATCACGACTAAGCTCAGGGACAGTTTCCATTTTAGAGAAACGAAACTCAAAAAGCGATTCATTACTTTTGGGTGGCCTTGTAG
>JALHOQ010000297.1 GCA_022842925.1 Bdellovibrionales bacterium
CCGGTGGAACTGACTCCCGATTGCTTCCGCCACGGCACCGGCAAGCAAAGACAAGAAGGGTTTTTTCGCGGATTCAATGCCACAACCGCCACCGAAACCAATCCCTTCCTTCACAGCCCACTTCCTGAAGAGCTCACGAAAAGGACGCGACGTAAGCTGGAACTCCTTTACCTTCCTCTCAAAGAGGCGCCGCCTTTTTGACGAGACTTCGGGCTTATAAGAAAAGCTTTTGTTGGCTCACCAGCGCAATCGCGGGGTAGGTCGCGAGCCAGGCCCAAAAAAATCGATTCAGACCAAAAAAATAAAAATTGAGAAGATGAAACGCGACACCTGAGACTAGAAAAATCCACGCCGCCGCCGGAAAAAAGAGGGCGAGTGGAAACAAGATTTCCCATCCCATCGCCACCCAAGACCACTTGCGTGTTATATCGGGACGCCGTCGAACCGCGGCAGTAAAGCGGTTCGGAAAGGCGGCGTTCGAAAAGAGCAGAAACTGCGACAATGCCGCCCCAGAACGCCAAGAAACAGAAAACAGCTTAGCCACACCAGCGGCGAAATAGGACAAGGACGCGAACACAGCGATATAAATCAAAGCGTGGATCTCAAGCTGCGGCCAGATCTGAGAAGTTCCCAGCGCAATCAAGACATGAATGGTGACGGTGTCACTCCCGCCGTTAAATGTGCCGCGGTGACGAACGGCCGTAAGATAAGTTGCCACCGCCATGACTACGGTCGGCGCCCAGTGCTGGCTTATCCCGGCGGCTAAGGCCGCGGCCAACCGCAACCACTGCAGGGCGAGATAGAGGCCGTCGCCTGCTTGGCCAGATCCCCAAGGATCCAGGTCGCGTAGTTTTCTCTGCAACAAAATATGCTCGATCGACTGCAGAGCCACAGCCAAGCTGATGAGAATCACCACTAGAGTCACAGTTCACCCTCTCCGGCCAGAATATCCTCCTCAACCGCCGTTCCTTCATAGAGCTGAACAGCCGTAACCTTGAATTGGTAGCGGCCGGACGGGTCCGTATTTCGAACATGCAGTAAAAACCGGCGCACTAAGCGGTGAATCACCCGTCTCGCGTCTTTGTCTTCCGGATCCAGTAGAAGCTGCTCGAGGGCATTACAGTAGGAGTGATAGAGATTGCCTTCAGGGTTTAGAAAGAGCGAATACCAGCGCAGGCGCGGAGGCGTAAGCACCGGCAGCCAAGAGCTGCCGAGTTGACCGCCCTGAACCGAGCGCGCGTAGAGTTTTGCAATCGCGGCTTGAGAAGCGAAGAAGCGCCAAGAGGGAATAAAAATTCGTAGATAGGCTCGCATTTCTTAACGGTAGCTTGTTAGACGTGCGCAAGCAAAGTCGAGATGGCCCAAGCCACTGTTTCACCCATGTCGTCTCCGGAATAGCCGAAGTCGACCCGGACATCATGCCAAAGCTGAGCACTGATCAAGGAAGCCACAAAGGCCAAGCGCTTCACTTTCTCGGGATCGTTTGCACCTGGTTTCTGTTCATGGATGTTCTTAATGACGGTTTCATTCAAGCGTTTACGAAACGCGCGACGTGCGTCGTAGCCGAAGCGAGAGTAAAGATAAGCATCGACCAACGGCTCATACTTGTCGAATGTCAAAAAGGCATAACGGCCAAACTCGGGAACAGTCAGATCATTTACCTTACTATAACCCTCCGCTAAAAATGTGGCTATATAGCGACCCATTTCCTGATGAAGAGCGGCCTTGTCTTTGAAAAAGCGGTATATCGTACGCTCCGATATCTTGGCCCGTTTCGCGATGGCCTCAAAGGTGACTTCACCGCCCTTTTTCTCAACCAACAGCTGAACAAGTGTATCAATGATGAGTTTCTGATTTTCTTCGGATTTCCGTCGCCTGAGAGCGTTGTCGTATCCTCGTTTTGACATAAGCTCCCTGTTTACAGTTGAGATGCGACCGTGGCCAAGCAGTTTATTTATTTGACGTCAAAATACCTGGGCTTGCTCCCGTCCGGCATTCATGACTTTAATGAGACATGCGGATCCGCTGTTCCTCTTGCTTGCAACCCGAATTCAGCTGCTTTTGCCAGTGGCTTTCGCCATTCGAGTCGGGCATCGATTTTATCATTCTTATCCATCCAATCGAGGTCAAGCGACGGCGAATTACCACAGGTCGAATGGCTCATATGTCTCTAAAAAATTCGCAGCTGATCATGGGTCAAATCTACAACGACGATCTGCGCGTCAACCGACTTATCCACGATCCCGATCGGCACTGCGTTTTACTCTATCCGGGTCGGAATTCGGCTAACCTTTCTCTAATGTTGCCGGAGGCCCGAAAAAGCATAAGTCCACGCGACAAGAAACTCTCCGTTTTTGTGATCGATGGGACTTGGGCCACGGCCAAAAAGACGGTCAACCAGAGCCACAATCTTCAAACTCTTCCTCGCATCTGTTTTACTCCCCCAGGACCCTCCACCTTCCGCGTCCGCAAACAGCCGCGAGCCGAATGCTACTCGACCATTGAAGCGATCCACCACACCATAGAGCTCCTCGCCCCTACGCCTTCGCGAGTCCACGATTCTCTATTGCGATCCTTTGATCGCTTGGTCGAACGTCAGATCGAGCTGGCAAACAATGGGAAGCCAAGAGGAAGGTCGCGTCCGCCGTCTCAAATTGAGACGGCGCTGTAAGGAATTTCGGCAAAATTCCGATAAGTAGTCCATGCGGAATGTACGTGGAGTGGCCAAAGCCATTGGTTTGGCGGCCCTGTTTATCAGTATGGGACTTTCGGCTTCGCAGGCGCGTGGCAATAAGCCGCCCGATTGCGCGTCAATCGAGGCCAAGGCCTCCTTCTATGCCGGTAATTTTATTGGCCGCCGCACGGCTAACGGCGAGATTTTCACGTCACGCGAAATGACGGCCGCACATAAAACCCTTCCGTTCGGCACCCGCCTTAAGGTGACCAATCCCGATAACGGGCAGATGGTCGAAGTCGTAATCAACGATCGTGGACCATACATTAAGGGTCGCACCCTAGACCTTTCGCTAGCGGCGGCTGAAGCGCTCGGAATGGTCGATAAAGGCGTAGCCCGCTTGCGCATCGAGGGCTGCCAAACTAAAACGCCCTCTCGGTACGAGACTCTTTTTGCAGAAGCCGTGCAGCTGGTCGTCGCCGCCCAGTAGGGCCTAGCGTCTTCTTTTTGTGTACTTGCTTCCCCACTTTCGAACCTTCGGCAATCCGGCGAATAAGACCATCAATAAAAATCGGCGCGGTACAAAGCGGCGCAGGTAATAGAATAAAACTGCATCGAGTGTGGCGGGCACCCACAGTGGTGGATTTTCGGTGCGGATCACCTTCAGGACGAGTTTCGCTATGGATTTTGGCGTGGTGATACTTAAGCCCATTAGACGCGCAATGAACGGCGTCATGTTGGTGTAGTAATCAC
>JALHOQ010000298.1 GCA_022842925.1 Bdellovibrionales bacterium
GTGGCCAGAAGTTCATCCAAAAGCCACCCGTGAATATCTTTTGAGTTTCGATTTTGGCCAGAGTGTGAGCGCCTTCCGTAAGCAAATCCTGCCCAAGGGTGAGCATCATGTGTTTTCGATTGAACGCGGCAACGGCAAAAACATCGGCTTTCGGTTTCGCGGCCTCGACGAGACCTTTCCGCTTCCGGGCGGCAGTCCGCTGTTCGACCACCTGACGTTGAAGCTTTGGCTGAACATGCACTCGACGCTAGTGATGGGTCGGCTCGGCCGTTTTGAGGGCAATCTGATGACTTGGGTTTTTCCTTCGAACGGAAAGCTGGTCGACCGCGCCGCGCGCTACTCGCAAATCATTATGCGCAAGCAGGGTTACCCACCAGTTCCCTATGACGAGATTATTCGGGCGCAGTTCGCCGCGAAACGGGAGCTCAGCCCTAAGGAATCGATTGTGCACAAAACCATTCAGATTTTAACTAGCGGGCGAACTCAACGGCCTGAGTCTCTCGCACCACAGTAACCTTGATCAAGCCGGGGTAACTCAGTTCGTCCTCGATCTTTTGGGCGATCAGCTTAGACAGCTGCAGCGCCTTTTGGTCGTCGACCTTGTGGCCATCGACAATCACTCGTACTTCACGACCGGCGCTTAAGATGTAAGTCGCGGTGACGCCATCAAAGCTGGTGCCGATTTTCTCAAGATCGGCCATTTTCTGTGTGTAGGAATCCATGGTGGAGCGGCGAGCTCCCGGGCGAGCGCCTGAGATGGCGTCGGCGCCAATGGTCAAGAACGCCAGGTCGGAGCTGGGTTGCTCATCGTAGTGGTGGGCCCGCACGGCGTGGACGACTTCCGTTTTCTCACCATGCTTTTCGATAAAGTCGGCGCCGATCACGGCGTGGCCGCCTTCGCGCGAGTGATCCATGGCTTTGCCGATGTCATGCAGCAGTCCGGCTCGCCGGCCGTCTTGCATATTCAAGCCGAGTTCTGAGCTGAGGAGCCCACACAGCCAGCCGACTTCGGCGACATGAAAGTGCTGATTTTGAGCAAAGGAATAACGATAGCGAAGCGCACCTAACATGGAGCGCACGTCCTCATGCAGTTCCGGGATGCGCAGTTCGTTGGCGACGCGGTTGCCATCGACCAGGATTTTTTTAAAGAGGTCCTTTTTGCAGCGGTTGTAAATATCGTCGATCAGTCTGTCGTTCAGACTCCTCTGTTTGCTGGCCGCATCTAAAACCAGGCGGCCCAACTCGCGGCGTACGGGGTCGAATCCCATAACCGTCGAGCTTTGATAGGTTTCATTAAAAACAATGTCCACGCCGCAGAGCTGTTCAATTTTACGTACGAAAATATTCTCAGGACCGTAAGTGCGCGCCTTATGTTCGGGACTATCGAAGCTGATGTTGCCGATGCCGCGCTCACTGCAGTAGGGGCGGGCGAAGCGATTTAGCACGAGATTGAGGGTCTTCTTCGCGTCTCTCTCCATATTGATCTGAGCTTCCTGCTCGACCTCTTGCGCGGCGCGGGTCGCGAGTGTCCGCGCTTCTTGCTCTAAACGCGCTTCGATTTGGGCCTTTAAGTCGGTTTCGGGGATGGGTGTTCGCTTGCGGGCTTCCTCGCGCAACTGGTCTTGCAGGGCTACGGCGCGCTCGCGGAGGTTGCGGACTCGCGTCTCGATGCTACTCAATTTTTGTTGTTTAGAATTGAGCGACTGGGACTTGCGGTTCAAAAGCTGCTCACGAGTGCTGACCACGTCGCGGAATTTAAGCTCCCGCTCACCGATCGCCTCTTCATGCTCTTCGTTCTTCTGGACCTGTTTTCGGGTTTCCCGTTCGAAGCGCTCAAAAGCTTGCTCGTTCATCTCTTCCATTTGCAGTTTCAGTTCTTCATCGATCGCAGCCGCGTCTTTTTGCGCGCTTTCGACTAGCTCCTGGCCTTCATCCTGGGCCCAGCGCAGCTCGCGTCGCCGAGTCCACCAAAGAACAAAGCCCATGGTAAGCGCCCCAGCCAAGAGTCCAGTCAGAATGGAAAAAACAGGCATCGTCATAGGCTTCAAACGCTACCACTTCTGGCGCTGATCCAGAATCGACGCCGGTTAGCGTCAAATGCTCAAAGCCTTCTCAATTCAAGCCGATAAACAAAGTGGGAGATTCTCGAATGGAAAACATCAAAAAGCTCAAGCGCGGCGAACACCTTTTTAAGGAAGGGGATACGCCAAACGCCTTTTACATGATCCAGCAAGGCAAGATCGCGCTGATGACCGAGCGTTCTGGTAAGAATTTGGAAGTGGTCGTTTTGGGCCCGACTCAGGTGTTGGGCGAGCAGGCGTTGTTTTCGGCCACCGCGCGGCACGAGTTTACCGCGGAGGCTTTGCAAGAGTGTAAGGTGCTTGAGGTGCCGCTCGAGCTGATGAAGAAGCAGTTTGAGGCTTGTCCCCCGGGTATAAAACTCATGGTGAAAAGCGCCAGTGATGAGGTTAAGGCCAGCCGCAAAGCCACCAAGATGGCGAAGGCGGAGACGGAAAAAGTTCCGTGCCCGCAAGGTTTGATTCACCGGATGTTTACCGAAATTCACCTGATCTCGCGCCACATTGGCAAAAAGACCGCGGATAAACCAAATGAGATCACCGTGGCCTGGAACGCGTTGAAACTCTACGCCAGTCGCTTCTTCGGTGAATCTCCACCGCGTCTGCGCGCCATGATGGACCTTTTGACTAAGTTGAAGTTGGCCGAACTGAAAATGGGCAAGTCCGAAGAGGGCGAAGAAGATCTGATCGATGTGAAGTTCATGAATGTTCAGATGTTCGAGGACTTTGCCGAATTCTTTCAGTACCACTTGTTCAAAGGCAGCCGAGCCGAAGCCATTTTCGTCGATCCATTGGCGCTTAAAGTGTCGAAGGCCTTGGCCGAAATTTCCGCAGGCGCTGAAGTCGATCATAAGGGTGCGAGCAAGCTGGATTGGACCTTCGTGCTCAGCGAGTGCAAGAGCAAGTTTCGCCTCGATATCAAAAACACTCATCTCGATGTGCTCGAAAAAAAGGGCCTGTTCGTTAAGCGGAAGAGCTTTGACGACGGTCGCCTCGAACTGTCTTTTGATCGCAGCGAATTCGTGAAAATGGCGGACTTCTGGGCCATTCTCTACGAAATCGACAAGTGGAACGACAAAGGCGTCGTTAATATGAAAGAGAAAGAAGAAGTCGCAGCCGCCGACGGCAACACATGCCCGGCGTGCAACGGCGCGATCGACGCCAAACTCCAAGCCAAGTTCTGCCCCCACTGCGGCAACAAACTCGAGGTCGCGGCGTAAGGTGCTCGTCGACGTTTTTGAGGGGGGTGGGGGGGGGGGGTGGCCCCCCGCCCCGCGAAAAGTCGGCCCGCCCCGGTCGACCCCG
>JALHOQ010000299.1 GCA_022842925.1 Bdellovibrionales bacterium
AACTTCAAGCTGAAAGAGAAGCTGGACAAGCGAATCCGAGGTGCCCAAGCCCAGGCCCGAAAAATCGGCAGACGCGTTAAAAAGGACGCGGAACTCGCTGACGAAATGAAAGCGATTTACTATTCAAGCTGGGTTTATACCGGGATTCGCAACCTGGTCGCAATCGATGACTTTAGGGACGCATCAGCAATTGCTCGACGATTGAACCTACCCATCGCAACAGTCAGCAAGGCCTTGCAGTTTCTCCTCGAGCATGGACTTTGTGAGGAGAAGGAAGGTCTAATTCGCGTGGGACTGACGTACACCCACGTGGATTCCGATTCGCTTTACGTGAACAAACATTCTCAGAACTGGCGCCTCCGTGGCTTCACGATCATGGATCAAAAAGATGAAGCCGATCTCTTCTTCACTTGCCCGATGTCTCTTTCGAAGGAGGATGCGGAGCGTGTGCGTGCGATGGTTCTCAAATACATTCAGGAGATTTTAGCGGTTATGCGGCCATCGCCCTCGGAAGTCGTGCGTTGCCTAAATATCGATTGGTTCAATTATCAATCGAGCTGACTGATTTTTTTCAGAAAGAATCTTGGGAATCAGGGCCTGCGAGCGCATTGTTTCTCCTCGCCCTTGAGTCCCGTAGGGGAGCGATTTCGCTCGCGAACACAAAGGCTTCTCCAGCCAGCTTATCGCTTGTGGACGTCTTAAAAACAAGCTGATTGGCTAAGGCCCGGATATGGACCGCATGTTCTTCCGCAGCTGGGGAGCCGTAATCTTTTGGAGCCAATTCCTTATCGGCTTCGCCCATTAGATAGAGAAGCTGAGTTCGCATGTCGGCCTCACTGAGTAGAGCGTACTCGCAGCTCAGCTTTTCGGTAAGAACCTGCATTGCGCGCTTCTGCAGGAGGATACGTTGTAAATGGCTTCCGCGAGCCGCGAAAGCAGGGGGACCAAAGGCCCCGAGGCTTATGAGAAAAACGCAAAAGAATTTCATATGGGAGCTTTGGTACCTCAAATGCCGCCCCTTGTCGCGTCGAAATTCTGTTAAGAAAATCGCGACGGGGGCGCGGGCTGTTTAGTGGCCCGCGGACGTTAACACATTTGGATTATCGGAGCGGCCTTTGCCGGATAGCAGGTTCTGCAGGTAGAGCTCGCCGCTGACAAGACCGTTGGCGATAACCGAGTGATCGGCCTCCGCAGCGGTTCCGGCCAGCTCAAAGTTGTAAACTTTATCCTTATACATCCGAGTTCCAATGGCTTTGATGGTCACGAATTTGCCGTCGCCGGACTTCAGTTCATCTCCGATCGAGATGTCTTTGGCGAGCTTCATTCCTGTCCGCGTGAGGAGCGGGTGCTCGCTTGTCACGGTCAGTTTGGCGCCCGAAGAGGTTTCAAAACCCACTACCGGCTTGTGTTCCGGACCGGCGATAATGCGTGTGATCTTGGCGAGACGGCCGTCGGCGAGCATCACCGATTGGCCTGCATTGAGCTTTTCAATCGGGACCGAGAGGTCCTGGCTTAGAGCGATCTTCGTGCCCTTTACAAAACAACCGTCATTGCGAACATTGGGCGGAGGGCACTGAGCGGCCTCATAGCGTACGAGTTTGATGGGAAAAGTAATCGCTTCACCTTGATTGACCGGAGCAGCCGGAGCTTCGCCCAGGTTGCGAAGAGATTCTTGTACGAGTCCCGCCGTGGCGCCCACGACCGGTGTGGCCGAAGTGACGCCGGCGACATCTTTTAAGTCATGGCGACTATGAAAGAGAACGGCTCCTGCCTTCATTTGGGCGCAGAAAATGGCCGGTAAAGCTTGGCCCGCGACGAATGCCTGAAGAACCGCGCCAGTGGCGCCGTTGATATCAACGATGGGCTCGTCGATACACTGACCATTTTTATTGCCGTCTAAGCAGACGAATATATCTAAACGGTCGCCCGCAACGTTACGGGGAATGGGAACCGCGAACCAGGAGAGCAAGCTTGAAAAATTTTGCCCGCTAGTCAGATCGAACTTAAAAACTTGTGTCTCAGCGATGGCGTCTTTGACGGTCACGATAAAGGGCGCATCCGATTTGCAGCTGAGGGCTGCGTTCACGAGATCCAGCTCACCATGGTGACATTTGGGCACGACTTCCGGTTTTACGATAATGTCGCGAGTCTTATATGAGGCCGGTGGAGTCGTGTTTTCACCGTTCTCAGCCGCCATTTGATAGAAGGTCTTTACCGTATTGCGCACACCGGAGAGTTGTCCGCGTTGCGAGTACATGGGCCCGCACATCGTAAATAGAAGGGGGAGGGCCATTACTAGGGCGCTTAGATAAAAGCTCGCGTACTTCATCACTATCTCCAAAGGGAGTGGGGGGTTATCTTGATGAGTAAGGAGAGCAACGCGGGGGCCACCTCAATTAAATTGAGAGGCTAGGAATGCGTATAAGTCGTTTCCATATATGTTAGATCTTAGACATCCGCCATTTTATAGGCGTCTTGATTTGAGACAGTTAGAAGCTGTCCGACCGCGGCTGCCGCTTCCAAGGCCCCGAGCAGACCGTTCTGGCGGGCCAGTGTATGGTTGGCCAAATAGAGATTGCCGATCTCAGGAAACTGCCAATTGGATTTAGCTTTAAGCGAATTTTGGCCGTAGGCGCCGGGTAGAACGTAGATTCTTTCGTTGTTCTTTTCATCGGCGAATAGTTCGGGCCATGCGCGTTTCAATTGGCGCTTAATATGTCGTATGCATTGGCCGGTGAACTCGTGCTCTTCGGCGCGCTCGGAGTGAACCAGGGTCACCCAGCGAGAACCAGAGGGCTTGATGCGACCAAAAACAGGCTCGAAGTCCTTGCCCGAGTGTTGAAACAGCAGCATGCCTGTGTGCTCCCCCATGGCCGGTTGGCCTTCTAGATCCAGAACAACCGCTGTCCATGAGTACATCTTCGCCAGACGAGTTCTATGCTTTGCGGGCAGGGAATCGCCTTGAATCAGTTGATTTATGGCCTGCGGGTTGCCGGTGAAAATCAAGCGATCGCAATGAATCGACTTTTCGCCGTTGATCACGATCTCAGCTGCCCGCTCCTGATGGACCTTGATTTCCGTGACTTCGGCCTTCAAGGTCGCCGCGATCGGCAGTTGTTCAATCAGCGCCCGTACCAACTGGTCTGCATCGGGCGAAACTTCGACGTCATGAGTTTGGCTCAGAAAGCCAAGTTCTCCGACCGATTGAAATTCAGTTTCACCGAATCCGGCAAAGGCGCGCCACCGGGCTTCATCAAAAATCTCCGGTCGGTGCTCTTGCACGGCAAAGTTGAGCGGCAGCGGAGCATTGGCTTTCGCCCATTCCAGGAGCTGCAGATTTTCGTTCGTAGCCGGAATCATGGT
>JALHOQ010000300.1 GCA_022842925.1 Bdellovibrionales bacterium
GGTTAAAACCGTTAAGCAGCTCCTGGATGAGGGCCAAGTGTTGGAATTCACGGAGCCCGGCTTCCGTCACAATGGTTGCCGCGAGGAGAAAGCGGATGCCAAACTGCGGATCACCGAAGGCGCCGAACGGGCCCGTATTGTGATCGGGAAACAGGGCTCGATTGTCGCACCAGGAGTCTATAGCTGTTATCGCGTCGGCACTCGAGTCGGCATGATCGAAGTGAAAAATCGGGTTGAAAAACGTCTGCAGGGTGAAGTGGTCGTCTCTAAAATATCTTGGGCTCGGTTTGATAAAGTCACCCGTTCCCGCCTCAAAGGCCAGTACTTCGCCTCAGCCGAAACGTACGGCGACTATATGAATGGCCTCAAACGCCTGCTTGAGTATTTGCGCGAAGACTACGTGACCATCGTGGAGTTCGGCTATGTGGGCGGCTCGGCCGTCGACGAAAAGGCCCTGATCGACGAGGACGCCAAGGCCAATCAGGGCGATGGTTTTGAAGAAACCACCGCCGATGGACAGTGTCTGGGTAAAGCCCGCTGTCCGAACAAGATCTGGACGGACGCTTCCGTGCCTAAGGAATTCCAAGCTGCGATTGCAGAGGGAAAGCTCGGCAGCTGGTACCGACTCAATGAGAGCACGGGCTTTCAACAGGGCTCCACTGTTGTACTGAAAAACCATCACACCGATGCCGAGGGATTTGCCCGGGCCAAAATTACCAAAATCAAGCGCTTTCGCCTCCCCTTTCTGGATCCGAAATTTTTCGTACTGAACGGATTCGATTTCGCCACGCTTCGCACTCATATTCAAAGCGAAAACAGCCGATTGAATTCGCAATGGATCACCGTGATCGATTTGGAAATCGTTCCCCCCGCGGGCATCCAGCGCGCGGCGGCTGATGGCTGCAGGAACACCCTGGCTCTGAACCGAGAACCGGGCGACACCGCCGAGGTCAAAGTCCACAGGGACCAGGCCCCATGTTCAGAAGCCGGCTCGCTCTTGAAAGTGGTCGCGGTCAATCCGGACGACTCTGTTCTCGAGATCCCTGTGCGGGTAAAGGCGCGCCTCGAGGACCGCGAATCCACCACCACAACCTTGATTCTGGAACGTTTGGACCAAACTGAACAGGAGCTCCCATGAGCGTACGAGAGCGCCGATTAGGCACAAATTCGATTTCCCTAGGCCTGGCCTTGATCGGTATTCTTGCCGGCTGCGTTTCCAAACCCAAAGCGCCGCCCACCGACCCGAACACCACGGTCAGTGTGCTGTCGCTCAACGTCGAAAATCTTTTCGATCTGGATGACGACGAAGGCAAGAACGACGAAGCTTTTCTGCCTTTAGAGAAAAAACGCAACGATGTGATTCGCAACCGCTGTTTCGTTCAGGCCGACAACGACTACCGCCAGCAGGAATGCCTTCATAAAGATTGGTCGGCCAAAATTCTTCGCCGCAAGATGGAACGCCTGACTCATCTCTTGGAGCAGATCAATAACGGCCGCGGGCCCGATATTATTATTCTTTCAGAAGTCGAGAATCTGAATGTGCTTAAAATGTGGCGCGATCAGTATCTCCAGAAAATGGACTATCAAACTGCTGTTCTGGTGGAAGGCCCCGATGAGCGCGGCATCGACAATGCCGTGTTAAGTCGCCTGCCGTTGATTGGCGAGCCCAAGAACCACTTGATGGACTACAGCAAGGCTCCGGATCTCAAGCCCGGCGATATCCGCCCTACTCGTGGAATTCTGGAGGCCCATCTACGCCTACCCAATGGCGACAAGCTGGCCGTATTCGGAGTTCACTTCCCTTCCCAAGGCGCCGAAACCATTCACCGCAAAGTCGCGGTTGAAACCTTGATGGATGTAACCGCTAAGGTCGAGCCGGGAACGGCCGTGATCGTGGGTGGCGACTTTAACATCACCGCCAAAGAAGAACATAAGCAGAAATATTACCGCGATATCGTAGCTCCGAAGTTTTCCGTATCCCATATGGTGGGATGCCAGGATTGCGTTGGCACCACCTACTGGCATCAGGACCGCACTTGGTCGTTCTTCGATGTACTGTTGTTTTCCAAAGAACTGACAGAAAAGCAGTACAGCTGGCGTCTCGATCCGTCGACGATCCACCTGCCCACCAAAAGCAAATATCAAATTAACCGTTACGGATCCCCCGCCAAATTCCAGAACGGAAAAGGCTCCGTCGGCGTGACCGATCACTTCCCTGTTTATGCTGAAATCAAACTTGTCCCTCTTAAGACCGTGGGAGCCGCGCAATGAAGACCTTTTTCTTAGCCGCTATCTTGATGTTTTCATTTTCGACCTTCGCGCAGTTCAGCGAACAAGAGGCCGATAGCACCAGCCGCTATGGTGACACGATTAAAGAAAAAGACGGCCGCTATGAGCTGCTCGGCCGCCAGTTCGATATGACCTTTTTCTCTTTGGCGTCGACCGAAACCGACAATACCAATGACCGGGGTGGGCGGATTTCCACTTACAACTATTTTACGTTCTCCAGCTACGTCGGCCTGGATTACAAAGCGATCGTTCGAATTCCCTTCACGTTTGGAACGGCGGGCACCGATCGGTTCAACGGTGGTAAGCCCAATAAATCCGAGTGGCTTTTTCAAGATGTGATTTTGGGTTTTCGCAATCCCGAGCTTTTTTACCTGCCGTGGGACATGGCAGTGTTCTGGGAAGGACGACTTTACCTGCCGACCAGCAAACACAGCCAGAATTCCGGCCTAATCGGACGGGTGTCGAACAAAATGATTTTCTCGAAAGTCTTCAATCGGCATTTCGAAATCGATCTAACGGAAGAGCAGAATTACTACCATCAATCCCGCACGGTTTACCCGCTCACCTTCGTCGATGAATACGGCTTTACAGCGCAAGACGTGCCCGTGGCCACCAAGCGCTTCGAGTTCAGCCATCATTTTTCGGTGTGGGGTAAATTCAATCCCGAAACCGGTTTAGGTTATCGGATTGGAATTGAAGACAGCTTCTTTAATAAATCCGAAGCCGAGAACAAGTATCGAACCCCAGACCGTGTGATGACCATGGGCCCACAGATGCGATTCGCGGTGAGCGACAAGATGAATTTTATCTTCGGCTATGCCGACAAAGTCGATCGCCAGAAAAACCAAGCCGAGTTCGGCCGCTTCTTAGCTAAAAACACAGAATTTACATTATTGAGCTTCGTTCGATTCTAAGCCACTCGGCCCGGGCAAAGTCGAGGGGCCATTCATGCGAAGTCGACACACACCCTATCCACGCTAGCGACCGTCGGCACGGCGCGCATGTGGATATCTATTAGGGCCGCCATGCGCTCTCTAAAGCGCTCGCGGCACTCTCTAATACTCCT
>JALHOQ010000301.1 GCA_022842925.1 Bdellovibrionales bacterium
CTAAAGGACAGGTTGTTGGAAATTTGCCTGCGTATGCGCCGGTTGGTACGGAAACAGAAGCGGTCGTCACGCGAATCGCAGATGACCTTGGACTCGTTTACGTACGGCTTGCCGAGGCCGATGCCCTAATGGATCTTGCCGATATGGAGTGGGCGCGAAAACCCGATCCCAAGCTGAATACGGAACGCGCACCAAAAATTACAAAGCCTTCTCAAGCCTTGAAAGTCGGCGACGTCATTATGGTTCGAGTTTTGGCGGACGTGTTTGTTTCTTCTCGAGAAGCTGAGCTCAATAATAAAATCGCCGCGATCAAAAAGACGAACGCTCGGTACCTCGCTCCCGATTTCAAGCTCTATGCGAAAGTCGCTCTTGAGCAACGTCCGGTTTTACAGGGTTCACTGATTTCGTTTGATCTAAAGACCGGCGACACAGTTGCGATGGTCGGAGGATATGAGTTTGGAAAGGGCGATGGGAAGTCCGAGTTCAACCGCGCGGTTCAGGCAAAGCGTCAATCTGGCTCAAGCTTTAAAGCCATCGTTTATGCTGCCGCCCTAGACAAAGGCTTTACTCCTGCAACACCCGTTCAAGACGCTCCGATTGTTTACGAGGGAGATGCCTCGACAGTTGAGGGACAGGACACCGATATTAAAAAATGGAAGCCGCACAATCACGGTGAAAAGTTTGCTGGCGATATCTTGTTTCGCAATGCTCTTGTTCGATCATCCAATATTCCAACAGTGAAGGTGTTGGAGTCGATTGGGGTCAGCTGGGCCGTTGACTATGCTCGACGGCTTGGCATGTTTTCTCCATTAAACGCCGACCTCTCGCTTGGCCTCGGATCAAGTTCCGTGACTCTCTACGAGATGACGAGGGCCTTTGCGCAGTTTGCAAAACTCGGTAAGCGACTCAAGCCCCGTCTCGTCCATCGAGTAACCGACCGAGAGGGAAATGAGATCTTGAAAGAGATCACGCTTGACGCCTTTTTTGAAAAGGAACTTGCGCCCATCGAAGAGGAATATGAACAAAAGCGCATCACTTACCTCGAGGCGAAAAAAAACAAGGCGACTGAGGCCGCGAAAGCTAGCCCCGCTGGTGCGCGCGAGGGAGCGGATTTGACAGCAAATTCTGCTTCGGAATCCGGCTCGACGACTCAAGCAGCTGGCGCTGAGGATCCTGCGAAGCGAACGACGCCACTTATTTATTTTGATGATCCCGACCAACTGATGCAGCCGCAAACCGCCTATGTCATCACCTCACTCTTGGCGGCAACAATCACAGATGAAGGCGGGACGGCCGGGCGCGCTCGCGCCTTAGGCAGACCGGCCGCTGGAAAGACCGGCTCCACGAGCGGCTACTTTGATGGATGGTTCGTAGGCTACACAGCACAATTCGCAACTGGAGTTTGGGTCGGATTTGATGAAGAGCGCTCGATCGGAGAAGGCGAGGTCGGTGGCCGCACGGCCCTTCCGATTTGGCTTGATTATATGCAAACCGTGCACGGCGATGATGCTTCTCAACCCTTTTCCGTTCCTGGCGGCATCGTCTTTGCGAATATGGATTCGCTAACAGGTAAGCTTGCTTCTTCCGCAAGTAAGCGAGTGCTCAACCAGGCCTTTATCCGCGGCACTGAGCCTCGTGAACTCAGTGGGGCCCCAGACACAAGAGATGATTCGGATTTCTACAAAGAGGATATGGCAGAATGAAGTCGATCCACCTCTATGGGGTCCGACAGAACAATCTCAAGAATATCGACGTTGAAATTCCGCTTGGATCATTCACGGTCGTTTGCGGGCCAAGCGGCTCGGGAAAATCTTCGTTGGCTTTTCAAACGCTTTATGCCGAGGGACAGCGTCGATATATAGAATCGCTTTCAAGTTACGCCAGACAGTTTCTTGGCAAGGCACCAAAACCCGATCTCGATAGTATTAAAAATATTCCGCCAGCTATCGCAATCGAACAGAAAAATTCAGTGAAAACTTCCCGTTCGACAGTTGGAACGACGACCGAAGTCATCGATTATTTGCGCCTGCTTTTTGAAAAAATAGGTCAGCCAACTTGTCCAACCTATGGCTTCGTAGTGACAAAAGAGTCCCCTTCGGAGGCGACTAAAAAGGTATTGGCGGAATTTGATGGCAAGCGCGGCTACATTCTCGCGCCCATTTCTTTCGCCAAGGGCTCGCTTGAACCGGCAGTACTTTTGAAGCTCCTTCGGCAAGAGGGATTTCAAAGAATTCTCATTCCTCCCGGCGCACTCATGCCGGCAAAGAAAAAGAGTTCCACAAAAGCAGCTCGCACGACGGGAAAAAAGAAATCAAAATCAAGTGCTGCAAATGCTTCAGACGTTACCGACGAAGGCGTATCGGGCGAAGGTGATTCAATGTCGGCACTGCAGGCAACAAAATCCATTGGCCTTCCGCACTGCAAAGAGAATTCACCGGTCTCTGATATTGGTACTGTTTATGAAATTCAGGCTTCCGATTCAGAAGCTGTTTTTCCGTTGACGGATTTTTTCATCGTCATAGATCGCGTTAGCTTTCGAACAGAAGACGCGGGGCGAGTTGGCGACTCAATTGCACAAGCCTTTGAAGCCACACTGAAGTTCAATATCGGTGTTGAGGCAGGCCGTGTCTCGGTCATGACCACCGACGGAAAAAAGCTGCAATTTAGTGAGGATCGAGCCTGTGCTCAGTGTGGATTTACTTTCCCCACTCCAAGTGCCGCGCTGTTCTCCTTCAACTCTCCCATTGGAGCCTGTTCGGCTTGCAATGGTTTTGGCAATACTCTTTCTTTGGACGAAGCCAAGATTGTACCCAATCCCGCCTTGACGCTCGCTGAAGGTGCTCTTCATCCCTTTACGATGCCTTCTGCGGCGTATGATCGAAAACAGCTTGCCGCGTTTTGCAAGACTGCTGGAATTGACATGAAGACTCCTTGGAATCGACTGTCTCAGACCTCACGCGAAAAAATCTGGAATGGCGACGGAAAGTTCTATGGCGTGGTCGGACTGTTCGAGTATTTGGAAACGAAAAAGTACAAAATGCACGTGCGCGTTTTCTTGTCGCGATATAAGTCGCCACAGCCCTGCGGTGTTTGTAAGGGCGCGCGCCTAAAACCCGAAACCGGCCTCTTCTTGGTCGGCGGCATTCCAATTACCAAACTCGCCGCAATGACCGTTGGCGAAACACTTCGATTTGTTGAGAACCTCACGCTCTCGCCAGCGGAAAATGAGATGGCCGGTGAGGTTTTTCGCCAACTCAAAAGTCGATTAAAATTTTTGAACGATGTCGGCGTGGAGTATTTAACGCTAGACCGTCCAACGCGGACAC
>JALHOQ010000302.1 GCA_022842925.1 Bdellovibrionales bacterium
GTTTATCCAGGTCACGGTGTAGGCAAAGTAACCGCCATCGAAACTAAAGAAATCCTCGGCACCAAGCATACCTTCTACTCCATTAACATACTCGACTCCGGCATGAAAATCATGGTTCCCAAGAATCGTGTGGAGACTGTGGGTCTTCGCCCTATTATTTCGAGAGACGAAGCCAAGAAAGTGATCGAGATTTTAAAAGAAACCAACGTTAAAATCGACAATCAGACTTGGAACCGGCGTTATCGTGAGTACATGGAAAAGATCAAAACCGGCTCGGTCTACCAAATCGCCGAGGTCCTACGCGACCTCTTCCTGCTTAAAGTCGAAAAAGAACTGAGTTTCGGTGAGCGCAAAATGCTCGATAACGCGCGCAATCTTCTCCTGCGTGAACTGTCCCTGGCCACTGGGACGGAAGAACTCAGAGCCCAAGAAGAAGTCCGGGCTATTTTCAATTTGTAAGCCTTTTCCCTCTCCCTAATCCGTTGTAGGATGGCCCATTTGAGGTTGCCTACTATGTCGAATTCCGAAGTCCGCGTCCGTTTCGCTCCGAGCCCCACCGGTTACTTGCACGTGGGTGGGGCCCGAACCGCTCTTTATAATTATCTCTTCGCCAAACGAAACGGGGGAAAGTTTATCCTCCGGATCGAGGATACCGATGAGGCCCGCAGCACCGAAGAGTTTATCCGCATGCAGATGGATGACCTCAAGTGGTTGGGCCTCGATTGGGACGAGGGACCAGAGTGGAAGACGCTTAAAGATTCCGGCGCCTACGGTCCGTACCGCCAAAGCCAGCGCCTGGACATATACAAAAAGTACGCGGACCAGCTGATGGATTCGGGTCGGGCGTACTACTGCTTCTTGACCGATCCAGAAATCGAGATTCAGAGGCAGGCGGCTATGAAATCCGGCCGTCCCCCGCAGGTGAATTCACCGTATCGAAACTGGCCTAAGGAAAAGGCTCTTGAGAAAATGGCCAAAGGCGACAAGGCCGTGGTTCGTTTTAAGGTCAAAGATGAAGAGAAACGCGATTATCATCTCCCCGACCTTGTCCGGAGTGATGTGCGGTTTCCCTCTGATATGGTAGGGGACTTCGTGCTTTTGCGGGCGAGTGGAATGCCGGTCTATAATTTTTGTTGCGCGGTTGACGATGCTCTAATGAAGATTTCGCATGTGTTCCGCGCCGAAGATCATCTAAGCAATACTCTTCGTCAGATGATGATCTACGATGAGTTGGGTTTTAAGCAGCCCCAGTTCGGGCATATTTCTCTTATTCTTGGTAGCGACCGGCAGAAACTCTCGAAGAGGCATGGCGCGGCCAGCTGCCATGAGTACAAGGTGAATGGTTACCTGCCGGAAGCCCTGAATAACTTTATCGCGCTGCTGGGCTGGAGTTCGCCCAATGCCCAAGAAATTCTGACGATGAAGGAAATGGCGGAGCAATTCCACTATGACCGCTTGAATTCGGCGGCGGCGGTCTTCGACCCGCAGAAACTGATGTGGGTGAATTCGCAGCATTTGCGCGCTTTGCCCAATGAGGAGCTGTGGAAGTTGGTCGAGCCATTCTTGAACGAAGCGGGTTTGACGCTGCCGAGCGATACAGATTGGCGAATGAAGGCCCTCGAAGTTTATAAAACTGGCATGAACACTTTGAAAGACGCGGTTGAAGCTTTTCGGCCGCTAAGTGAGTCGCCAATTGAGCTCTCGCCGGAAGCGCAGGAGACTTTGACCTGGCCGAGCACAAGAATCGTGGTCGAAGCGTGGCGTAAAGGTGTGGAGCAGACGGGCAGCGATTATTTGAGCGAAGAGCAGTTCAATAAGCTCCAGGACCAGATTAAAGATGAGCAGAACGTAAAGGGAAAGCATCTGTTTATGCCCATCCGGGTGGCGGTGATTGGAAAGCCTCATGGTACGGAATTGAAGATGCTGGTGCCGCTTCTGCATAAGCGCACTTTGGTGGCGCGGGCCGAAAATGTTTTGAGTCAGATTAAGGGTTAAAAAATGATCGTCGTTTACAATTCGCTCTCGCATAAAAAAGAGGAATTCCAACCGCTCGTGCCGGGTCAGGTGAAAATGTACCTGTGTGGACCCACGGTCTACGATCTCTTACACGTGGGCAACTTCCGCGGCGCGATCACGTTCAATCTTCTGCGCAACTGGTTCGAGTACCGGGGTTTGAAGGTCACGTTCGTTTACAACTACACCGATGTCGATGACAAAATTATCGATCGGGCCAAGGCCGACAAGGTCGCCTCCCATGAAATTTCGGAAAAATATATCCAGGAGTTCGAAAAGGACTTTCATGCGCTGAAGCTGAAGAAGCATTCGCATAACCCCAAGGTCACGGAGTTTATCGATCCGATCATCGAGCTGATCGAGCGCTTGGTGAAGAACGGGAAGGCCTATCCCGTGGACGGCGACGTCTACTTTGATGTGCATGCCTTTCCCGATTACGGAAAACTTTCTCATAAAAAACTCGAGGATCTCGAAGCCGGCGTACGCATCGAGGTCGATTCGCGGAAGAAGCATCCGTCCGACTTTGCGCTGTGGAAAAAATCAAAAGAGGGCGAGCCCAAGTGGCCCTCGCCCTGGGGCGAGGGAAGGCCCGGTTGGCATATCGAGTGCTCGGCCATGGCCAGCGCGCTTCTAGGCGAACAGATCGATATTCATGGTGGTGGCTTGGATTTGATTTTTCCTCACCATGAAAACGAGGTCGCGCAGAGCGAGGGTGCCAGTGGTCGGCAGTTTGCCCGCTACTGGATGCATAACAATATGCTGAACTTCGGATCACAGAAAATGTCGAAGTCGCTCGGCAATGTCCGTACGGCTCGCTCTTTTATGCAGGAGTTTCATCCGGAAATTCTAAAGTATCTCATGCTCACGGCTCACTACCGGAGTGTTCTCGATTTTTCACCGGTGGCTATCGAAAATATTATTTCGGCTTTGGCCCGCATCTATTCCGCCTTGGCTCTGGCCGAGCGAGCGGCCACGCAGCCCGCAGATGCTCAAACTCCCGATGATTTTGCCAAGGTGATTGAGGCGGCCAAGCAAGGCGTGGAAGAGGCTTTTGATGATGATTTAAATACGCCAGAAGGACTGGCGCGTCTCTTTGAAGTGATTCGCGCGTTTAACAATGTGGTTCGCACACCGGGCCCAGTGACACCGAAAAAGGCTGCCGTGGCCAAGTCTCTCTTGCAGTTTGCGGGCTGGATGGGCTCTTTAATGAGTCTGTTTAGCGAACCACCGGCGGAGTTCTTGCGTTTCTTGGATGATATGTTGCTGAAGAAGAAGGCGCTCAAGCGTGAAGAGATCAATCTGCTGGTTG
>JALHOQ010000303.1 GCA_022842925.1 Bdellovibrionales bacterium
CCCGTTACTTCTGGTACTCGCAGATCATTCATGAGGGCACGGGATATAAATTCGACCTGATCGCGGCCAAGATTCAGGAGTATTTTTTAGAGAATAAACTCAGCTATTCGTTCGAAACTCTGATGGATAAAGTGGCCATGAATCCAAACGAGTATTTTACCTTTAACGACTCCTACTTTATGGCCAAGCTCCACGAATACCTTGCCGGCCGGGTCAAGCACCCGATGATCGGCGAGCTGAGCGATATGTTGGCGCGCCGAATGCCGCCCGCTCAAATTCGAATTGCGCCGTTAAAGCCCACCGTCGTGCGTGATGAAGAGCACCGTCGCCATCTGGTGGCCCAATGTCAGCGGGCAGTATCCTGGATCAAAGACGAAGTCCGCGCCGTAGATAAGAATGCTTGGGTGATTGAGGATATACCCACCCGGGACGTGATGTTCACTCGCAATGTGGACTCGTTTAAAAAGGATAAGAAGGACCCGATTTATTCCAGCGATTCAGTTAAGGTTCTCACTCGGCATGGAGAGCTAAAGCTCTTGGTGGATGTCTCGCAATCTTTGATGAAGGTGCTTTCTCAATACCGCAATTTTATCCCCCGCGTTTATTTGTCGAACACGACTTATGAGAAACTCGAGAAAAAAGGCGTTCTCGACAAAATGCTCTCGATGAGTTGGGATTAGCAACGCTCTAACAGTTCCAATCCGGGGTCTCGTTTAAAATTTTAACACACGTATGGGGAACACGTTCGATCTCAGTCGGCACCCATCTTGCTGACCCATGCCCGAAGCAACAACAAAAAAATAATAACCGAAAGGCACTTCATGAAGAGTCTCCTCGTCCTTTTTTCGCTCGTGACCTCCCTCACAGCCCACGCTGCCATCGATCGGATGGCCACGGTGGAAGAGAAATTTTCGCCACTGACTTCACCCTCCAGATTAAATGCTCCAGGACTAGCTCTGAGCGGGATTTACAAGTTCTCACGCCACACGGAAGTGATCCCCAGCGCGGTATTGACGGCTGAAGGCTTGGAAGAAAACATCGGTGGCGCGTCGATCGATGTATTTAAGAATGAGGCCGTGAATGTGGAGTTTTTAAATGGGGGCGATGTTCTCCTGACCTTGCGCTTGGCCGATGAAGAAAGCGGCCGAGTGCCGGAACAGATGGTGATATCGGCCGAAGAGTTCTCGGCCCTGGGCCTTCAGTTCGTTGAACCGGGCACGGTCGCGGATTTAAAACAAAAATATTCAGGCTACTCAGAAACCCAAGTCTCGGGCCGGGGCCAGAGTCGCGCCAAACCACGCCGTCACCGCATGCGCATGGAAAGCTCGCGCCGAGGTAGCCGCAGCGGCTACGGTCGTGACCGCAACGGCCGCATCTCTGGCGGTGGCGGCAACTGCGTGTCCGTAGTCAAATCCATCACCGGCTTTCGCGGCACAGCCGGCAACGGCGTCGGTATGGCAAGCGCACTCGCCCGCACCGGATGGAAGTCCGTGGGCACATCCAATCTCCGTCGCGGAACGGTCTGCTCCTGGTCCGGCGGCTTCCACGGCAAAGGCCACGTCGGCTGGTTCGACGGCAGCTGCTTCCAGCCCACCTACGGCGGCAACTGCGGCAGCCCCGGCCGCAATTATCGAATGATCAAGTGTGTAGCGCAGCTCTAGCTGCGCAAACCACCCCAGCCATCCAAGGTCTCACATTGCCCGGGCAATGTGAGGAGTTGTCGATGTGGGGTGGGCTCCTTTGACCTTCCATGAAAGTTTCCAGTTTTGGAAACTTTAGACTCGCCTCAGCGATGCCTGTGGATACGAAGGCCGTGTGATCATGATCTCTGGACGTTCTACTGACATTTTTTTTAGCACTAGATTTGGAAGGCATTTGGCAGATACAACAAATATATGAAACGCTTTTGGGCCTTATTAATTTCAGCATTCCTCGTTTTAGTGGGCCTCAAAGACCTGTATCGAGTCTTGGGACAGGGCTGCACTTCAACTGAATATCGTGGCGTCCAAGCACCGGCCTGTGGGATAGATGGTTACCTTCACGCATCAGCTTGGATTGCATTCGGACTAGCTGTTGGATATTTGATCTGGACGTACCGCTCGCCCACAAAGAATTCGGCAAAGAAATATAGGGCCGGTGAATCCGACAGATGAAAGTAAATCACTGATCAACTGACCATGCCTCGACCAATCTTGCTCAGATCAAGTGAACGCCTCCGAGTCGCCGATCTGTTCTGAAATAGAAAATTTGAGCCTCTTTTCGTCTTAAAACCATTCCCATATGTGACCTAGCCCAATTAGACGCTCTTTTTATCTATTTCAAAACAGATCGGCGAAGGAATAAGCCGCTCAAGGGTCTAAAAGTTTTGATGTCGAGTCACACCCCAGCGCTTGCGCAAGCGATCAGAACTTGCATAATTGAGTTATGGGTTCTTTGCGGGCGCACATTGCCATCGTCTTGATTGTGGGTGGGACGCTACTGGCTGGGAGCCTTCCGGATACACCCCAAATCTTCTGGCCATTTGTGACATATTCAATGTTTGCGAAAATGAACGTCAACGACGGAAGTGTCGTTTACAAAATCTTTGGCGAAACCGACGCTCACCCGTATTCGGAAATCGTGCTCAATGACGATCGTTATTTTCATCCATTTCTAGCCTCAACCCTAATCATGGGGCTAAACCAACTCGGGTCCACAGATCCCACCGGGGAAAAGGCAAAGTCCGTCCTTCAAAAAGTAAAACGGCAATATCTTAAGCTTAGAAAATCGAAAAGACACAACGGACCAGAGATTCGCTCGCTCGCGCTCTATCGCCTAACGTGCGTTGACTTTGTGTGCGACGAAAATCCAAAAAATCGAACTCGACTTGCGGACAGCGAATGAAGTCGGTGTTGAGAGCTTATAAAGAGTTCTGGTTCAAAAAAGCAGATGGAATGGATCTGGGGCAAAGACGCTTTTTGTTTTTTCTCTGCATGGTCGTGCTCTATTTTGACAATCGCATTTTTTTGCGTTGGCTAAATACTCCTGCGGCACTTTGGCAGCCGGTTTCGGTCTTCCATTTTTTCAACCTCCCGCGACCGACACTCGCGGATCTTAGTCTAACCGTAACCATCTGGAAAGTTGCTTTGGCTCTAAGTTGCGTCGGACTATTTTCACGGGTGGCGACAACGATTAGCGCATTGGGCGCGATTTACTTATTCTCGCTCAGATACTGCTACGGTTTCTTTAAGCAGAATGACGCCATTCTGGTTTTAACAATGATGGTGTTGGCCTTCTCCAGGTGCG
>JALHOQ010000304.1 GCA_022842925.1 Bdellovibrionales bacterium
GGAGCTGAAGGTGTTCGATCAAGTCTCGGCGATTCAGTTGCTCGACCTCGAGCTTTGCGTCTAGATCATTTAGGGTCCGCGATTCGTGCCAAATCAGCCATGCCGTAAAAGCCGAACCAAAAGTAAGTAGGTACGGGACATCGAACGATTCGTCGAAAAAGTGAAAAGAAGATCCAAGTTCGGTCGAAAGACCCAAGCCAAGAAGGGCGAGAAGAAGAATCGGAAGAAATCGGCGCGCAACGCGCCCTCCGAGCCTCGGACTTAGCACATTGGCCATCAGCCCGCTCCGACTGGAGCTGACGACGCTTAGGCAGAGCAAAATCAGCGAGAGCGAAGTGGGTAGGGCGATTGTCTGATAGGGGAAAATGTCGGGATGTGCTCGAGGGTTGAAGAGCAATCCTGCGAGCGCCAGCATCGGTAGAAGCAAGATCACCAAGCTCGGAGCCTGCCAACACGATGTTTTTCGTGGGAAGAAGTGCCGAATCAAAATCGAAATGCTAAGCACGAATAACGTAATGGCCGCGATTCCAGACATGCGTCCAGGGGACGGAAAGGCTGAATCGTCGTCGTGGATATGCAGACGGTCGATGACCAGGTTCCAACCCAAAGTATATTGCAGAATTGTTCCTAATGCGAGGGTCAGTACGAGGAGCGATGACAGAGGCGCTAAGTGTCGCAATGACTTATGAGTCCAAAAAATACATCCTACGCTCAGGGTCACAATGGCGATCGCCGTGTTCATCTTCATCGTGACCATTGAGGGGAGGATATTCGTCAGCGAGTTTACGTTCAGAATCCAGCCGAGGAGACCCAGTAGACCGATGAAAAGCGCGCTGAGAGCCAGTCCTAACGAAACTCTTTCAACTGGGATTTTGTCCATGGGTCGCTTTGGGTGCAACCCTGAGGCCGATTGAGAACAAATACGTGCTATTTAGCCAATGGACTTGAGAAAATGTGTCTCGAGCGCGGGCGCCTGGGCCCAATCAACGCCGAGCTCCGCTTCCTGGGTTAATTGCGTAATTAAAGGCCGACTTAAAATGCGGCAACTGTTGGGCCTGACTAGAGAAAATAAAGATTTGGTTAGTTTTAGTAGCGCCGCGCGCGATCATGGTTAATTTTCGGTCTGATAGAGGCTCCCGCGCGACAATTTTTCATATAATTGTCGAAGCTTAATATGAAAAATGGATCATTCGCGATGATTCGATTGCGGCCCTGAACCTCCTCTGGGCAATATTGTCGCCTTGAAGGGGGTTATGCCGTTCATAGTGGCCATATCACGTTGACCCGCTACAAGGTTAGCCAGTTTGAAATCTACACTCAGGACGGCTGGGTGCTTGAAATGGGATTCGATTACACCACTTAAAGGAGGATCAATTGAAATTCACAATCATGCTATCGCTATTTGTGACACCACTGTCGGCGTTGGCCGTGAACTCGGCCGATTGCCCAGGCAAAATTGCCTTGAAAATGAACAGCATCCGGGCCCGTGTGCACACATCGTATAAAGGCGATGCGGACTATAAGGCTGGCGTTAAGGCGTTAAACGACATGGGCGAAGCGCAAATCAGCTATGCACTGACCGAAAGAAAAGCCAAATCGTG
Organism: Bdellovibrionales bacterium; assembly: GCA_022842925.1. Taxonomy (GTDB): domain Bacteria; phylum Bdellovibrionota; class Bdellovibrionia; order Bdellovibrionales; family UBA1609; genus JALHOQ01. The sequence goes on from JALHOQ010000304.1 coordinate 1,602, forward strand.
CACGTATGAGGCCGAAAGTGGCAGCTTGTTGCATGGACAAGCTACGCTCTATACCAAGTCCGAATTTCATCCCGATGAGAACCGATGGATTCCTTCGGACATGTTGCGCACGAGTTTTTCGGCGCCTGGCATTCGGGCCCGGTTTGCGCTGACTCTTACGGTGGAGCGTTACAGTGTCGATGCCCTCGAGGTGTATGCAACCTCCGAAAGCGATCGCACGCTTATGGCCTTGCTCACAGATGCGAATGGCCGCTCCGCCTACCGCCGCTCGGGCAAAGTTAAATATGAGGTTCGCGGTTCCCGATAGCTTTGGGCGGCACCTCCTAACAAAACTCTTTCAACTGGGATTTTCCGATAGATGATCCTTTCTTTCACGGAAAGTGCTCGGAGCCGAGACTGTACATGACGAATAGATCTGTAAGTGGTCGGGAAGTGTAACCATTTTGTGCGTGCGAAAGTCGGGTGTTCAGGTGTGTATGTGAGATTGGATTGCGGTGAACTTATGGCAAATTCCATCCGCGATACGGATGCCATCGCAAGCGGCGCTGGTGATGCCGCCGGCGTAGCCCGCGCCTTCGCCGGCGGGGAAGAGGCCGGCGTGGGAGATGGACTCTAAAGTCTCGTCGTGGCGTGGGATTCTTAAGGGGCAAGAGGTGCGGGATTCAATGCCGTGGAGAAGCGCTTCGGGTGAAATAAAACCCTTCATGCTGCGGTCAAAATTCTCGAGCGCCTGGATCAAATGTTTTTTGAACTCTTCACCCATGATGCGATCGAGTCGGGTGGAGACCACGCCAGAAGGGCTGGAACTCGCGCCCACAGGGGCGGCGCGACCGTCCATAAACGCCATCAGATTTTGCGCGGGAAGCTCGTGTTGGCCGCCGGCTTTCTTAACCAACTCTAAGCCTTCGGCTTCGAGCTGACGGCGAAACTCCAATCCGCCTAAAAGCTGATTGCCGAAATTCTTTTGATGATCAATCGTCATCACGATCGCGGCATTGGCGAATTTGGAATTGCGCTTAAAATTGCTCATGCCGTTTGAGACCACACCTTTGCCATCGGTCGAGCACGAAAGCACATATCCACCGGGGCACATGCAGAAGCTGTAAACGCCGACGCCGTCTTTTTTGTCGTGAAAGGCGAGTTTATAGTTCGCGGCGCCGAGTTTGGGGTGGTCTTTGTATTCTCTAAACTGGATTTCGTTAATCAGGCTTTGTGGGTGTTCAATTCGTAAACCCACCGCGAAGGACTTGCCCTCGAGCTTTACGCCAATATCGTGAAGATGCTGGAACATATCTTCGGCCGAGTGACCGCAGGCCAAGACCAACTGGTCACACTCGATGGTTTCGCCATTGGTGAGGCGCACGCCGGAGATCACAGGACGCGAGCCGCTTGTTTCCGATTCCGATTGCGAACTGGTTAAAATCTCCGCGACTTTGGCGTTAAAGCGAATCTGGCAACCGAGTTTAAGCAGATGCTCGCGCATCACCGGAATCACACGGCGGATTTTATCGGAGCCGACGTGCGGGTTCGACAGATACTCGATCTCCTTCGGCGCTCCGAACTGCACCAGCCGTTGCATCACATACGGGATATGCGTGGATTTGATCCGGGTAATAAGTTTGCCGTCCGAAAAAAGCCCGGCCCCTCCCTCA
>JALHOQ010000305.1 GCA_022842925.1 Bdellovibrionales bacterium
ACCGATGAGATCTCGGGCCCGGTCACGTTCCGCCTCAATGGCGGCGCCACGGCTGACCTGAATGTGAGCTACAAGCTTTTCGATGTCGGAGACGCGAACAATTCGCATAAGCTACCGGCGGTGATGGATCCGTTGGCCCGTTTGATCCTTGGCCTGCCCGATGAGACTTCGCTCTTTCATCAGAGCTTTATCAAATCGGTCAAAGGTTTGATGAAGAGCGACGCGCACGCGCCGCTGGCGAATGCGGTTCTGAACTTGATCCGGGTGGAACCGTTCCTGCCTCATGACGGGCGGCCGAACGAGTATCAGTCGATCAATATTCAAAACCGGCCCGTCTTCGTGCATCGAGACAGCGCGCTGTCGAATCTGCTCGCCAACAACCTGCAGACCGTGAGCCTGTTGGCCCAGTTGAACGAAGAGCAGCAAGCGAAAGTGTTGAAGGCCATCGAAGAGAATAAAGAAGAGGGCTTGTCGGATGCGGAGAAGATCGCCAAGTCGCTCGGTAAAGAAGTAATCGAAAAGTTTCAACAAGGTGGATTTCAGCAGCCAGGCTTTTATGCCCTTATGCTTCAATCCCTGGCCCGTTAATCGGTAACCAGTCGCCGGGCGAGAGCGGTTTCAAACCGTGCGCCCGGCGCGCTTCATCACAGCGCGAATTGCGCTGGCCATTTGCGTACGAAGCCGCAAACTCCCGGCACGGCGTGGGTCGCGATTGGTAAATCGAACACTTCGCATCCTTGCCAATGCGTCCCCTTAAGGCCATGCACTTCGGATGATGTTTATCATTGGTGCCTTTCATGCACCTAAGCTGGGAGTCGATTTCCTCAAACAGGCCCGCCGGTACGGCGTCCGGATGCGGGCTCTCACCTGGATTCGCTTCCCGCCAATAAAATTGCACGCGAAAAGAGGCGCAGCAAGCTCCGCAGGAAATGCATGGGTTAAGCATGACAGCTTTCGGTATCTTCCATAATCACAATCCGACTAGCCTTTAGTCTGGGCGGAGAACTTCCCTATAACCCCATAAATATGTTCGCACTATTCTTGGAAGCTACAAGGGGGATCCATGAACCTTCGCATTTTTACGCTGACCGTGATGCTTTGGACTTCGTTCACCGCCACCGCGTTTCCAATCGCACCGCCTACCTCAATGCGACCGCCGCTTCCTCCCGCGGGTGCGCCAGGACAATATGACTTTGAGGGGATTGTGGCGCTAAGTGGCTGCTCGGGAAGCTTGGTGCAATTCGAAGGACAGCCCGACACGGACCGCGCCTATGTGATGACCAACGGTCATTGCCATGAGAGCGGCTTTATTCCCCCCAACCAGTTCATCTACGGACGCTCGAGCAATCGTCGCTTTACCTTGCTCAAACCAGACGGCACCGATTCCGGTCGCATCCGCGCCACGCAAACCGTTTACGCCACCATGACCAAGACAGATCTCGCCCTTTACCGCGTGACTGAAACCTACGCTGAGATCCGCCAACGCTACAATATTCGCGCGCTCACCTTACAGTCGGCGCACCCGGCTACGCAGATCCCGATCGAGATCATTTCCGGCTACTGGCGCCGCGGTTACAGCTGCGATATTGATGGTTTTGTGTTCAAGCTTCTGGAAGGGGGCTGGGAGAACAACGATTCGATTCGCTTTACCCGCGAGTGCAACACGATCGGTGGCACGTCTGGATCACCAATCCTCGCCCGTGGAACGCGCGTAGTGGTCGGCGTCAATAATACTGGCAACGAAAGCGGCGGGCGCTGTACCGAGAGCAATCCCTGCGAAGTCGATGAGCAAGGCAATGTCTCCTACTCGCGGGGCCTCAACTACGGCCAGCAAACCTACTGGCTATATTCCTGTCTGACCGAAAACTTTGAGATCAATCTCGAAATTCCAGGTTGCGAACTTCCAAACTAATCGAGGTAGTGACGGTATTTTCGGAGAAAGAGTAAATAGTAAAGAATCCCGGCCGCGGCGCCCCCTAAATGGGCCCCGTGTCCAATGGGAAGTCCGCCGCCTTCGGCCTGCGACATAAGACCCCATATGTCCAGCGCCATAAATGCGAAGGCGCCCAGAAGAGCCGGCACGGGAATAATGGCAAAAAGCAGAATTTTCTCCCGCGGAAACATCAATGCAAAGACGAGTACAAGGCCCGCAATCGCGCCCGAGGCTCCGACGGCGCTCATATCGGGGGTCCCAATTACGAAGTTCGAAACCACGATATGCACCAACGAACCCGAAACTCCGGCGACCAGATAAAATTTTAGAAAGCGCCACGAGCCGAGCACTCGCTCCAACAGCGTGCCAAAACTGCGCAAGACAAACATATTCAAAAACAGATGCCAGAACCACGTATGAGAAAAAACCGAAGTGAGAAGCGTCCAATAGCGGCCCGAATCGACGCCACTCCAGCTGACGGAGAAATTCTCCTCCATCCACGCCGGACCGAAGCTACTGAAATGCCACATTAAAAAAACTGCAATATTAAGGCCGATAATAAACGGCACGAGCGGCGCACGCATGAATGCAAAACTAACGCTGGAGCCCGCGTATGTCGAATCAAATGTGGTGGGCCGGAGGTGCATGCTGCAGCAGTTCGCTCACCAGACCGAGGAGCACATCTTTCAGCACGGGTTTAGTTAAGTGGTAATTGCAACCCGCTTCAAACGAGCGGTCCACTTCGTCCTGTAGCGCATGCGCCGTCAAAGCGACAATCGGCCGCGAGTAGCCCTCGGCCCGAAGGCGGCGGGTGGCCTCGAGGCCATCCATTCCCGGCATTTGCACATCCATAAGAATAATATCTGGGCGTTCACGCCAAGCCACCGACACCGCTTCGAAGCCGTTATCGGCCGTCAGCAACTGGGCGCCCGTTGATCTAAAATAAAGTTGAATCAGCTCTCGGCTGTCAGCCGAATCCTCAGCCACAAGAATCTTTTTGCCATAGAGCTTGCGCCGATTTGCGACCGGGACGGGCGCCGGCACAGACAATGACCGCTCGTCCGGTGCCTTTTCATTGGCAAAGGTAAAGCGGAAGGTGGTACCCGATCCGACCGTGCTCTCTTGTAACGTCACGTTGCCACCCAGTGACTGGGCCAGTTTCCGTGAAAGGTGAAGACCCAACCCAGTGCCGCCATATTTGCGTGTCACCGAGCTGTCCGCCTGGCTAAAGGGCTTAAAAAGATTTTTCTGCTGATCGGGTGAAAGTCCAATTCCACTGTCGACTA
>JALHOQ010000306.1 GCA_022842925.1 Bdellovibrionales bacterium
AGCCTTGCGGCGGCCAGCCATCCACTTTCATACCCAACGACAATCCCATGTTCGACAATATTTCTTTAATTTCATTAAGAGACTTTCGGCCGAAGTTTTTCGTCTTCAGCATCTCCGCCTCGGTCTTGCTGACCAACTCGCCGATATAGCGAATGTTGGCGTTCTTCAAGCAGTTGGCCGAGCGAACCGACAATTCGAGATCGTCGACGGAGCGGAACAGATTCTCGTTAAACTGGGGCGAACGTGTGTCTTCTTCTTCCGCCACCGGTTCCATGTTCTCGTCGAACGTCAAAAAGATCTGCAGCTGTTCTTTCAGGATCTTCGATCCCAACGCCACCGACTCTTCTGGCTTCAAAGAACCATCAGTCCAAACTTCCAAAGTGAGGGCGTCATAGTCCGTGCGCTGACCTACGCGGGCCGCGTTCACCATGTAGTTCACACGACGGATCGGGCTGTGGAGCGAATCCACGGCAATGTATCCCACCGGCAAATCTTTCGAACGGCCTTCTGCTTCAATGTAACCACGGCCAAAGGTGATGATCAGTTCGGCCTCAAAACGCCCATCTTTGCCGAGAGTGGCCAGATGCTGATCCGGATTCAGAATTTCAATCCCGTCGATTAGCTGAATGTCGGCGGCGGTCACTTTGCCGGGACCTGTTTTCGAGATGCGAAGAGTTTTCGTTTCCGGATCATGCTGGCGGAAACGGATTTCTTTAAGATTCAAAATAATGTCGGTCACGTCCTCAAGAATGTCCGGGAGCGTGCTGAATTCGTGCAAAACGCCTTCAAATTTCACAGCTGACACGGCCGAACCCATCATCGAGCTCAAAAGCACGCGGCGAAGCGAGTTGCCCAGCGTTACGCCAAAGCCCCGTTCCAGCGGGCGAACGTGAAACTTGCCGTAGCGCGGAGTCAGAGACTCACGCTCAACTTCAAAGCCCTTCGGCTTAATCAGTTCACGCCAGAACTTGTAGTAATGAGGCTGCATCGTTAGTTGTCCCATTTCATCTCCATTCAAAACAAAGAAAGTTAGATACGACGGCGCTTCGGAGGACGGCATCCGTTATGCGGGATGGGAGTCAAATCCTTAAGCGAAGTCACACGGAAACCAAGGCTCGCGAGCGCGCGAATCGCCGGTTCACGACCGGCGCCAGGTCCGCGCACGACCACGTCGATTGTTTTCATTCCAGCCTCAAGAGCCTTCTTACCAGCATCCTCGGCGGCGACCTGAGCGGCGAATGGCGTGCCTTTCCGGCTACCCTTAAAACCCAACATGCCGGCGCTGGCCCAGCATATCGTGTTTCCGTTCAGATCGGTGAAAGTGACGATCGTATTTCCAAATCCGGACTGAATAAAGCAACGGCCAATCGGCACATTGCGCTTAATCTTTTTCTTAGGGGCGCCGGTGGATTTGGCCGTGCCTTCTGTGGGTTTAGCGTCTGACATTCGTCATGCTCCTTAAACGACTTTTTTCTTGTTCGCGATTGTCTTACGGGGACCCTTCCGAGTGCGCGCGTTCGAGCGCGTGCGCTGACCGCGAGCCGGGAGGCCTTTCTTATGACGAAGACCACGGTAACAACCGAGATCCATCAAACGCTTGATGGACAAGCCCACTTCACGGCGAAGATCACCTTCGACCTTGAACTGACCTTCGATAATCGATCGCAGTTTCGCGACCTGTTCGTCAGTCAAGGCGTCGGTGCGCATGGCGATATCAAAGCCTGCGGTTTCGACGATCTTCTTAGCCCGAGTTTTACCAATACCGTAGAGATACTGAAGGGCGATTTCGACACGTTTGTTTCTAGGCAAATCAACGCCTGATATACGAGCCATTCGGTCTTATCCTTGTCTCTGTTTGTGTTTGCGATTTTCGCAGATAACGCGAAGGACTCCGCGGCGGCGGATCACCTTACATTTGTTGCAAATGCGCTTAACTGACGCTCTAACCTTCATAAATATACTCCAGTCTATCCCAGGGACCAAAGATCCCACTTCTTCAGACTAAAAAAAGGAAGCTAACTCAATGAGCCTTGACTTGCAAGGCCTTTGAAATTCGCTCGTAAACCTCTTCACTAGTCCCTAAACCAATCACTTCGACGTACAGGCCATTGGCCTTATAGTAATCCTTAAGCGGCTTGGTGCTCGCTTCATAGGTTTCGAGGCGGGTACGAACCACCTCTTCCTTATCATCGGGCCGCTGTATCACCGGGCCCGCACACGCATCGCAAACCCCATCCTGTTTGGGCGGCTTGCTTCGGGCGTGATATACGGCGCCACAGTTTTTACAAACTCTGCGACCAGCCAAACGGCTCAAAAGCTCGTCGAGCGGCACCTCTAAAAAGAGCGACCGTTCGACCTTCAAATTCAGATCCTTTAAAAGCTTCTCTAAAGCCTCGGCTTGGGCCACATTCCGAGGGAAGCCATCCAAAATAAAACTCTGCCCCTTCAACTGACTTAGAACCTCGCGCACAAGCCCGATCGTAACTGAATCAGGCACAAGTTTACCCGCGTCCAAATAGCCTTTGGCCTCTTGGCCAAGGGGCGTCTGGTTCTTAATCGCGGCGCGAAAAAGGTCGCCCGTGCTGATCTGACGCATGTTCATGCGCTTAATCAAGAGTTCGCTCTGAGTGCCCTTACCCGCACCGGGAGGGCCAAAGAGAATCAGGTTCAATATTGAACCCTCCGGCTTTTCAGCTTCACGCCCTTGAGTAAGCCTTCATACCGGGCGGTTAAAAGATGCGACTGAATCTGCTGGCTGGTGTCGAGAGCCACGCCGACCAAGATCAAGAGACTGGTGCCCCCAAAGTAGAACGGCACCTTAAAATATTGGATCAATAGATTCGGTAGAATACAGATACAGCTCAAATACACCGCGCCCGATACCGTCAAGCGGTCGAGAACCTTTTTAATATAATCCGCCGTACTTTTGCCCGCGCGGATACCTGGAATAAAGCCACCGTACTTCTTCAGGTTATCGGCCACCTCGGTGGGATTGAACACGATCTCCGTATAAAAGAAGCAGAAGAACACGATCAAACCAACGAACAGGAGGTTATAGACGCCGTGATCCGGTTGCAGCGATTCCGCCATGGCTTTCAAGGTCGGGTTCGAAACGAACTGCCCCATCGTGGCCGGAAACATCAACAGTGAACTCGCAAAAATGGGCGGGATCACGTTGGAGAAATTGATTTTCAACGGCAAGTGCGAAG
>JALHOQ010000307.1 GCA_022842925.1 Bdellovibrionales bacterium
CAGGCAAGATCTCTATCCATTCCCCTAAACGAATGGGATTGTGCAAAATCCGCATGGGCTGGGCGCCTTCGACCGGAAGCTGGAGCCGGACTACCGCCCAATCGAGAAGCCGATCTCTCAACGGCCGCACGGTTCCGACAACTAAATCGTCCGCGAGTTCACCTATTGGGTACTTGACCCCCGGCCTATCCCCTTGCGTCCGGAAAAAGCATTGCTTCCGAGGTGCGAGTGGCAATCCGCTGACTCCATAAAATACGTGCGCCACTGTTGCCACCACATCCGGCGCCACCAAAAAGGCTGTGACCCATCCATGCTTATTCCCGCAGTTGATGTACCCCACAGCATTGCGGATCTGCTCGGTCTCGAGCGCGGAAAGTTTAAAGTCCGGAAAATGATGAACAAGAGGTTTACGTCCGTCGACCGGCCCCACGATATTGGCCAGATGCCTAGAAACGGCTGGCTTCTGGCCGAAACTGGGCCAAAGCATCGCGCCAACTGCGATAAAAGTGAGAAGACGTACCATCGCCGTCCATAGAGCAGTTTATATGCCGAGATTTTACCAACCTTGGTTGCCGGCCGGAGGATTCAAGAGCGCACCGGCGGGCGCGCCGCCACCGATTTGGTGCTGAGTCGAATTGAGTGCATCGCGAGAGATCAATTTAACAGAATACCCGGTTCGTCCACCACCGGCCACACAGCTACCGGGGTTGGCGTATCGAAGGGTATCGTCGGGGAGAAAGCATCGGCCGAAGTTCTGCATGGCCGCCTGAACTTCATAGTTGAAAGCTCCCACTCCGGGTAACCACGACGTCAATAAATGAGCTTTATTGCGGACCATGTAGAAGGCCTGATCCTTGCGGAGTGAGTTGCCTTGGGTGATTTGGTCTTGAACGTTGAAGGTGGCGGATCCCTGCGCATTAAATCCGAGATCGGGGCGGATTGCTGTTCCGTTTGGTATGCCGAGACGGCCGCGATTGGCGACGAGGCGATTGAGATAGTTTCGTGAGTACCCGGGCTCAACCGAGTAATAAGTGATGTCGAAAAGGTCCGGAGATAAAGCGGCGATTTCGAAATTTCGAATGGGCGGCGCGGCTCCCTCCCACGCCAGAATATCGTTTGGCGAGCCCGGTTGAATATCTTCTTTGATGTTCTTGTAGGAGTTGAAGCTGATGTTGATTCCGCCAAGACCGGTTAAGGCGTTCAGAGCGAGCTTGGATTGCATGCCCAGTTGGTCCCCGGGATAACGGGAATAGTTCGGGAGGCGGCGAACATCTTGGGGGTCGTTCATCAGGCCGCCGGCCGCAACGCGCGGGGCGATCAATGGGTCGACTAACGGACCGTCGGAACTCGGCGCGCCCCGGTTCCAGTTGGCCGAGTACCACGGCCCGATCCGCCCACCGAAGGGTTTTGCAAAAGCCCGAGCCACCATTTTCACTCCGGAGCCGAATGGAAAGAAGATTTGCCGGGGATTGGTTTCGACTTTGACGCCCATATAGGCCATGTACCAGGGATTCTTCTCCACACCCGAGGAAAACTGGAAGTCGGAATCGGCAAGAAAGCGCTCCTGCCGCCACTCTAAGAGATTCCCGGCTTCTAATCCGGCTGGAAAGGGCTGATTCAATAAATCTCTCGCCCCTGGGCGCTCGGGGAGTTGGGCAATTGGCTGCGGGCTCGCGTTACATCCCGGCTGGGAATCGACATCGGTGTAGATCAGCGTTGGAGTGATTTTGTTTTCCACTAACCACTGGCGGTAATCGATATTCTCTAGAGAGTTGTAGACTTCGAAGTTGGCGGTCCCCCGCTCAAAAGACTGCCGGTTGGCAAAAGTCAGGTTCTTCAAAAATGTTTTTCTCGCGCCTTCAGAAACGGAATTGCCATCGAGATCGATAAAATCTTGCTGACCTAGATTGCGGGCCAACGCGAAGATGATTTGTTTGCGATTGCGCTGGTCCAAGCGGAACGCATGCAGAATGCTCATGGCATACCACCAGTTGTACGCTCCATGCTTTTGGCACTGAATATCGAACTGCATACGCAGCTGCCGCGACAACGCGGCAATCCCCAGGTTAATCCCCAAGAATCCGGCGATCACCTGCACTTCGGGGAGCGGCGGAATCCGCAGGTTTTCCCGATTGCACAGGTTCTCCCCGTCGGGCACTTCCACCCAGGTCGGCTTATAGGTCACGCATAGAGAGGGCCGGACCGAAGGCGGATACACGGTGTCGGAGGTATCGCCCGTCCATACTGGATGAACATTGGCCGCGTCTTGATAAAGACCTAGTGTGCCGAGCGTGTGATAGCGCCAGGCGAGAAGTTTATAGGACTGCCGAATCTGGTAGTTCTGGTGCGCGATTACATTTAAGAGCTCAGCTTGCTTCGAAGCCAGATAGTAGGCCGCCATATCGGCGGAGTTCTGCAGATTGATTTTGTCGTGAACGACGAGTGCCACGTTAATGGCCATGGCAAAGAAAACGAATAGTACGTTAAAAAGTAGAGCTACAAAGATTGCGGCTTGGCCGCGCTCACTGAGTCGCATCGTAAAAAATTTTGACACCCTTTCCATTCACTTTAAACTAATCCCATGCTTAATTTTCTTTTCGGCGTACTGGTCCTAATCTTTAGTCTAGGTCAGCCGGCTCTAGCCGGCGAAATCATGTTTGAAGGCTATTACCGGATCGAGATCGGCGGCAAACCGGTCGGCTACACCATACAACGCTACGAATACGACCCCAAAGCCAAGACATTCGAGGTCACCCAGTTTCTGCGCGCCAAGTTCGGCGATAAAATGTTTCAAGAGAGCCTGAAGGGTAAGGCCAATGACAAATTCAACCCGATCTCGTATGCCTACACTTCCCAGGTCAATGACCAACTGAAAGCCATTGATGCGACCTTCAAGGGTCAGATCATGACCTTGAAAATCAATGACGGCAAAAGCGACAAGGTCAAAGTCGAGACCCATAAAGTTCCCGAAGGAACTTTTCTGAGCAGTTTTTTGATCTATGTGATGCTGCAGAAAAAGCTGCCCCTCAATCAGGCCTTCAAGTACAGCGGCATAGCGGAAGAAGAGGGCGCGTCATACTGGGGTAAGGCTTGGCTCGAGAGCAAAGAGGATAAGGGCAAGCACGTCGTGTTTCGCGTTCTAAATTCGTTTAAGGGCGAAGAGTTCGTGTCGAAGCTGATGGCCGTTCCCG
>JALHOQ010000308.1 GCA_022842925.1 Bdellovibrionales bacterium
TCTTCACACCGATTTACACCGCCATGATCAAGGTGGGCGAGGCCTCCGGGAATCTTGATCTCGTGCTAGGCCGGCTCGCCAAGTTCACCGAGGGCCAATTAGAACTTCGCAACAAAGTTTTTGGCGCCCTCGCTTACCCGGCTTTTATGGCCGTGGCCGGGGTAGGCATCACTATTTTCCTCTTCGCTTTTGCCGTTCCTAAGATCACCGAGGTTTTCGCGGGTTCTAAAATGGCCTTGCCGACCCTTACCATGGTGATGATCGCGATTAGCGAATTCATGTCACGGTACTGGCTTACGGTCGTCTTAGTGTTGGCTGGTTCGTATTTTATGTTCCGGTGGTGGATCAGCACCGCGGCCGGAAGAGCCAAATGGGACGCTATCTCGCTCAAGATTCCGGTTTTTGGAAAGATGCGTCGCATGATTGCCGTTTCGCGTTTTGCCAGAACGCTCAGCACCTTGATCGGCAGCGGAGTCCAGCTCCTAGATGCCATCGACATTGTTAAAGACGTGGTTGAAAACGACGTCATTCGCCGGGCTCTGATTGAGTCTCGGGAGAGTATCCGGGAAGGTAATACGATTGCGGCTCCCCTAAAGGCGAGCGGCCAGTTCCCCCCTATCCTGACCCATATGATTGCGGTCGGGGAAAAAACGGGGGAGATGGAAGAGATGTTAAACGTCGTGGCGGATGCCTACGATAGCCAGGTGGACACGGCAATCCAGTCGATGACAAGACTCCTAGAGCCCCTTATGATTCTCGTCATGGGCGGAATCATAGCTTTAGTGGCATTGTCGATCTTCATGCCCATGATGGAGCTGAATAACCTCGGCAGCATGCCCGGCTAGGGAAAGAGAAACGAAATGGAAACGACACTTAAAAAGATTAGCAAAGCAGGTAAGGCAGGAAAATTCGGTAACAAGGGTTTTACCCTAGTGGAAATCATGATCGTTCTGGCGATCGTGGGATTACTCTTTAGTTTTGTCGGTGTGAATATCATCGGCAAATTCAAGGAGTCGAAAATTTCGGCTGCTAAGATCCAAATCGCTTCTCTAGAACAAGGCCTTCAGAGCTATTACTTAGCCCATAACTTCTATCCTCATACGACGCAGGGGCTTGGGGCATTGGTCGAGAAACCAACCGTAGGAAGAATTCCAAAAACGTATCCAGACGGCGGTCACTTAGGAAAAAAGAACCTCCCGAACGATCCGTGGGGAAATGCATATCGCTATGAATGCGAGGATTACCAAAACTACGTCATTTACTCGAACGGCCCCGACGCAGAGCCCGGAACCGAGGACGATATCTCTAGTAACGAGAAAGCCGCCTCGTAAGCGTACATCCCAACGGGGATTCACCTTAGTCGAGATCCTCATAGTCGTTGCCATCATTTCGACGGTATTGGCGGTTGCCATACCGGCGATTGAACGCGTCACGTTCCAGCGAATCAGCTCCACCGCCCGTCGTTTCGTGGGCCTGGTTCGTACGGTGCGCAATGACGCGGTTCTTCTGAACAACATTTATCGCATTGGTTTTGATTTCGAAAAAAACACCTACTGGGTGCAAAGCCAGCGGCAACTCAAAACCATTCACGAAGATCCGAAGGACACAGAGTCCATCAAACAGGATTCTTCGAATTTCAATTTTGCGGAAAAATACTCCAAGTCGGCGGTAGAAATGCCGGGCGGCACGCGCGTGCTGGGAGTCTTTAAAGAGGGCGAAGGCCTCATCCAAAAGGGTGCGGCCGTTATTCATTTTTTTCCCAATGGCTTTAACGAAGCCTCGATTATCTATTTTGCCAAAGAAGGTTCTAACCAGGCCGCTTACTCACTGCGAATTCCCGTGACGGGGCGCGCAGAGGTACTCGCAGGTCTGGTGCAAACGATGGATGAGACGGTAGCCAAATGAGAAACAGTGGCTTCACATTTATTGAAGTCCTGATTGCGATGCTCATCTTCACGATGGCGGTTCTGGCTGCCGTGGACATCGCACGTGGCAGCGTGCGCGCCACCAATGACTCCAAGGAAATCACTCTGGCCACTTGGCTGGTCCAATCCAAGATGGTGGATCTAGAAACGAAGCTGGAAAATGAGGGCGTAGAAAAAGCCTGCGATGAAAAAGTCGACGGTAAATTTGAAGCCCCTTACGAAAAGTTCACCTGGCGCACCCAGTGCTATCCAATCGATTTTCGAATTTCAGAAGCTGCGGCAGCACTTGCCAACCCAGGCCAAGACAAAGACGGCGAAAACGTCACCACGGAGAACCCTATCTTAAAGATGGTTCTGGAGCTCGCGAGCACACATATCTCGCAATCCATGCGCGAGCTGCATGTGCAAGTGATGTGGACCGAGGGCAAAAACCCACGCGAAGTCTCGCTCTCCACTCATTTCGCTCGCTACGATCTGAACCCCTCTATCCCTGGCCTAGGTGGCGGCACTTCGACAGCCCCCTCTAGCGGCGCCAACCCAACACCGGGGACAACCAATTGAAAAAGCAACTCTCACAATCCGGTTTTACGCTGATCGAAGTCTTGCTCAGTCTTGCCATTTTTACGGTGATCGGCATTTCTACCGTTCGCCACATTAGCCAGCTGCAATCGACTAAAACGGCCGCTTTTGAAAAAGTGGAACTCTTCGACGGCATGCGATCGGCTCTATCGCTCATGCGCAACGATATAAGCCAGTCCTTCCACGTCTTGCTCGATGACTTAGGCGAGGACAATAAGAAGCTTCTGCAGCGCAATCAGCCAGTCCCCCACACAGTGTTTGATGGCCGAAAGACCGAGCTGATTTTTACGTCGTTGAGCCACCGCGTTTTCTACGCCGACAAACGCGAATCCGAGCAAAGCGAGATTTCCTATTTCCTCTTTCAAACTCCGGGCGCCAAGTATCCCAGCCTGATGAAGCGCGAGAGCGGGATTATCGACGCCGATCCTTTTCAGGGCGGCAAAGTGATTCGGATTCTGGATAACGTTAGCTATTTGAAATTCGAGTACTGGGATCAAGAGCAGGTGAAATGGGTCGAAGACTGGACAAGCGAGCAGGGAAGTAAAATCGACAAGTTTCCTTTGGCGATTCGCATGACGATTAAAGTGGAAAACCTAAAGGGGGGCGAGCCACTAGAGCTGACTACTTCGTTCAAACT
>JALHOQ010000309.1 GCA_022842925.1 Bdellovibrionales bacterium
AAACTCCGTATTCCACTCCACATTGCCATTCAACATTCCGAGCATTTCGGGCAGATGCTGGTCGCAGGCCATAAACCACTCGCTGTTGTTGCACAGGTGGGCCGTGCCGTTGGTCGAAGGCTGAAAGGCGGCGCAGTCAGGCGGCGATCGCGGTCGTGCCCGTCGGCGCGGCAGTTAAAATGCGCTGCTTGAGTCGCGTAGGCGCGATTTGGCCTCCGTCCGTGTCCCAATGGACCTGCCACTCTCCTTCCCAGGATGTTGTCGGTGGCGGGCCTTCCGGGCGCAAATCGGCAAACGTAATCCGACGGACCGTCGTTCCGCCGGCGAAGTGACCTCCGGATAACGGATAGTGCGCCGTTGCATCGCCACCAAGACCCGATTCGCTAAACCTGTTAGCATGGTGTGCATGAAGGCCCATTTTAAGGAAATTTTGCTCGCGCTGATCGTGCTTCTCTCGACTGCGTATCTCCTCTCAAGCTGGCGCGGCACGCCGAAGTCGCAAGCGCCTTCCTCGGGTGTCGAAGATTGCCAGAGCGAAGAATTCGTCATGCCGGACAGTTGGCTCACGGGCCGACTCGCGCCAGGAGAAAATTTTCGCGCCATCACCAACTGGAGCGCGTGCGGCCGAGGCATTCAGCGCGGCGACGTCGTACTTTATCAAGTTTCTAAAGCGCACGAGCCCGTCGCTCGAATCGTGGCCGCGCAGCCGGGTGACCGATTTCGACTGATCGCGGTTGCCAACGGTTGGAATATTGAAGTCGAAGGGCGGCTCTACATGGATGAGTCGGGAGTCGAACCTTACCGGTTCGGGTCGCCCGCACCGCCTTTGATCCGGATCTACGAGGAAGCTCACCAGGGAATTCTGGACTCGACTTCCCTCCTGCTTTTCTCGACGAAGAGCCCGGGCGACCAAGACAGCGGTTCGCTCGGCGTTCTCAACACCGCGGACGTGTCCGGCATCGTGAATCCCCCCTAAAACAGGTCCAGCCGACCATAGCCAAGTTCGTACTCTAACCTATTAAAACCACTCGTTCTTTTGCCGAAAAGAAACAGGGGGTTTTATGCTTAAGCTATCGAAATCACACAAACAGATTATTGTTTATATATTTATATTATTGATAGGGATTGAAATTGGAATTCTGTTTTCATCTTATCGCCACGCGCAGACTTCACAAACATCTATATCATCGACCAACGCTGAGGATGCGTGCCGCAATCCGGCGGCGGTAACGGTGGAGCCACAAGAGGAAATTCTAGGCGCTCCTGTTTTTAAAGATTCAGGGACGTTGCGCTCCACAGTGAACGGCTGGATTCACGTGCGCTGGAAGGAAGTCAAGGGCGCCAAGGAATACAATGTCCGGGTTTGGAACGAGGCGGGCGTCGAGGTGAAAAACTTCGACACTCTTCGCTCCTTCAGCTTTCTAAAAAAACTCGAGGTCGATCCCCGTCTTAAAGAAACTCCATACACCATCGTCGTAACCCCCATCGGCGAAGGCAAAGTGCGCGGCAAAGAGAGTCCCAAGAAAATGGCAGTCATGACGCCGCTAAGAAATCTTGAGCCACCCACAATCAAATCCATCCATACGGAGGCCGAGGGCGATCCCTTGCCCGAATCGCCCAAACCCGATGTTCCGAATACGACGGGAGGATAAGCTATTCTACGCGATTTCCTGAGAATCTTTTTTACGGAACTGGTGATCTTGGCGCTCGCATGCCAATCGCCAGCCGCCTTTGCGCAAACGCGCAATGAAGGCCCCCTTCCGTTTGATTCCGAAATCGACGTCCCTGCTCGCAATACCATCATTGAGTTCACATCCGTTCAGAATGCGGTCAAATACCAGATCGAGATCCGGTCTTACAGCCGCTACTGGGCCCACAACTATGGCTTCGAAATTCCGGGCGACAATCCCAAGCTCCGCATTCGACTTAACCCCGGTCGCTACGGTTTGCGTACGCGGGCCTTTGATGCTCAGGGATATTTTGGGCCCTGGAGTCGTTGGCAGCCCTTCTGGATCCATTACACCGCGTCCGGAGGAGTTTACCCCGCCGACGGCGCTGTGGTAAAACCGAAGAGCGGCGTTCGCGAGTTGATCAATTTTGAATGGCCCATCGACAAACAGGCTTTGGGATATCTTTTTGTTTTGCGGGATGCGCAGCAAAACGTAATTTACCAAGAAACAGTCCGCACACCGTGGAAGCTGGTGGAGGTGGAACTGTCGGCGAGCTACTCGTGGACCTACGTTCCGCTTAGGACGGCAAAAGACTACAAAGATAAGAACCCAGAACCACCACCCGACCATCCGTACTACTCTTTCCGCGTGCAAGGACCGGCGCCCGGAACCAAAGACATGCAGATCAGCGCCACGCCGAGTCCGCGGGCCATTAAGTATCAGTTTGAGTTTTTGAAACTCGATCGTCTCGGTGAACGCGGAAGCTCCAGCGTCTTCGAGTCGGCGGTGCCGGACTTTAAAATCGCAATCGCCCCTGGAACCTACGAAGCGCGCGTGAGAACCTTCTTCAGCGATAAGTCCGTCTCCGACTGGAGTCCGCCATGGCAGTTCTTCGTACCCTATGAAAAGGTACGCACCCTCTCGCCCGCCGACAATGAAGAGATTGATCCAGTCGACTACGAACAAAAGGTCACGTTCAAATGGCAGCCGCAACAGGACGTCACATTCTATAAAGTTTATGTTTACGAGCCTGACGGCACGTTCGTGAAGGCCTATGACACCGAGAAAGCGGAAGTCGAAGGAACTTTGGATCACGATAAACTGTATAGATGGTTGGTTATTCCTTACTCGGCCAACCAGTCCGACATCAAACCGCCAGAAATGCCGGAGTACGCACCGCGAGTCAAAATCAAAAGGTACATTCCGCTTCTAATGGCCGATAGCGAGGAGCCGAGCCATCTCTACGCCTGGGGCCGATACTACACTTCGCTGATCGATTACGAGGGCAATAACTACGATTTAAACTCCAAGGTGTCACAACCCATTTACGGTGGAACC
>JALHOQ010000310.1 GCA_022842925.1 Bdellovibrionales bacterium
GTACAGCTGCCGCGCCCGTTTGGGCACAGTCGACCTCGTCGCTCGGCACCTCTTCCGCCGAAATCGAGAGCGTGGTACCTGAGCGTTTAAGCGATTATGGAATGCGATTAAACACCCAACTGGGATCAAGCAGCTTCGAAACCACGGGCACGAACAAGAAAACCGGCTCAGGCCTCAGCGGCGGTTCGACCGTTGAATTCGGCAAGTCGATGCGCAAGTTTGAAACCGGGTTGGTCTATATCGAAATGGCCCGGTCGGGTTATTTGACTGTGCCCATGATGGCCAAGCTGCGCTTGTTCTCGATGCGCGCCCAGAGCTGGTACGCCAAAGTTGGATTCGCCACGGCTTTTGAAACCGCCAACCGGCAGGCCGAAGCTTCCAATCTAGATGTTCTCGCCGGCCTTGGAATCAGCGGCCGCGCTATGATCAACGAAAAAACCGATCTGATTTTAGAAGCCACCTATCATCGCGGCCTGTTGAACGCCGACGCGAATTCTCAGGCGTACAGCGTTTTCAATCAGGGACTGCTGCTGCTGGCCGGGTTAAGCGTTCGTATTTAAAGCCCTTCTTTCGGCTCTCAGGTGACGATTCCCGTCACCTGCTCAACCTCATCTGCAATTTAACCAGGCCTCACGTGTCAGCAGCGCTGGCATAGATCGTGATGTTATCCGGTTTCGGAAACTCATGTCTGAACAGACAAGAAGAGGGACGTTTTATGAAACAGAGTTTAAAAATCACAGTTGGAACTTTAGTTCTCGCCTCCGCGCTAATCGCGTGCGGTAAAAAAGGCGGATCGAGCGCAGCGGCTCCGGTGGCTTCGGCGACTTCGGGTTGCGTGATCAACGCCCAAGGAAGTTGCGTGAATACAACGGGTGGATACCTCACAAGAGGTCAGGGCAAAGCCCGCATTCGAGTGAGCAATGTGGAAAAATATCGCCAGTTTTTGATGGACAACGGCATGTGCTCGGGTCCGATGAATATCGCGGTGGCTCCTGGATTCCGTCGTACCGGTGTTCCCTGCGTGGGAGCCTCGAACTACTTCGACGTTCACGTTCAGGCCGTTGACGAAGGGGACCTGCCGAGAGCAATCAATTTCGACGTTCGCGCTTTCTTCCCCGGACTTGTACGGAATGGTTACTTGGATTTGGCCCAGCTGAGCGGTCACTCGATGACTCAAGCGGAAATTGACGGTTTATCCAATGGCTATGTGATCACGTTTAATCGCTTCGGTGGTGGGTTTGGAAATGGAATTCAGCCGTTCATTCGCCCTGGTTTCCACCGCCCGATTCCGGTTCAACAAACGATCGCCCCGACTCAGAATACCCTTACAGTTGTTCTGGCCTCCCAGGATGCGACCGGCACGATCTTTCAAGCCGTCGTTTCGTACCAAGGCGTTCAAATTGGGGTCGGAACTTTTCGTGGTTCATTCAATAACGGCCAGCTCGCCTACGGCGCCACCGGCGCACCGACCACGCTGCCCATGCCCTACGGCAGCACCGGCCGTGACAATGGCTGGGGCTATAGCAGCGCTAAATAAGCCAGCGGCTTCCTTTTAGAAATGCACTTTCAAACCCCGCGACTTCGCGGGGTTTTGCTTTTGAGCGGTAAAATATGATACGGGTTTTAAGATGAAGGTCAGATGCCCCACTTGCAGAAAAGAAACGGACTACTCGGCGGATAATCCGTCCCGTCCGTTTTGTAGTGACCGCTGTAAGATTCTCGACCTCGGCGCCTGGGCCGATGAGAAGTATCGCGTTCCCCTCAGCGAACAGGAAAGCAGCGCTGTCAACGAAAAATCCGACGAGAGTCCCGGGAAAGACGAGCTGAACTAGGCTTCAAAGAGTTTTGATCAGCCGATTCGCTCAGCAAATTAAGAAATAATGCGTATAGGATAGAATTTTCTTTGACGGGAAAAGGCTTGATTGGCTTCAATGTTCAATACCTAAGACAACAACAGTTTCCTATATGGGGGAAAACACATGAACAAAGCGGAACTGATCGAAAAAATTGCTGGCGAAGTCGGAATGACGAAAGCTCAAACAGAAAAGATGCTCGATTGCACTCTCGACACCATTAAGAAGTGCGTGAAGAAAGGCGACGAAGTGAAGCTCGTTGGCTTTGGCACTTTCGTAAAGGCTAAGCGCAAGGCCCGCACCGGCCGCAATCCGCAAACCGGCAAGGCGATCAAGATCCCGGCTACGAACTTCCCGAAGTTCCGCCCCGGCGCTGAATTTAAGACTCTCGTTCGCTAAGCGCGACCGGCAGTTTGAAACGAAAAAGCCAGCCTAGTGCTGGCTTTTTTGTTTTTTGGGGGCCGTGTTTCGGCTACACGTGGCCGCGCTTATCCCTAAAAGGTGTTGGCTGTCTTGAACTCCCGTTAAATTCTTTATTATCTCCAAGCTAAGACTTCGCCCCGCTCCTCGTGTGGTCCAGACGTTGCAACTTCCTGCGGAATGCACTCGATTTTGACCCCAATCGCGACATGGTTACTTGGTCTTGCCGTCCTGGGCGCCCCTTCGGCGCACGCTCGAATGTCCTTTGCCGAATTCGCCAAACAGGTGACCGAGAAGGGAACTCTCGGTGAGGCCTTGCGACTTTTACCTCAGGAATATCGCCAAAATTATACGCTGATGCGGGAGAGCCTAAGCCTCCATGAGTCGAGTGCGACTGCGCCAAGGGTCATCTCCTTTGGCGAAACCGGCGAGACTATCTACACCTTCAATGGCGAGGTGGGACAGAGAAATTACCATGGGCTCGAGATTGCCGATTTCAATTCGAAGACTATGCGCCTGGAGTTCCGCGAGATCGTTTTTAAACCCGAGTCCGACCTCCCGCGAGAGTTGAAAGCCAAGTCCGAACTCAGCGACCGAGAGCTCGTGCGCCATTTTGACCTCCAGGCCACCGAAGTTGAATTTCAAAACCAGTGGGTAATTGTGTCGAAAGCCAACCCACAAAAGTGTCTGACCTGCCACGGAACGACGGCGAACGTGAACGGACGCACG
>JALHOQ010000311.1 GCA_022842925.1 Bdellovibrionales bacterium
ATGCAAGCTCGGCCAACTCTTCTCGCGAAATCAAAGTCGCCCTTCTTGGGGATACCGGTGCTGGTCGGGATTTTCAGGCTGTGCTGAAAGTGGTTAAGGAAGAGCGCGCGGATATCATTATGATCAACGGGGATCTGGGATATAGCGCCACTCCGGCAAAATGGCGCGAAGCTCTTCTAAAAGAGATCGATCCCGATACTCAGCTCGTGATCGGCTCTCTCGGCAATCATGACTTTGAGCATGGACGGCATGAGGATTACGTCGCGATTTTTCAAACCTTTCGCAGTTCTAAAAACTCGCTCTCCACGCAGTGTTCAGGCCGGGAGAGGATTCAAAAGGAGCGCGATATCACCGCTCTGGATGAGGTTTGCACCTTTGGCAATCTGACCATTATCGCCAGTGGAATTGGCCAAATCTTTACTAAAGATTATTTTGAAGAGAGGCTGCGAGAAAAGCTGACCGCCAGGCCTGCGGGGAACTGGGCCCTCGTGGGCTACCACTACACGTTGGCGGCGATGAATCCCGGCATTAAGACCAACGAAAGCAGTTTTAAATTTTTTGATCTGATCCGTCAGTTTGGTGCCATCGGCGCGCAAGCTCACACCCACTCGGTCATGGCGAGTTGTCCAATCGACTCAGAATTTAAATCCAACGCGAACCCCAGCTGTCATCCCGACTTTGGCGCCGACCTGAATGAGCGCTTTGTTGGTCCCGGAACTGGTATCTATATTGACTCCTCGCTCGGAGGAATGCCGGCACGAAAGCGCCGCCGCTGCCAGCGGCCGACAGACTCCGGTTGTACCCATATGGTGGATTTGATTACCAAAGAGGGATACACGCGCGCGGACGGGCTTACGAAAAATGATTTTATAGGCCGGGGCGCAGTCTTCATGCAATTCAATGTGGGCGGCGATCCGAAGCAGGCGCGGGCCTACTTCAAATCCACCGACGGTCGCGAAGTTTTCTCGTTCAATATTCGGCGTTAAAAATAAGCGCGTGAACCGTGGGCCCGCTCCTGGGCTTTGACGTGCTCAAGAATTTGTTTCGCCCGTTCAAGGAGCGAATGCCGGGAGCTACGAACGCCCAACCGGGACGCCATTTCGACCGCGGTCGCCGGGCTTGCCAGGAGTTCCGACAGTTGGCGAACCCGCTCGATCTGATCTCGGTCGAAGCGAGTGACAATCCCTTTATACTTGGCCATATGGGACGTGCCGCTCACCGAAGCCCCGCCGTTATCGCGGGCCACAAAATAAACGCGTGCGCCGTCGATTCCGGCCTCCACATTGCCGCCACTCCAGCGGTCCCATTGTCCCAGGAGCATATCAAGAACCATGATCTTCGAGAATTGGCGCGAGAGTTCAAGCTCGCTCTCGGTCGGAGCTCGTTCTTTCGGCTTCACAACTCCGTCGAGCGAGATCAATCGGCCGGGCGAAGGCATGGGCCCGTCAGCGCGAATAAAGCGAGCGATCGCGTGCGTCCGATTGATGGTGTTCGCAGGAGGATTCGCGATCCCTTTCGCTTCCAGACTTCCCCCCTTCATCTGAGGTGTGTACACACCCAACAAGCCGTCGGCCTTACTGGCCGAAATCGCGGCCAAGCTTTCATTTCGGTTTTTAAGCCGCCACTTGTTTCTCTCGCGAGCGGAATTCAACATAGTTTTAAACTGGCTTAAGGCGCTGCCCTTGGCTCGCAAATAGGCCGAAGGAACCACAAACTCACTCATCCCTAAAAACCGCGCCATATGGTAGCTGACGACTTGCGCTTCGGGATTGGTGGCCGAACATCGAGGCACCCATTTTCCCGCCTTCTTTCCAGCGATCTTCAGCTTCATACCGACCGAAGTTCCCGAGTCTTTGTAGCTTAAGCTACACTCCGGGCACCCAAGATCCAGCCCGGCCACAAATTCAGCAAACTTCTGTTGATCAGCATTCGTTTCGAAATACGCCGACAAATCCGCGCGAGCCACAGTCGACAATAAGAGAAGCGCCAAAATACTCATTACATCCCCCCTAGGATTAAGGAAACTTAGGGGCCTAAATCGCAGACGTCAATCGCATGGGATTAGCTTGTCGAAAGTTCGCAGCAGCGAGCGTAAAAAGATCATTCCTGCACCTGGTTTAGCCGAAAATTGTTCCAAGTCCCACTCTTGTCACTCATAAAGCGCTCCCCGGGACGGTACGAAGATTGAATACTGTGTGCAAAACCCCATGGAGAAATAGAAATCGGAGGATTTATGTACCGTTCGCTCGTTGTCGCTCTCGTCACTCTCACGACGGCCATTCCCGCTCTGGCCCAGCAACCCCCGGCTACGGTATTCGCCGGCGGTCCCGGCCGAACCTATGTCGGTGGACCCGGTACCTATAATCAAATTGAACAGGACGTGGCGGCTTTGGCCGAAAAGGTCATCAACAGCGCCAACTTAACGCAAAGAGAAGATCGGGATTTTGTTAAAGGGGCGGTTAACGAGCTCCATAATTCTTACGTCGAATATGCTAATGCCACGATTTCTGGTCAGCTGCTGCAAATGGAAGCGGCCGGGATCGCAGGCCAAACCGTGGATGTGACCGAATTTATGAAGGCGGTTGCGGACTTAAAGGCCAAGGACGCCGCCTTCCGCTCCCTCTTGATCCGGACATCCTCTATTAATAAGGATGTGCTCCCGTCGAATTACAATGTAATCGCCACCGGCGACGGCGCCACTCAGCAGGTTCCCTCAGTCGGCGTGATCAATTTGAGCACGGTCGTAGCCAAGTACGAAGGCCTTCTTAAATCGGCCATTGAACAACAACTCGCGGCTTACACCCATATTAAGATCGACATCTATGGCCAAGTTCTCGGGCTGGCGGAATACAAGAGTCTTCTCAGCCCCGATTTCTCTAATGTGCCCAGCCTAAGCCCGGATAAGCGCGCCGAGTTGAATTCTCAAATGGAAGAATTCCGCTCCCGCTCCCGCCTGGTCGGCGCTTCGCAACGCCTGGATTTCGCAACGGTCTTGCGCA
>JALHOQ010000312.1 GCA_022842925.1 Bdellovibrionales bacterium
CTCTTGCCGTAGCTTCGACCATAAACAGCCCCATTCGGCTTTGTCCAATTATTCAATAGACACAATGTGTTAGTTCTTCTTTAGGAACGGTGGTTTTGTACCGAAAGAGAAAGAGTGCCGCTAGCTCATCCGCTCTTTCTCCTGACTGGTTTCATTTGCGTGGTGCTCTCGCCTTGTCTCGCCCTGTTCGGACTGGCGATTTATAAAGCGGCCAAGGACCATCCGGCTCGGGACGCGGACACCCGACTCATTGCCAAGCTGCGTCAACTGGAAGCGGAGAAACAGGACTTGCTAGCGCAATTCGATGCTGTGCATGCCAATACGAATCAGATGATCGATCGTATCCGCCTGCTCGAACGCTTGCTGATTGAAGAGCGGCGCAACCGGCTCGCTGAATCCACCGAAATCCTCCGACTGCGCGAACTCCTAAAATCTTAAAAGGTACCCACTTCCTTTTAAGACAGATGTCTTAAAAGGAAGTGGGTACCTTTCAATAAAAAACCCGCTCCGGTTTCCCGAAGCGGGTTCTTCAAACTACGGAACTTCGCTTAACTTGGAATTACCAAGCGTACGAGAAGTTCAGGAAGTTCAACAACAGGTTCGCAGCGCTGGAGCTGGGAACGTGCTGGAACTCCACCGTCGGACGATACATCAAGCCCTGAGCGAGTTCGAAGCGCTTACCGACTTCGAGACCCCAGATGAAGATGATGCCTTTCGCGATCCCCGGGCCCGCGCCGATGAAGATCGAGTCAGCGATGTTCTCGTCGAGGTTGTAGGTCAACCAAACCTGCGCCCGCCAATCTTCAGCAGTAGCAGCGATCGCCATGTTGCCGCGGATGCCAACTTGAATGTTCGGCATCATCATACGCTGGTACGCAATCGCCAACGGCAGCCTGAACGTGCTGGCGTTGAGATCGATATTTCCGTTACCGGCAGTACCGAACAGAAGTTCGTGACCGGCGTACGAGCTGGACGAATTCGTATCCGCCGCGGCGAACGACGGGCTCACCGTGATAAGGGCTAAAGCAACAACGCCCAAAACTACTTTTTTCATATTGTTTCTCCTTGTGGTCGTTTGGGACTTAGCAACTAATAGATGTAAATCTATCGCGTGATTTGCGGAGTTACAAGAAAAAGCGAGTGATTATAGGCTCTTTGACCGAACGGCTTTCGGTAACTGCAAAGTGATATTGACAGACCGTTTGGTTTTGCCTCTCAAAAAGTGCACCGTGATTTTCTCGCCGACCTTTTTGTCGAAGACAAGGTCTTGCAAGTCGCGCCAGTTTTGCACCGGGGTATCGTCGACTTTGTAGATGATGTCGCCACCGAACGGAAAACGTCGAAAGCCAATCACTGCTTCGCGATCGGCCGCCCGCAAACCCGCTTTGGCCGCGAGTCCCGACGGATCGAGTTCAGTGACCATCACGCCATAATCGAGCGACAAACCCAAAGACTGAAGCAGTGCCGCACTGTATCCAACGCCGGCCATTCCGAGGTCCGGACGCAAGACTTGCCCATACAGAATCAGCTGATCGATCACGCGTTTTACGGTTTGCACCGAAATGGCGAAGCCCACCCCGCTATTGGCGCCACTCGGACTGACGATTTGCGTATTGATGCCGATCAAACTCCCCGAACTATCCAGCAAAGGCCCACCCGAGTTCCCGGGGTTAATGGCGGCGTCGGTTTGAATGATGTCGCGAATCAGCCGATCGGAGGTGCTGCGAATGTCGCGGCCCAACGAGCTGATGATCCCAGTGCTGAGTGAACCCCCGAATCCAAACGGGTTGCCGATCGCCAAAACTTTCTGTCCCACCTTAAGCGGGGCGGTGCCGAACTCAATCGTCGAACGTTTGGTCGGCGCATCGACCTTGAGTACCGCCAAGTCGCTATCCGGATCTTTTCCCACGACTTGGGCGGGCAACGTGACCTTGTCGGCAAAGGTGACTTCCACCTTGGACGCCTGCCCGATCACATGGTGGTTGGTAACAATATAACCGTCGGGGCGGATCACGACGCCCGATCCGGCCCCCCGTTCCGGAAAAACCCCGAAAAAGAAGTCGCGCCGCAGCGTAACCGCGGTGATATTCACCACCGCCGGGCTGCACTTGTCGTACACTTCAATGTTATTCTTCTCGTCTTCGAGAAGTTTGGACTGCGCGGTGGCGATGCCGCCGAAGAAGAAAACGAAAAACAAAGTTCGAATCACGCGGGGCATTTTCCTGCGGAATGGCTTCATTGACAAGGGCAAGCCGCCCAAACTAAAAAGCTATCTGGATTCGCGCAATCACACACCCATGACGAAGGAAACAAAATGAAGCGACCGAAAATCACTGTGGTCGGCGCCGGAAATGTCGGTGCGACCGCCGCGCACTGGATTGCCACCAAAGAACTGGCCGATGTCGTACTAGTCGATCTTAATGATGGAGTCGCCAAGGGCAAAGCCCTGGACCTGCTCGAAAGTGGTCCGGTCGAGGGTTTTGACCTCCACGTCACGGGTACCGCTGATTACGGCCCGACCGAGAATTCCGATGTCGTCATCATTACTGCCGGACTTCCTCGCAAACCGGGCATGAGCCGGGATGACCTTCTGAAAACCAACGCCAAAATCGTCGGTGACGTCAGCACCCAGATTGCCAAATACTCGCCCAAATCGATTCTCATCGTGGTTTCCAACCCGCTGGACGCGATGGCCTACGTCGCTATGAAAGCTTCCAAATTTCCCCGCGAACGCGTGCTCGGCATGGCCGGGGTTTTGGATTCGGCGCGCTTCAAGACTTTCGTCGCGGAAGCGGCGGGCGTCAGCGTGGAGGACGTTTACGGGTTCGTTTTCGGCGGCCACGGCGACACGATGGTGCCGATGACCCGCTATTGCTCTATCGCCGGCATTCCGCTGGAGAAGTATTTGCCCGCCGCCAAGATCCAGGAAATCGTCCAGCGCACCCGCCAGGGTGGAGCCGAAATCGTGAATTTGCT
>JALHOQ010000313.1 GCA_022842925.1 Bdellovibrionales bacterium
ATCTCGGCCTGATAGGGAGTGTAGGACGTGTACCAGCCTGGATTTTCAAGAACGTTTCTTAGAATGACGGGCGGGGTGACAGTCCCATAATAGCCTTGTCCTAAAAAAGATTTGAGGACTTGATTGGAAGATGCGATTTCCCAGGCGCGGGCCAAGACCGCGCCCTCTGGACGGCCCATAGGCAGATCAAGCGGCCGTTTAATTCGAATCGCCTTCGGCACTGTTTGATCAATTAATTCATCGACTGAATCGGTGCCGACGGTTTTAAGCATCTGGGTTACGTCCGCGTCGCGAGGCCCAATGTGACGAGCGGTGAATTCAAAATGGCTTTCAAGAGTTTGAAAAGGAGTCTTTTTCATGGCTTCTACAGCTACCATGCGAGCTTTGGCGGTCGCCAGATTTATTTAACTTTCAGCTCGGTTACTTTCGAGTCTTCGTAAACTGAGAAGTCAAAGTCCGTCACGGTTTCATCGGACTCCGCCTTGCGAATACGTGATCTTCTGCTGAAATCGGAGTATTCGGCAGCATCGACCGCCTTACCGATTTGCGCACTTAAACTGCTGCCGGGCGACGATTTTTCCAGACCCACTTGCAAGGCTCGGACGATCTCGTTGGTGTGCCTGACGCGTTCAACCAGCGCGCGCATGACCGAAACTGCCCAATCTGGCAGCTCACCCAGCAACTGTTCATAGGCCTCCGGGCTTACGCGGGCAGCCAATAGGTCGGTTAGGGCACGGGCCGAGGCGGAGCGCGGCTTACGGTCAATCATTGCGAATTCGCCAATACTGGTGCCCGAATTGACCAAAGCAAGTTTAACTTCGTCTCCGCCGGCGCCGCGCTTAAAAACTTCCACTTCTCCCTCTTGGATTATGAAAAAGTGAAACGTTAGTTCGTCTTCTTCAAAGAGAAGATCGCCGGCCTTGAAGCGAACGATTTCTATTTCTGGGGGCTGATTGTGGGTCTGATTGTGGGTCTGATTCGTATTTTGATTGGCCATTACAGCCAATCTTGGAGGCAACGCCAAACTTGATCAAACATCTCGCCAAGAAATGGCAAACGTCAGGTCCAAAGGCTCGACGCAGGACTCTCGCTATTCTAGGACGAATTACCTAGGGTCACTGACCTATTTTCGCTTCGCGCCAGAAGCCTTTTTGGCTGTCGTTTTAGCTGAACCTTTTTTTCGCGTTTTGCGCTTTGTGCCGGCCGTCGATTTCGCCGCTCCCTTAGCTTTTTTGCCAGTCAGCTGCTTGCGAATTTTTGAGAGCTCAAGCTCCAGCTGCTTTTGCAGTTTCTGAGCTTTGCCGCGGGTGCGTTTTAGCGATCGCTCAACATGGGCAAGTTCGGATTCGCCGCGCTTTTTAAGTTCCGTCGTCAAGCGGTTCACCTCGGACCGAATGGCGCCGATGTTCGTCAATTGCTTGATCTTGTTCAGTTCTAAGTGAATGTTTGCAAATTTAGCCATGGCTCGTTTCCCCACCTTTAGTTTATCGTGCCTATTAAGCTTAATGCATTACACGAGATTTCCTACGAGGTCGAGAAATCTAGAAGGGAAGGAAAAATGGTAAAGCTTTGGCAGAGTTGCGCTCTTATTGGCTTGCTTCCATTCGCGATTTTCACGAAGGCTTCGGTTGCAGCTGCTCCGGCGCGGCCCACGGAGTATCTCGAGTGTGGAAGTCGGCCGGAGATGGGAACCCCATTTAAGATCTGTCTCGTCATTCAGGCGTCGCAGCAGAGCTCGGCCCGGGCCCACATTACGGAAGCCTTTTTACAAATCAAAGCGATCAATCAATGGATGAGTGACTGGATTGCAGAATCGGAGCTTTCGCAAATTAGCCAAAACGCAGGGCGCGAGCCGGTCAAAATTCGAAAAGAACTAATGGAGTTGCTAGACTTCTCGGTGGATGTTGCACGTCAGTCCGAGGGCGCTTTTGATCCGACGTTTAATGTCATGTGGGGCACTTATGTCTTTAAGAAAGGCGAAGAGCGAGAAGCCACGACTCAGGAAATTGCGGATCGATTGCCATTAATAGATTGGCGTAAAATCAAACTTGATCGTGCCAAGTCGACTGCCTACTTAGAAAAACCGGGAATGAAAATTGGATTAGGAGCGGTCGGCCAGAGTTACGCTGCCGATGAGGTGGTTAAATTCTTTAAAGCAAAGGGATACCCGGGTGGATATGTCGACGGAAGCGGCGACACAGTTTTTTGGGGCGCGAAGCCGGGTGGTGCGTTGTGGACGACGGCGGTTCGCAATCCCTTTTGGAAAGACGGAGCGGAAAAATCAGCGGCTTCAGAAGTGATTCTTCGAATTTATGGTTCAGACTTTGCGATAACGACATGCGGAGATGATGAAAAGTATTTCATTCGTGATGGCCGCCGGATTCACCACATCATCGATCCTAAAACGGGTAAACCTGCGAATAAAATGAGGCAAGTCACCGTCATCGCAAAGCAAGGCATTCACGCTGACGCCTGGGATACGGCCGCATTCGTTTTAGGCCCGGAAAAAGCCATCCCGTTACTAGAGAAAAATGGATTTCGCGCGGTTTTAGTGGGTGTCGATGGAAAAGTTCACATGACAAAGGGTTTAAAGAAAAAAACCGGTACATGGGGTGAAGGCTTTGTCGTCGAAGGTGAGCTAAATTAATTTTTAGCTGCGCTCCCGAAAGGTCCGATCTTTCAAGTAACGATCAAAGAATGATTCTAAAGCTTCTTGTGCGGCTTCCGGTTCAAGTCCGCTCTCTACGACGAGGCTTTTTGTGAGGTCTTTCAGCGTCTTCTTTCCATCTACCTGAGAAAGCACCCAAGCCATCGTCGATAACGACTCGATACTTTGCGTGAATGCCGGGATTTGTGGAATAGGCCTAGTGGGGTCGTTCAGCCAATCCACCTTGT
>JALHOQ010000314.1 GCA_022842925.1 Bdellovibrionales bacterium
GCGCAGAGTTTTAAACCCGACATTGTATTTGCCGACGTGCTTTTGCAGAAACGCAGTGGCTACGAGGTCGCGGCCGAGCTTAAGCAGGACGGCACCCTCAAGGGTGTTCCCGTGGTGCTGATGTGGAGCGGGTTTATGGAGCTCGATCAGGATAAATTCGATGCCTCCATGGCCAATGGTCAGCTCGAAAAGCCGTTCGATGTGACCGCCCTGAGAAAGCTTGTAACCGAACTCGTGCCGCGAACGCAGTCCCAACGTCTGTCCCAGTTCCTCGAATTTCCTCCCATGCCCGAAATTGACGACAAGCCGAAGGCCGCCCCGCAACCGCCGCCTCCGCCGCCGACCGCCGGGCGCGACGAAGAATTCGCGCAAGTGCCGCTGCCGAAGATGAAGGGTGGAACTCCCGCCGCGAGCGGCGATAAATACCGTCTCAACCTGAAACCGGAAGAGCTCGATCAGGATCATGTTCCCGTGGAGTACGATCTACCATCAGAAAAGATGGAGATGAACGACCTGCTAAAGGCCGACGCGCCCGAAGACGAACCTTTCTCCATCCGAGAAACCCGGCGCAGCGCCAAGCCCCAAGGTCCACCCAAGTTGCAGACTCCGCGCCCGCCGATTCCGCTCGAAACCGAACCGGTGGAAGCGAGCGAAGTCTTAAGCATGGAAGACCTGGTCAACGACGAGGACGATTCTTCGCCCGAAATGTATAAACCTCCCGTGCCCGCAGGGACCAGCTCCAGTATCGGCATTCCGCTCGAGACTTCGCCGGGCGTTCCGCAGTTCAGCGCCGAGCAGTTAGAAAAGATTATCCGCCAGCAAAGCGCCGAAGTGATTGAATCCGTTGTGTGGAAAGTGGTTCCCGATTTAGCCGCTCAGATTATCGAGCGCGAACTCGACAAGTTGCTCAAAGAACGTGATTCCCAACCTTACTGAAATCATAGCCAAAGCTTTTGACGAGGACCTGCCGCGTGGAGATCTGACCACGGACAGTCTCGGTTTGGTGGCCGTACATGGCAACGCCCGCATTCTAGCCAAAGAAGACTTGGTGCTGGCA
Organism: Bdellovibrionales bacterium; assembly: GCA_022842925.1. Lineage (GTDB taxonomy): Bacteria > Bdellovibrionota > Bdellovibrionia > Bdellovibrionales > UBA1609 > JALHOQ01. The sequence goes on from JALHOQ010000314.1 coordinate 1,058, forward strand.
GGGGTCGAAGTTTTTAATGCCTGCATTCGCCATATGGAACCCGCAGCCGAGGTCAAATGGCAGTTTAAAGAGAGCGATTTGATTTTGAACAAGCAGGTCGCCGCCTTTGTGCGCGGCAATCTTGTTCAGATTTTAAAGGCGGAGCGCGTGGCGCTGAATTTTCTGGGACGCATGAGTGGGATCGCCACGCTGACCCGTTGCTATGTGCAGGAGACGCGCGGAACGAAGTGCAAGATCCTCGACACCCGCAAGACCACTCCCCTGCTGCGAGATTTTGAAAAGTACGCCGTCCGCTGCGGCGGTGGCGAGAACCATCGCCTGAATCTATCCAGTGCCATCTTGATCAAAGAAAATCATATTCGCGCCACGGGCTCGATGAAAGAGGCGATCCGCCGCATTCGCACCAATGTCTCCGTGATGATCGAAGTCGAATGCTCCACTCTCGACGAAGTGAAAATCGCCGTGAACGAACGGGTCGATCGAATTCTACTCGACAATATGACCACGGAGGAGATCCGTCAGGCTCGCGAAGTTATTCCAGCCGTCATTCAAGTGGAGGCCAGCGGCAATATGACCGTAGAACGAATTCGTGAGGTTGCCGCTCTTGACGTGGATTTCATTAGTGTGGGAGCTTTGACCCACTCCGCTCCTACAGCGGATTTCAGCATGCTGTTCGATTGGGAGAGTAAATGATTTCCATTTCCGAAATGACACAGAATTGGGCTGCGCAAAGGGAGATTGCACTTCGGTTTCAAGCGGACACCGGGTCCACCAATGACGATGCCAAAGCGCAGGCCTCGCGCGAAAATGAAAAACTGGTCCTTTACGCTTCTTCGCACCAGACTCGCGGGCGTGGTCGCGGCACCAACCTATGGCTCGACACCGGCGCCGGCGAAAGTCTTTTGTCGACGTGGTCGCTCGAGGCCGGGTCGGCTCCGCAGGCGATCACCGGGCCGCGGGTGGGCCTGGCCGTTTTCAATGCCGTCTCTTCTGTTTGGCCCTCGCTACCGTGGAGTTTAAAGGCGCCCAATGACCTGTTGCTCGATGGACGCAAATGCGGAGGTCTTCTGGTTGAAACAATCAGCCACGGCGACAAACACCGACTGCTGATCGGTTTCGGTTTTAACATTCTCAATCACCCGCGCAAGTTTACTGACGCGACTCACTTGTCGTCGGCTCTCGATCAAACCCTGACGGAGGGGGATTGGTTTCAATTCTTGGACGTTCTCCGCTCGGAATTCGAAGCGGCCGCCACGGACTGCGTGCAAGCGCAGCTCTCGCCGCCCGCGTGCAAGGAGCTCGCACAAGCTCTGAACGCCAATCCGAACCGGCGCTTTGCCGTGCAAAAAGTTTCCCCAGCGGGCGACTTGATTCACGACAACGGCATCATTTCGTGGATGGAACTCTAACCCATGGCGCTCACCTATACGCCGGCGGGAGAGCTGGGCAGCCCGTGTCCCGACTTTAGCTTGCCTTCGGTAGACGGCCAATCCTACTCGTTAAAGGACTTCAGTTCCGCTCGCATTTTAGTGGTCGGATTCATATGCAGCCATTGTCCCTACGTGCAAGCGGTCGAAGACCGACTGATCCGTTTGGCTCGCTCGTGGAACGGCCAGGACGCGCAGTTCGTCGGGATCTGCAGCAATGACCCTTCCGATTACCCGGAAGACGCGCCAGCCGAACTAAAGAAACGTTGGCTCGAAAAAGCATATGGATTCCCTTATTTAATTGATGAGTCGCAAGCCACGGCCCGAGCGTTCGGAGCGGTTTGCACGCCGGACTTTTTCGTTTACGACTCCAGTCGCCAGATCGGAAGAGC
>JALHOQ010000315.1:0-1474 GCA_022842925.1 Bdellovibrionales bacterium
AACCGATGACTCTGCCGATACCTACCTGGTGGCCAAGGCGTTGGCCGCGGTTTGCAAGAAAGAGAACGCGTCGCTGGTGTTCTCTGGCAAGCAGGCCATCGATGACGATCAGGCGAGCCTATTTGGCTACGTCGCGGAATTCCTCGACATGCCCTCCGTTTCGGTGGTTGTGAAACTCGATATCGCCGCGGACAAGAAATCGTTCAAGGCCGAACGCGAAGTCGAAGGCGGCACTAAGCATCTCATCGAATGTCCGATTCCGGCGGTGGTGGCGGTGAACAAGGGGATCAATGCCCCTCGTTACGCGAGCTTGCCCGGCATCATGAAGGCGAAGAAAAAGGAAATCAAAGGGTATGCGTTGGCGGACCTCGGCCTCGGCTCGGAAACTTCGCGTACCAAAGACTCAGCGTACGCCTTGCCCCCGGAACGCAAGGCGGGTGTGAAACTCTCGGGCGATACGGCAACGCAGGTCAAAGAACTCGTTCGCCTGCTGCGCGAAGAAGCAAAGGTCATCTAACTGTCTTAAAAAGTGCCACGCACTTTTTAAGACAATGGAAAGAATTGGGAGATAGAGCATGGCAGAAGTTGCGCTTATTGGAGAAGTAAAAGACGGGCACCTGAAGCGGGTGACGTATGAAATCCTCGGCGAACTCCTACGTCAGGGCGTGGAACCGACGGTGGTCATTCCAGGCAGTGGCCTGAGTGATGGACTCAAAGATGAACTGGGCAAGCATGGCGCGGCGAAAGTCGTTTTTCTGGAACACGACGCCCTGAAGCAGTACACGACCGAAGGTTACGCTAACGCGATCCATGCTTTTCTCAGCAGCCGCTCGCCGTCCGCGGTGATCACGGGCGCCACCTCGCAGGGCAAAGACTTTATGCCGCGGCTGGCAGCCAAATTCGGGGTCGGTTTTGCCGGCGATTGCACCGAACTCAAAGCGGCCGGAGGCGCCTTCACGGTGCGCCGTCCGGTGTATGCAGGCAAATGCTCCAAGGCGGTCACCTTCACCCAGGGACCCGCGGTATTTACTGTGCGGCCAAACGTCCTGGCCGTCAGTACGAGCCACGCCAAGACCGCTAATGTGGAAAAAGCGGCGGCCAACCCGGGCAATATTCGGGCAAAGCTCGTTGATATCCAAGCCTCGGCCTCGAAAAAGGTGGAGCTGACCGAAGCCGATGTGATTATTTCCGGCGGTCGCTCCCTCAAGAGTGCCGACAACTTCAAAATTCTTTTCGAAGCCGCCGAGCCGATCGGCGCCGCGGTCGGCGCAAGCCGCGCAGCGGTGGATGCCGGCTATGCCCCGCACGACATGCAGGTGGGACAAACCGGAAAGACCGTGAGTCCAAAACTCTATATCGCTTGCGGGATTTCTGGCGCGATCCAACACTTGGCTGGGATGCGCACGTCGAAGGTAGTCGTAGCGATCAATAAAGATCCCGAAGCCCCGATCTTTACGAAGGCCGATTACGGTAT
>JALHOQ010000315.1:1484-2810 GCA_022842925.1 Bdellovibrionales bacterium
ACCTTAAGGCGAAGTCTTAAAAGCGAGGGCGCTGGATGAAGCCCTGACCGTTTCCATTGATGGAGCCGCCGTTGTGGTTGATGCCACCACCATTGATGTTCTGTTGGAACTGATCGAAGCCGTTCACCGAGCCGCCAAAGCCCAGCTGTGAGCGTAGGAAGCAGAATTTGCGCTCAAAATCGCGGCGATCGATCGTGTCGTCGTTGAGCTGCGGCGTTGCGCCACCGGCAGTACTAGCCACCTTCGAATCTTTCTTCTCCGTCGTCCGCAATAACTGCGCCAATTGCGCGGATGGCGGCACTCCCAATTCCTTCGCCGCTTGATCGAGAGTGAGAGGCCGCTTGTAGGCCTCTGACATATCGAACGCGATGGCGTTGGACTGAGTGGGATCGGTTCGCTTGGCCAAATGCGCGCCGGTAGCCTTTTTCGCCTGCATGAAAAGCGCACTATCCGTCTCTTGGCGCGCCCGGTAGGTCGCGTTCGTGGAAAAAAAGGCGGAGTGTCGGAAGCCCGTTTGGGCGTCGAGCTTAGCGATTTCTCCAAACATTTCGCTGTAGGGCTCGCCCTTGCCGAAGTTCTGATTTCCCCCACCCATAAACCCATTGGCATGGCATTTCATGCAACGATCCGGGGAGGTGATCGACTTGCCCGAATCAATGGCGATCGAGGCCGGAGCTTCTCGCTGCCGCTGCCCGGCCGCGTTGCTCAAGTAGAAACCTAAAAACTTATTGCACTTGGTGAAGATGATCTCGTCGGCATCAGCGGTGAAATTAATCCCCTCTTTCAGAACATCTCGAGAGTTAGAATTCGCGCCAGAGGCCGGGCTCTCAATAAAATCGTAACTTCGATAGAAAGTCTCACCGAAGGAGTTGGCTCGGTTTTGGACTTCCAGGATGCGCTGAGGATTCACTCCGGGCACACTCTGCGGCTTATCAACGCTGCCTTTCACCAAGATGCGATCGATCTTACGGCCCGTGAAGTCGAATTGGTTGCGTTGGTCGACCTTCACGCCGAGCTGTTGCCCCAGGCCATTCAAATCGTCATCGAGCCCGGTCACCGCATAATACACTTCCGGATTTAGGGCCCGAGCGGTAAGCCAGTCTACGCGGGCCGGCGTGCGCGGGTTCCCGCAGGCGTAAGGGTTTTCATTCAACAACCCAGCGAGCCGCGGACTACTGATGAAGCCGTTCAGATTCAACCCGACCGTGCCATCAGCGCGCATGTTTTGCGGAAACACCGGAATGGGCGAGCACGAGTTGCTCAGCGAATTCAAAACCCAGGACAGCGCGGCCGTCCGTTTTTGCTCATCGGTATAGCCGGTGTAGT
>JALHOQ010000316.1 GCA_022842925.1 Bdellovibrionales bacterium
CGTTGACCTGCAAAGCCCCGATGAGCACGAACAAAGCGACCCAGTACAGAGTGACGTTGCTACTCTCGTTCACGCCGTAACCGAGGTGGGCGGCGCTTAACATAAAGAAAAGCATAGGGATCGAAAACACCGTGTTGGTGCGTGAGGCGACCAAGGCGCGGGCGGCGGCGCCAGCGGCGACTGGATTGGCTTGCTGACCCCCGGCGGTCGCGATGGCATTCGCGATCACGATCTTCTGCTTCGGCCAAATCACGAGCCATACATTCAAAAACATCAGCGTCGCTATCATGGCACCGGTCAGGATATTGATCCAATACGAAGATGCGAATACGGCCGCGCCGCCGGCTTTAGCATCTAAATGCGCGCGCAGCATCAGCATGACCAGGCCGGTAATAAACGTACCCATGGCTCCCCACCGGAACCACCAAAGAGCCCGCGGCACCAGCTTCTGCGTGGCCTGTGATTTCACCGCAGCATCCACCTCGGCCATAAAGGCGCCCTGAACAAAATTGAAATAGTAGAGATGACCGATCCAGATCACGCCGAAAAACACGTGCAGCCAGCGATTAGTGAAATGGATCAAAGTGAACGGATCGTTAAACAACGCGATCAACATGAGAGAACTCCTTTATTAAACTTTATCTTTATTTTTTTGTTCGGCGGCAGACTTATCCGCTGTTTCGGAGGCGGCGATGCGCTCCTGCTTTTCCGCCTCTTCCGGCTTTTCGTCCATGCCTTTTTTGAAACCGCGAATCGCCTCACCCATCGACTTGCCCAAGCCGGGTAAGCGCGACGGACCGAAAATGATCAGCGCCACCACTAATAATATAATGAGCTCGGTCGTGCCTAGGCCCATAAAACCTCCAAAGATACAAGAAGCTACACTCTACAGGTGCCCGTCGACTTTTTGCAGCTCAAAGCATTAGGACCACTAACGCGTTGGGCTGCAAAAAGTCGACGAGCACCTTATCCACATTACGTTCTGCGAAATTTTTGGATTCGGTTGGGATGTTCCTCGAGCTTTGCCTTTAGCAAAGGAGTTCCTGCAAAATTTTCTTACTAAAGGGGGTGTCGCGGTGGTTCGAAGTTTGGTGGTTTTGCTCAGCTTGCTTAGTTTCTATGCAAATGCTTTTGAGGTTCCTCTTCGACCCGACCCCGAAGTCACCACGGGCGACCTTTGTACGCCTCATGATGGGGACTTTGAAGGCTTTAGATATAAGGAGAATGTTCCGACTTGTTACCGCGATGTGTCTCGCGAACGGAAGCACGAGATTTACGAGACCTACGGCGTTCCACAGCGCTGTCGAAAGCAATACACTGTCGATCACTATATTCCTCTCAGTCTGGGCGGCTCCAACCAACCGGCCAATCTCTGGCCCGAACATAAGGACATCAAAGCCACTCGCCAGAATTTAGAACAGAGCCTTTACACCCAGGTGCGCGCGGGATTGGTGTCACAGCGACAAGCTGTAGCCGTGATCGTAGAGGCCAAAAACAATCCGCCGCACGTCGATCCGCGCGACTGCAGCGCCAATTAGAGGTTTTCGCCCAGTAAGGCGGCGCCGAGTACGGCGGCGCCCACAAGCATTCGATAGTAACCGAAGTACTTCAGACCGTAGCGTTCGATCAGTCGCACGAAATAAAAGATCGAGGCGGCGCCGACCACGAATGAAACCATATTGCCGATCACCAAAAGCTGGATCTGCTCCCCGTTTAGCGTCGGCCACACTTTGAGCAGCTTGATAAACGACGCGCCAGCCAAGGTCGGTGCCGCCAAGAAAAAAGAAAACTCGGTGGCCGTAACCAGACTCATGCGCTGATGCAGGCCGCCCCAAATACTGGCCGCGGCCCGTGAAACGCCGGGAATAAAAGCCAGAAGCTGAAAGAGTCCGACCTTAAAGGCTACACGAGGGGTAATGGCCTCGGGTTTATGAATCTTCGGTTTGATTTTCCGCACCCATTCGTCGGTAAACACCAGGAGAATTCCGCCAATAAAGAGCGCGGCCCCCACCACCACCACATTGTCGAGCACCAGATCGATATGCTTTTTTACTGAAAGCCCCACCACGGCGGCCGGCAGAAAGCCCACCAGCACTACGGGATAGAGACGGAAGTTGAGAACGAACTTCTTCCAGTACAAAGCCAGCACGGCTAGGATCGCTCCGAACTGCACCATGACGGTATAGTCTTTCACGAACTCGTCTTGATGAATTCCCATCATCCAGGAAGTCAGAATGATGTGTCCGGTTGAGGAGATCGGCAAATATTCCGTGAGCCCCTCAACCACCGCCAGAATAAAGGCTTGCCATAAAGTCATGCTTTATTCTGCACGGATTTGCCGGTGGATTCAATCCAGCTGGCCCCAACCGCTGAGAAAAAGATCACGGCCGCTCCGGCGGCTTCAAAAACCCCGAGGGTTTCGCCAAGCAAAGTGATGGCGAAGATCATCGCAAAGGGTGATTCGAGCAGGCACAGCAGCGAGGCCACGGTCGGTGACAGGCGAGCTTGCGCCTTTACCTGCAACGCGAAGGCGAGAACGGTGGAACCAAAGGCGAGAGAAAACACGCCCACCATGGCGGTTGTCGGCCAATTTAACCAGTTGGCCACTTTATCCGCCATTCCATTATGAAAGAAAAACGGAACGCAGATCAGCGCCGACCACATCGACTGAAAGGTATTGAACGCAAATGGATGCTGGATGCGCGGACTGATTAAACCCACGTAATAAATTTGCAGTGAGGCGAAGATCGCACAGATAAAGGTGAGAAAATCGCCAAAATTAAGGCCTTGCAAAC
>JALHOQ010000317.1 GCA_022842925.1 Bdellovibrionales bacterium
AGTCAGCATCTCTGGAACTCGCGTCTCAAGCAGGCGTTGCAAACGCCAGAAATCAAAGTTGAATTCTGTTCGCGCTCGCGGTCGGTCACGATTCAGGGCAAAACCGTAGATCTTTCGAAAAAGAAAATTGGCCAACAGCTTCTGGCTATTTTGAGCAAGCAGCCGTCCCTCAGTGTCGATCAGGCCATCGAGCACCTCTGGCAGTCGACCTTTAGTCCTGAACACTACCACCGCCTGCGCATGGGCGTTCATCGCTTAAACACGTTGATCAACGAGTCGAGCGGTCACGGGAAAATTATCGAAGTCGATTCTCAGGAAGTGCGATTGCGGCCCGAGGTCAAGCTACGTCCTGCGGACGAGCTACTGGATTCAAGTCTAGGTCTTTGACGATTTTTTGTATCGCTTGATATTCAGTGAAGGGACATTTTTCAGGAAAAAAAGGCGATGTGAAGCATCCGTGCTTCAACTAGGTTTCCTGCCTTCCATCGCCCCCCCACAACTTAGATCGTGAACAGAGTTAATACGAAAGACAAGAAAAAATTTCACACTCTGTCATTCGACAGCCGCGACCTAGACTAAAGGCCTATTGAGCTCCGTTCAAAAGCTTCTCAAATAGGCGGCGCGCGAGATCCGCCAACTCGGAGCGCACACCGTCCGTAAGTTGAATGTGGCCAACTAGCGAAGCGTCCGCGTCCGATAGGTCCGCGGCCGTGAATAGATTTGTCGCCACCGTTAGGCCGTTGTTTCTCTCGTTCAAAAATGGCGAATCAATTTGTGTCGCATCACCCAGGATAATCATCTTTGTGCCTTCGCCGGCGCGAGTAAGAAACGTCTTCATCTCATGCACACTCGTATTCTGAGCTTCATCCAGAATAATCATGGCATCCGAGATGCTGCGCCCGCGAATATGGGGGAAAGGCACCATTTCGACCTTGTTTTTATCCGGCACGAGGGTCGCGTTATTGGCTTCCCACGGCCTGGGTGGCGGGGGTTCGCCGCGAAGCTGGGCGTCACGGGCTTCCGCTTTCCACTTCCGCTCCCGCTCTTTGCGCTCGCGGCTGGTCAGGCCATCAGCAGATTTGGATGGAGTGCGTTCGCCTCGCGCAAACGCGTCGGATCTCTCGTCGCGCTCCAGTTCTTTTTTCGCCTTAAGCGCTTTTGCAAGCGCTTCAAAAGCGTCTTCGAGGTTCGGCATCCAATGGCTCAGTTTTTCCTTCATGGATCCCGGCATCGCGCCGAGATCGGTCTTACCGATCTGGACGAGCGTTCGCGTCACCAGCAGGCGATCATACTGGGCCATCTGTAATAGGCCAGCCACGATCGCGAGAAACGTTTTTCCTGTTCCCGCGGGACTTTGCGAAATCACCAGGTGAATTGTGGGGTCCAGAAGAATATCGAGCAGCATGGCCTGTTCAATGTTTTTGGGCTGAATGGGAAGCTTAGAAAAGTCCATCAGCTTTCGAATGCCGCTCTTTTCAGGATTGGCCCGGTCATAGAAATAGCGACCCACTGTGGCCTGGGAACCAGCGGTCTGCTCCGAAAACATCATCACGAACTGGTTCGGTCGAATCTGTAAACCGGCGGGTTTATCGATGCGACCTTCATGAAAGAATCGATTCAAGGTCTGCTCGTCCGTCTTAAACGAAACGTAATTGAGCGGGAGGTCGTCTTCTCCGGCACTGGGAGTCGATTGGCGGAATTGATAATCCAGACCCATGGTTGGAATATCTTCGCCATTGGCCTTAATCATAAGTTCACCGTCATCGGTGACCAGATAGGTGACCGTGCCAATGGGAGACTCATACATGTAGTTGATGGCTGTCGCGAGAATGCGATTGTCCATTTCGTGTCGGTCGTAGGTGGTACCGTCGAGTAGCGAGGTGTAATCCTTCGAATCCAATCTTAAAATCGAACCATTGCCGAGATCGATGCCTTTTTTAGTTTGCGCGCCCCGGTCGATGTAATCGCGCACGGTGCGAATGAATTGCCGAGCCGCCCGTCCCAATTTTTCGTCCGATTTATATTTTCCAACTTCGCTCATCACCGCGCCCGGAATGACGATGGTCGCGCCGGGAAAGCGATAGATGCTGTTTGGGTCGTTAAAGATAATGTTGGTATCGAGGACCATGACTTTGTTGTCCCAGCCACCGGCGGGCTTTCGAATCGTCAGATTCTTTTCGCAGGCATCAAACAACGTGACGGACGCGGTCCTCTCCAGCGGTTCGGTCTCGTGACTTAAAACAGAAAAGGAAAAAATCAGTGAAGAAAACAAAACCGCTAGATGAACGAGCTTGAGCATCCCTTAACCCCCTTGATTGACTGAAAGCGTTAGGGGAGTCTACAAAGTCTCAAACTGAGACTGTAGGGAAAACATTACATTTTCCGCATACTTGCAAAGATTTAACAAAGGGTCGCGTCATAAACCCGAGGACGCGCACCGACGCGATCAGATATTTGATTTCAAACAAAAAAGGCCAGGGGCTATTCGCCTCCTGGCCTAGAAAGATCGGTTAGCCGAAAGTGCTCATGGTCACTGTTCGGTTCTGCCTGTCGGCTGAACCTAACTGACCACCACCTCCGGCTTAAGCGTCTTTAAGATGCAATTTATTGCTGTCACCTTATCACCACCTTTCTAGGCTCAAGAGAACCTAGAGTCAGATTAATCAACCCTTCCCGCACTCACCAGAAGGAAGATTTTATCGGAGGGCGCGTTCCAATCTTATGTGGCGCCTAGCCAAAGAAAAATCGTCTCAGTTCGA
>JALHOQ010000318.1 GCA_022842925.1 Bdellovibrionales bacterium
CAGATCGGCGCGATCGACCAGCATCAACTCGGTGCCCGACCACTTTGGAAAATCAGGAACATCGCTTGGCACCAGCGGCTGGCTCTTCCAGCTCTCAAAAGCCTTTACGACTTCGCCTTTCCAGGCGGCGTCGTACTGACCGACTACAGCCAGCACAGAGTTGCTGGGCGCGAAATTCGAGGAATAAAAGCGAGTGACATCGACTCGCGAAATGTTTTTGACCGACTTCGGCGTTCCAGCGCTATGGCCGTACGGGTGCTGGCCGAAGAGGAAGCGCGGGAAAAGATACTCGGAGAAATCATCCGGACGGTCGGCGAGCTTTTGCAGGCCCGCCAGCATCAGCTTGCGCGTGCGCTCAACTTCAGCCCCCGGAAAGGTGGGCTCGAGCACGAGTTCGCGAAATTGCTTGAGTGTATTGTCCTTATCGAACGAGAGACTTGAAATCGCGGCGATCGTGTAATCGGGCTCCACATTCACACCGAACTGGGCTCCGATCTGCTCCAAGTCCTCGGCGATTTGGTCGGCGTTGCGCTTGCCAGCGCCTTTCTCAAGAAGAGAGGCGGCGAATCCGGCCACCCCTTCCTTACCCGGCAGGTCTTGCGAACTCCCCGCCTTCACCATCAGCTGCATCGAAACATAGGGCAGCGATTCGTCGGGAATCCACATCACCACCAACCCGTTTTTCAGAGTCTGAGTTTCGAATTTACGAATTTGAAATTCGGCCGACTTGGCGGCCCCGCTGCTGTCGGTCTTGCTGGACGACGCGCAACCGGCGGTGAGGAACACACTTAGTGCTACGGCAAGAATGCGATTCACAGGGCACCCACTTTCTGAGTCTTGGGATGGACGATGACGATATTGCGTTGTTCGGGTTTCAGATAGAGTTTGGCCACGCGCTGGATGTCGGCCGGCGTGACCTCCTGGTACTTTTTAAGATCGGTAAACAACCGCGTATGATCGCCGTAAAGAATCTCGTAACTCGCCAGCATGCGAGCGCGACCGGCCAAGCGCTTCAGTCCGTCGACGTAGTCCTTCATAAACAGCGTGCGGGCTTTTTGCAGTTCCTTTTGGGTCACGGTCACGGTGCGCATGCGTTTGATTTCTTCTTCGACCACCTGAATGGTTTTTTCGATGTCTTGGTTCGGCTTCAAACTGACCTGAGCCACGAAGCGTCCGGCCAGAATTTGACCCCAGGAGTAGGTGCCGGCGGCCATGGCCGTCTCAGCCTTGCGCACAAGACGCTTATGCAGGCGGCTGGACTGGCCCGTGCCTAACATATTCGACAGCAGATCGAGTGCGTAGTGATCGATGTGATTCATCTCCGGCAGTTTGTAGCCGATCGCGATCGTGGGCGCCTGGGCCTCGCGTTCAATCACCGCGCGACGCTCTTTGGTCTGCGGTTCGTCTTGCGTAACCGGCGGACGCTTGATTTCTTCGCGCGGGAGTTTGCCGTGGGATTTTTCGATCCACTTTTTGACTTGAGCGGTGTCGAAACTTCCGGCCACCACCAACACCGCGTTGTTGGGTGAGTAAAAACTTTTGTAGAAGGCCTTGAGATCATCCATGGTCGCGGCGTTAAGGTCGGCCATATGGCCGATCGTCAGCCAGCGATACGGCAGCTTGGTGAACATCAGCTCACTCATCTTCTCATGAATGCCGCCTTCGATATTGTCTTCGTAGCGCATGCGGCGCTCTTCTTTGACCACTTCACGCTCGCTGGTGACCTGCTTGGGATCGAGCAGGAGATTGCGCATGCGATCGGCTTCGATGTCGAGAATGAGCGGCAGGTTCTCATTCGGCGCATTGATATAGTAGCCGGTGTAATCGCCCGAGGTAAAGGCGTTGGTCTCGGCGCCCTTGCCGTTCAAATATTTTCCCCAGGTGTCCATCGGGTATTTTGCAGTGCCCTTAAACATCATATGTTCAAAGAAGTGAGCCAAACCGGTCAGGCCCACCTGCTCGTCTTTGCTGCCGACCCGAAACCAGGTCTGCACGCTGACTGCGGGAAGGGATGGATCCGGATGCAGCATCACGACCAAGCCGTTGGCAAGAGTGTATTTCTCAACCGGAATTTGAATCGCCTTTTCGAGATTGGCGCTCCCAGTGGCGGGGGCGGTGGACGGCGCAGCCGAAGTGAGCGGCGAAAACACCAACGCCAGCGCGATTAGAGATAAACGAAAATTCATATTGGATTCCTCCCAAGTCATTCATTTTACGAGGGAGAACGGGCGGGTCAATCTATTGAACGACGAGTTCAGAAAAATAAGCGTTCTTGACGACGCCTTTTTTGAGCGAAGTGTTCAGCTCGGCCACGATCTGATTCTTGAGATGGAGTTTGCCTTGCACCGTTTCGACGTCGGTGTACGATTTCGCCTGCAGAATGCGCATGATCGAATCCCGTGCCTGCGGACTGATGTTGATGATTTCCTCGTAGCCTTCCTCGTCCATCATCTCCAAGCTCACTTCAAGACGAATTAGACGACGGGGCACACCATCGAGATTGGTGTTAAACGGAGCCATGGTGTACATCACCGGCTCGCCGCGCAGCTTGGCCTCGAACTGGGCAATCTCTTGCGCGGCCTGCTCGTTGCTCAAGGCCTTAGGCTTAACGCCAAGAGTAGCCATGTAGACGAGGTACGCGCCCGCGCCCAATACGAGCACGTTGACGCCCATAAACAGAAACGTCAGAATCTTTTTGAAATCTCTAGGGGGTGCGGCATTTTGTTCTTCAGCCATTCTTCCGATCCT
>JALHOQ010000319.1 GCA_022842925.1 Bdellovibrionales bacterium
ACGGTGACGGAGCGTTTGGCTTTGTCTGTGTTGCTGCGTGAAATCAACCGCTCGCGCCTCAACCTCTGCTTCCAGGCTCCGAAGTTGTTCGGGATTCAGCTCAGCTACGAGATTCGAGTTGTTCAGCACAAGAAAGCGTAAGGATAGGCGTTTGGCGAACTGGATGGCGCCCACGAGATCGGCGTTCAGATTGCGCAGGTTCCATAGGCGAACGGTGGCTGTTATGGCGAGAAAGAAAGCTTGCATCTCCTCGATCTTGATCGCTTCAAGATTCAGCTGGGGTGGCGGTGATCCGCGTAAGGTCTGGTAAGACGCCCAAAAACTCTCGTTTAAACTCTGACCAGCTCCGGCCTTTTGCAATTCAATCAGACTGTCAATGATCGCTCGAACCAGAAGAGGTTTCTGGCGGGCGAATACGGCGTTTTCGCGCGAGCGCAGAATTTCTTCTCGCGCCACTTTAAAGCTAGCGAAGCGACTGCGCCAGTATTCCGAGGGCTCCGGTAGCTCCACCTTTTCGGCCGGGCCAAGATAGGCAGTCATGGCTTGGGCGCGGTACATGCCGTCAGCGGCGTAGTGAGCGGCGAACATCAGGCTGGAGCGCATATTCATTTGCACGGCCATGCGCTGGTACTCGGCGGTCTTTAAAAAGTCGGGATTCAGGCGAACTGTAACGCCCATGCGACGACCATCGGAGACCAGGTCGGTCAGCATCGGGAACTTTTGCGTGGCGAGCAGATCGCCAATTTCCACATTGTGGCGGCCCGTGAACGCGAGCTTGGTGAAGAAGTTGAGTTGTGAAAGATCTTGCAGCGAAAAGCTCATGCCGTAGAGGCGCTCATAATCCGCAGGTTCGGACTTCAACCCCAAAATCACTTTCAGACTCTCGATTTTTTGAGCGAGCGAGTAATACTGAGACAAGTCTTGAAGGGGCAACCATTCCAGATTTGCGTCCTGAATTTCTTGAACCCGACTTACAAATTGATCCCGGAATTCTTTGGTGAGGACAGCGATTCGTCCCTCGGCATCTCGCAGTTCCTGGCTCGATGGCAGTCCACGCACGCCCATCCGCGGAACATTCGGGAACTGGGCACGGTCGAGAAGCAGGTCGAGATCGGATTCGAGATTCACGAGACGGGTGCCAAGATTCTGTTCGGCCGCCGGTTGTTGGGCCGCGGCCGCAGTCGGAAGAAGAACAGCCACGGGTCCGAGCGCCAGCGAGTAGCTGAGAATCACAGTTAGAATGGGGTGAAGAAGATCGCGGATCATCATCGGCTGGTAACTCCCATCAAGCTGTTGGCGATTTTCTGTGAGGAGAAAGTCAGTTGGTAATATTCCGAAATATCTTGCAGGGCCTGGAGTTGGTCCTTTTTCGCCTGGGCAGGGTTGGCCGGACTCGTGGGCCACAGAGATTGAAATACCGGAGCGGAGGCACCGAATGTAAACTTGAGATAGTCTGCGAGAAGGGTTCCACGCTCTTTATATTCGGCCAACTTCTGCGACATCGCGAAGGGAAAGATGGCTGAGGGTTCGTCGGCGATGGCTTTCACCGTTTCAGAGTCTTTCGCGAGGAGGTTCACGATCCACTGGGCCGCGGTTAGCGAGGTTTGATCGGCGTAACTCAGCGCCTGTTTTAACTCGCGATAGCGGCGCACTTGATAGAGTGTGCCCTTCACGCAGTTGTCGGGGGAGGATTGGCAAACCTTTTCGCGCGCCTGTTCAAACGGAAGGATCTCGCCGTCGACCGAGACATAGAGGTGCGGCAGAATTTTGGCGGACTTAAGGGCCGTTTCAGTAATGAGCAGCTTTTGCTTCAGCGACTCGATCTCGAGACGGATTTCATAAAACTGTTCGAGGGTGGCGGTGATCGCGGAGTCGATATGGCGTTCCCGTTGAGTGAGCTGCGCGGCGAGAAGAGCGGTGTACGCCTGGTCATAGCTATCGTTACGGGACGCCGCCCGCGCCACGTTAAAGCGCCAGGCCGTGGCTTTGAGTTCAAAATCGTTCTGGGCCAGTGCTCTCTCTCCGGACCAGGCCCGGTAGTTCTGCAGCAAGCGATTCAAATAAATGGGAGCGTCGGTCGCAAAGACAACGTTGAGTGCGACAAATCCCAGGGCGGCACCGATTACAAAGCCCAGTACCGGAGCCGAGACCGCGGCCACGGTTCCGCCGGCGGCAACTACGCCTCCCGCGGTCAAGAGGCCCACCGAACCGGTGCCGACGACAGTGCCAACGGACGCCGCGCCCATCAATACGGGAAGGGCCGTGGCCAGTTCGCCCCGAAGACCGAAACGGAAGAGATTGAAAATCCACATGGAGCGCAGCTGATCGTCGAGTAGCAAAATCTGGTACATTTTCTCGGTCACCTGTCGCCAAAGGGCGCCATCGGCGCTCGCCGTGAAGGCGTCCCAGCTGCCGTTCGAATAGGCCAGCCCGGCGCGACCGGCAAGACCCTTTGCTTTTTCGATTGCTTCGGCCGAGGGGAGTAGTTTTACGCTCTCGGTCCACAGCATCGAGGCGGCGGTTCCGCCCACGATCATCAGCGACATGGAGCCGAGTTGACTCAACACGGTTAAAAAAGCTCCGCGGTTTTTAGCTTGAACGAAAAGCTTTAAAATATTCTTCACAATCACGCTGCCGGTGAGTAAGCCCGCGCCGGCGGCCATGCCGATCAGAAAATCGCCACT
>JALHOQ010000320.1 GCA_022842925.1 Bdellovibrionales bacterium
CCGAAATTACTCGCTTTACCAAGCCACCTATTTTTGTTCTGAGTTGGGTTACAAAAAGCTACCATCTTCCTCAGGACTGTACACGATCGTCCATCGGTCTTCGGGTGGTGGATATGTCCGTCATGCTTGCGACATCAACCTGCCGCAACTTTACAGTTTTTAAGCTTATAAAAAATTTAATTGGTTCTTAAGATCGCCATCAATTGCTGGCGAAACAGTTCCTGTTTCGCCCACTCCTTAGTATCCGGCAATGAATTCAAGGCCGACTCGAGCGCGAGCGGAATGTTCAATTGGCCGCCGGCGCGGGCATTGACCGAGGTCACGGTGCGAGTCGCTTGCAAAATCTCACGCATGCGCTCAGGTGTGAGAAAGGGATTTACTTCCTTCATCATCGCCACAGCCGCCGCCACTTGTGGTGTCGCGCCCGAAGTGCCGCCAAATTCGCCAAAGGCGCCGTTCGGCCCGTATAAAGTGTAAAGCTGCTCACCGAACGCGCCGACCGTTAATCGCTCGCCGTAATTTGTAAAATAAGCTGGTTCACCCGTGCGCGCCAGAGCTCCCACAATAATCGAACCCGTGTCGTCTTTTTTCTCTTCGATCAACTCAACGCTGTAGTTACCGCCGGCGCCGACAACCGTTATGCCGGCCTTCATGGCTAAACGAACGGCATCGCGCGTGCCGATAAAAGTCTCGCTCGAGCCATTGCCAGTCTGATTTTCAAGCACGATCACATTTACACTCGGAACCGTGACCGCGCGTAAGATACAAGCAGCGGTGGCCTCTTCCTTATCAAGATCGTCTTTGTTGTCGTAGTTGAAGTTTTGTAGTGGAACGATTTTCGAATTGTAGGCAATCCCGTTGGTGCCGAGGTCGTTCTTCACTCCGGCGATAATCGCAGCCACTGCCGTACCATGAAAGGCGTAGGGGCCATCGTTCACCACCGTCGGATTTTCTTTATCGGCCAAGTCGTAAGCATGATCCATTAACATATTGTCCTTAAGATCCGGTTCATCATGGTAGTAGCCCGCATCGCAATCGGCGACGACCACGCCTTGGCCAGTGGCCAAGCTCCAAGCAGCGGGAACTTGCAGGTCATCAATCCACCATTGGCCTTTCAACGCCGGGTCGCCCACCCAAGGTTCCGGTGATATGCTTTTGGGCTCGATCAAAGCGGGCGGCGGCACGTTCGGGTAGATCACGCCAGAAAAGCCGCTGCTCGAACTGAGTAAGTTCACCTCGTGGTCGCCGATCTCCTGATAAAAGACATTGCCCATATCAATCTCACCGTGAGTGAGATCGCGAATCGCGGCGACCTGTTTGGCGCTCAAACCAAAAGTCATCCGTTTCATTTTCGTCGAAGCGATCCCGACGGGCGCCTTATAGACCGCGCGCACGGTGTCCGCGAAGGCAGAGGAAGAAGTCAAAATGGAGATGAGCAATAGAATCCGCGTGAACATTTTGCCCCCTTGGAAAATTAAACGGGCATCGTGCCCGCGCCTAAAAATCGTACGAGGGGATCTCGGCCAAAGGTACCAGGTTCTTTTTTCCGAAGCGCTGCGGCGGCGAACATCGTTCGGTCGCGTTTGGATAGGTGGTGGTATCCTTTTGCACCATCGACATCGAAGGTGTCGCGCTCAAAGACTTTTTTTAAACGTTGAATCTAAACAGCATGATATCGCCATCCGTGACGACATAATCTTTGCCTTCAGAGCGATACTTACCGGCCTCTTTTACGGCGGCTTCCGATTTGAACTGAAAGAGATCTTCGCAGTGATAAGTTTCCGCGCGGATAAATCCTCGTTCGAAGTCC
This sequence comes from Bdellovibrionales bacterium, assembly GCA_022842925.1. GTDB lineage: Bacteria > Bdellovibrionota > Bdellovibrionia > Bdellovibrionales > UBA1609 > JALHOQ01. The sequence continues at coordinate 1,811 of JALHOQ010000320.1, forward strand.
GTGTGAATCACGCCCGCGGCCTGCGGGGCCTTCATTCCCTTGACCACAGTCCAGGCGCGCACTTCTTTCTCGCCCGCAGTGAAGTAGGTGATCAGGTTCAGCAAGCGATAACTTTCGCGGATCAGCCGATGCAACCCGGGTTCCTTGATGCCCATCGAGGCGAGAAACTCTCCACGCTCCGACGCATCCAACTGCGCAATCTCGGCTTCCATCTGCGAACAAATGCTCAGCGCCAGGTTATTCTCCGACTTCGCCCGCTCCGCCACTGAATCGGCCATGGCGCTTTTTCCGGAGAGAAATTCCTCTTCGTTCACATTACAGACATAGAGCACAGGCTTGGCGGTCAAAAGATGGAGTTCCTTAAGCGTCGTCCACTCGTCCTCTAAAACCTCAACGGTCCGCGCCGGCTTGCCCTCTTTCAAAGCGTCGTAAAGTTTTTTGCAGATACTGAATTCGCTCTTGATCTTGGCGTCTTTGGTCGACTGCGCCACTTTTTCAATTTTTTTATAGCGTTTCTCAACAGAATCCAAATCGGCGAGCATTAACTCGGTATTGATCACATCGATATCGCGCAACGGATCCACGCCGCCGCTCACATGCACCACGTTCGGATCCACAAAGCAGCGCACAACATGAATGATGGCGTCGGTCTCGCGAATGTTCGACAAAAATTTATTGCCCAAACCTTCGCCTTGAGATGCGCCGGCCACCAGACCCGCGATATCCACGAATTCGATGACCGTCGGCACCTGC